>JAJZNC010000006.1 GCA_021848045.1 archaeon
GGCGACAAGTTCGGACATCTCAAGGAGCCTTGCTCTGTACTGGTCACCCTGCGCCAAAGTCTTCTCGGGGAGGCTGTGTGCTGAGAAGACCAAGGCGCAGTGAGCCGGGAGTCTCGCCAACCCCGCAACCACCCGGTCGACCCAGGCATCAATCAGACGGGGATTCGCGTTCCACGAGCGCACGAAGTCCAGCTGCATCTTCGCTGCCAGTCCGTTGTTCGCCATCTCCACCGCCAGGACGTATGTCTCGGTATTCATCTTGGAGTAGCTCGGCGTCAATGGGATGCCGAGCAGCTCACCCACGCCGTCTCGACTGGCCTGCTTCACCGCGTCCTCAACGAAGGGGGCTGAGTGCTTCATGCCCATGTAGACCTGGGTATCCGAACCCGCCTGCTGGAGCCTCCGGTGGAGACCTCGCCTCTGGCGCTCCGTGATCTCGACTAGCGGCGAGCCACCTCCAATCGCCCGATACCTCTCAACAAGCTCAGACAGCTGTTCTCCTGCAGGCCGCCTCCCTCCGCGGATGTGAGTGTAATATTCCTCCACCGTGTCGAGGGAGCTCGGGGTGCCGTACGTGAGAAGAAGGACGCCCTTCAGAGCCTCGCCCCTCCCGGAGGTCTCGTCAAGAGCGCATCTTCGGACTCCAAGCTATTCACCGATTCCCCCTTTCGGGGTTACCAGCAGAACGCCCCCCAGGCGCGCTTGGGTTCTTCCCATATCGCACCAAGAGCCGCGAGCGCGCCCAGTCCAGGCGTAGGACGCCGAAGAATTGGACAAGAAATCAGCACTTCGACGCATGCGTCTCAGACATGACGAGTCTAACGAACGTTAGATAAATCCACCGGTGTCGGCAGCAGGCCGCTCACCTCGGCATCCCAGGCCACTTCTCCGAGCGTCTGCGAGAACCCTCCGGTCAGCCGTCCGCTCTAGAGGGAGGGCAGCGGGAGGTACGCGACCAGGAGGAGGACCAACAGGGACTGGGCGCCCCAAGCTATCGCCCCCAAGAGGACGTACTTCCATCCCGTCCTGCCAAGGACAGACCTCTTGACGTTCAAGCAGATGGCGATTATCGCCGCGGTCAGGAATGCGCTCGCGATGCTCAGGCCCAGGGGCTGACCAGATCCGCTAGCAAGCGGGCTCGTGACGACCGCAGGGATGGGGACGAAGGTGTTCAGCAGTATGGCCCCGAAGAACGCAAGGATGAAGAGAGGGAAGGCCTTCAACGCCTGGGCGTATCGCCGAGAGGGCGACCCCGACCTGCCCGCGCTGCTAAGCGACACCATCACGAGGATGACCGGAACGAGGAGCCCTATCCTGATCGACTTCACCCAGAGACCGGCCGTGAGCGAGGTGCTTCCTCCGCCCTGGAGAGCGGCGGCCACGAGCTGGGGGAGGTCGAGCGTGGTCGCACCCGTCCAGACCCCATAGGCCACCTGGCCGAGATGGAGGACACCTTCGAGGACAGGATAGGCGAAGAGCACGAAGGTCCCGAAGACGAGTATTGTCGCGATCGACATCCCTGCCTCCTCGAACTTGGCCTTTATCGACTCCTGGGTGGCTACTATGGCGGATATCCCGCAGACCGCCGTCCCTACGGCGACGAGGATGCTCGCGTCATCGCCGAGGTGGAGGAGCTTCCCAGCGGCGTAGCCGACCGCGAGCGGGAGTAGGACCGCCGCAAGCCCGACGACCAGGATCGTCAGGGAGCCGGCCCTGAACCAGAGCGCGTAGGAGAAGTTCAGCCCGTAGAGCACTATCCCTATCCTGAGGAGCCACCTCGTGGAGAACTGCAGCCCGGGGACAAGGTTCGCGGGTAGCTCTGCGACGTTCGCCACGACTATGCCGAGGACCGCAGCGATCATCAGGGCGATGACCGGAGGGGGGACATGGAAGGCCGCTTCGACGTACCGACCCTCGAGCCAGTAGGCGAGCTCCGAGACGGCGCCGAGAGGCAGGATGACGAGCAGGAGGCCCGGAGCAGCCTCCACGAGCTCCGACCTCGACGGGAGTATCTGCAAGCGAAGCGGCCCGCAGTGGGGGTGTATATGTGGGAATCCCCGGACCCGTCCGGTTATACCGTTCAATCTCGTCTGACCGGCCTGCCGCCCAGGTCGAGACGCGGCTAGCTGGTCTTCTGTGGGGCCACGCGGTCGACCGCGAGGAGGATCCCGTAGAGGACCGCCTCAGGCCTAGGAGGGCACCCAGGAACGTACACGTCCACCGGAACTATGCCTGCGACGCCACCCGCAGACGCGTAAGTCTCACCGAATATTCCCCCGCTGCAAGCGCAGGCCCCGACCGCCACGACGACCTTCGGGTGGGGCGTCGCGTCGTATGTCCTGCGGAGCGCGTCCTCGAGGTTGGTCGCACCCACCCCGGTGACCAGCAGGACGTCCGCGTGCCGGGGAGAGGCCACGAAGCGCACCCCGAACCTCTCGACGTCGTAGACAGGGTTGCTCAGGGCGGAGATCTCGACCTCGCACCCGTTGCACGAGCCGGCGTCGACCTCCCTTATCGCGAGCGACCTGCCCAGGACTCGTCCGACCTTTTCGAGGAGCAGCGCTCCCGCATCCTGGGCTGATGCCACCGGGACGTCTCCGCCTTGGACCGTCACCAGGTCGCCCCTTCGCCTGGCAGGTCTCGTCCACCCGCTCTCGATCGCGAAGGCCTCAGGGGCGGCCTCTTGGCACCTTCCGCACATGAGGCACCGCCCGAGGTCGACCGTTACCTTGCCGCCTTCTCGCCGGATCGCCCCGGAGGCGCACCCTGGCCAGGAGACGCCGGCGGCTCCGGGTAGGAGGGCGACGGTCCCCCGGAACCCCTCGGAATACCTAGGCCGGTCGAGGAGCCGCCTGTCTGTCTCCACGCCGTTGTGGAGGATGTCCCTCTGCCTTCGGTCTCTCGCGCGTGTCATAGGTCGTTCGCCGCATAGGAGAGGTCGAGGCTCTTGTTGATGAGCGGGAAGTCCGCCACGATGTCGTTGAGGACTGCGACCTCTATCGCCGGCCAGTTGGCGAACGAGGCCGTCCTCACCTTGTACCTCAGGAGCGAGTCTCGGTCGTCGCCGATGACCACCCAGTGGAGCGTCCGTCCCCGGTGAGACTCGGCGTAGCCAAGGGCGCTTGCGAATGGCTCAAGCATCTCGCCCGCCACCGGGACGGTGAGCGTGCCGTCGCCACCCATCTTCACTAGGAGCTGGTCGATGATCTCGGCCGAGCCTTCGACCTCGTCGACGCGCGAGTCGAACCTCGCGAGGACGTCTCCCCTGGCCTTCGCCAGCTTGACACCGAACTCGGTAGCCTGCCGCCTGGTGTCGTGGTGCTTGTCGACCCTGAGCAGCCCGTACGCCCCGTAGGGGTGGTCCCTCCTGGTGTCGACGTCCACGCCCGAACTACGTGCCACGATCCCTTGCAGTCCTAGCTCGAAGGCGAGCCCAGGCGCAATCGTCCCCGTCCCGCTCAGCCTGTCGATGACCGAGGATTCGTCCCTTATCGCCTCGACGACCTTGCGGAAGTCTTCCAGGACTGCGGAGACGGTCTCGGAGACCTCGCCTGCGACCAGCAAGGCGTCCACCCCGACGCCCCCCAACCGGTTCACCCCGAACAGCAGCCTGCTCCCGGTAAAGTCCTCGTTGAGGCTCATCACCCTCTCCTTCAGGAGCAAGAGCCTCGAGGCGCCGTAGGCGAACCCCGCGTCCAGGGTGAGGCCGGCCAGCGTCCCGATGTGGTTGTAGATCCGCTCCAGCTCGGCGCAGATTGCCCGCGTCTCGGTCGCCCGTCTCGGTGCCTCCGCCCCTGCTGCCCTCTCTATGGCCTGGCAGAAAGCCGTCGAGTTGGCCACCGCCTCGTCGCCCGAGATCCGCTCGCTGAGGAGGAGCGCCTGGTCGAGCGTCATCCCCTCGGCCAGCTTCTCTACCCCTCTGTGGGCGTAGAAGAGTCGGGTCTCCAGGTTGACGATGCTCTCCCCCAGCACGCTGAACCGGAAGTGTCCGGGCTCGATCACCCCGGCGTGAACGGGACCGACAGGGATCTCCGAGACACCGTCACCGGCAACCTCCATGAACTCATAGCCCCGGGCATCCGTCCCCCCTGGCCTTGTCCCAATCGCGAAGTCCTTCCGCAGTGGGTGTGCGCCGTCCGGCCATCGGTCGTGGAGCACCATCGGCCTGGGGTCGGGGCTCCCGGCTGCCACCAGGCCGAACATGTCCCTGACCTCCCTCTCGTATCGGGTGGCCGCGGGGAAGAGAGAGGCTATGCTGGGGAAGGAAGGTTCGGCAGGGTCGACCCCGGCGGACAAGACCACGAAGAGGTCCACGCCGACCATGTCGAAGACGTACCTCAGGACGTAGCGGCCCTTAGTGCGGCGCTCGTCCGAGCAGGCCACCATGGCGAGCCTTCCGCCGCAAGAGTCCCTGACCCTCTCGCAGATCGCGGGCAGGTCAAGGAGCTCTGCCTCGACGTGGGCCTCGTTGCCGTGCTTCACGGAGACCGACGATGCGCGACCGGCGAGCTCGCCGCGGAGCCTCTCCAGCCGGACTGCAGGCGCGGTCATGGCGTGGACCCCTGTCCCAGCACCCGGGCGGCGGCATGGACGAGAGTCTGGAGCGGCTGTGGGACGTAGAATCCCAGGACGACCACGACCACCGCCAGGATTGCCATCGGGACTATCGCCAGAGGCCCTGAGTCCCCGTGGCCCGCCAAAGGAAGGTCAGGCACGACCCGGCCCGTCGCCTTGGGGCTGCCGAAGCTCATCGAGACCAGGTGCCTCAGGAAGCCCGCGAAGACCAGCGCAAGGAAGAGCATCATCAAGGTCGTCGCGACTATCTGGCCGCTCCCGAATCCCGCGGTCAGTACGAGGAGCTCGCTGAGGAAGATGTTGAACGGTGGCAGGCCGGCCATCGCGAGCCCGCCGATGAGCATCAGCATCGCCGTGAGGGGCATGGTCCTGACGACCCCCCTGATGTCGGCCATGACCTTCGTGTCATAGCGCTGGCTCACCTTCCCGCTCGCGAAGAACATCAGCGGCTTCGCCGTGGCGTGGTTGATGATATGGAGGAGGGCGGCGAAGAGCCCGAGCCCGCCGAACCCGACCGCGATCGAGATGATCCCCATGTGCTCGACGCTCGAGTATGCGAGCATGCGCTTCATGTCCCTAGAGAAGTAGATCGAGCAGGCCGCGACGCCCATCGAGAGGAGGCCTAGGCCGATGAGCAGCGCGTCGGGGAACCCGCGCCCCAGGGTTGAGGAGGCGACGATGTTGAACCTGAGGATCCCGTAGATCGCGCAGTTCAGGAGGACCCCTGACAGGAGGGCGCTCATGGGGGTAGGCGCCTCCCCGTGCGCGTCAGGCAGCCACGTGTGCATGGGCGCAAGACCGGCCTTGGTCCCTAGCCCCACGAGCACGAAGACGTAGGCGACCCTCACGACGGCAGGGTCGAGCGAGCGCGCGTAGGTCGCCATCAAGGTCCAGTCCATCGCGGTCCCCGAGGACGCGGCAGAAGGGGAGGCCTGCGACAGCGCGTAGGAGAAGAGGACGATCCCGAAGAGCGCGAGCGAGAGTCCCACCGTCGCGACTATCAGGTACTTCCATGCCGCCTCGATCGCCCCTTCGGTAGTGTAGAGCATTATCAGGAAGACGGACACGAGCGTCGTCGCCTCTATCGCCACCCACATCAGGCCGGTGTTGTTCGCGAGGGGGACGACGAGCATCGTTAGCATGAAGACGTTGAACCCGGCATAGTATCTGACGAGGTGCCTGTCGTCCACAATGCCCCGTTCGTGCTGGCGCCTCATGTAATTGACCGAGTAGAGCGCGGTGACAAGCCCGACCCCCGCGATAGGGATCAGGATGAGCGCGCCCAGCGCGTCGAGGGAAAAGAAGTCGCCGAACGCGGCCAGCCTGGCCTCGGCCACGACGCCGGCCATAAGACCGGCGGCCTGGATGGCGACCAGCGCAGCAGACACCACAGTGGCCACCTCTGCCAGCCTCACCCTCCGCGACGCCCCGACCAGGACTGCCGCCGAGATCGGGGTCAACAGGACGGTGACCATCAGAAGGTCCCAGCCCGAGGGGAGCGCGCCCATCTCTCTCAGTCGTCCTTTAGCCTCTCGAGGCTCGTCATGTCGAGGGTGTCGAAGGTCCTGGTCATCCTGGCCAAGAGGGACGCCGCGATCACAACGCCGACGAGGGCGTCCGCCAGGATCCCGGCCTCGATCGCCAGGGAGACCCCGCGGGTCAGGGAGACGGTGAAGAGGAAGAGGCCGTTCTCGATCACCAGGAGCCCGACGACCTGGTTGAGGGCAGTCCTCCGGCTCACCATCACCAGCAGCCCGATGAAGAACAGCGACACCGAGACCGGGAGGTAGGCGCCCGCGACATGTCCCAGCCCGCGGAGACCGAGCGTACCCTGGACCACCCAGTAAGAGAGCGCGACGAGCAGCGCGGAGGCGACCAGGGACGCCCTGACGCTCACGTATGGGTTGGCCTCCACCTTGAGGCCGCCCTCGAGTCCGCTGGTGAGCCTCACGAGGAGCCTAGGGATGACGACGACCTTTACGACCAGGGTAAGGACGGCTGCCACATAGATGTCCAGGAGCCCGGTCGAGTATCCGACCACCCCAGCGGCGACGGCGAGGACCAGCGATTGGTAGCGGTAGGCGCTCACCCAGCCTGCAAGGCTCCTCCTCAGAACGACCCCGAACGTGGCGATCAGGAGCGCGACGGCCGAGAGGCCGAGGAGGTCTGGCTCTAGCGGTTGCGTCTCGACATCTCCCCCATCAAAGGTAGTGGAAGACCAAACCCACCATCCCGCTGGCGACGGCGAGGGCAAGAAGGTCGATCAGCCTGAACACCCGCCACTTCGCCACACGCGTCTCAAGGTAGGCGATGCCTGCTGCGAGCGCACCGATCTTCGCGAAGGCGGCGACCGCCCCCCCGAGCAGCGCGGAGGCGCCCGCCCCGCTCGAGTCTGGCATCCCGAGGGGAAGGAAGATGTTCACCAGGAGCGCCAGCATGAGGAGCTGCTTCGTGGACCGGGCCCACTCCATGAGCGCGAGCCCCCTCCCGGAATACTCGAGCAGCATGGCCTCGTGGCCCATGGCCAGCTCCAGGTGCGTGGAGGGGTTGTCGAACGGGATCCGCCCGGTCTCCGCGAGAAGGATCAGGAAGAACGCGATGAGTCCGAAGATCATGCTAGGGACCACTACCATCCCCGACCTCGCCGAGGCCTCGACGATGGAGGTGAGATTGGTGCCGCCGAGTGTGAGGGAGACGACGAAGACGGTGAGGAATGCCCCGGGCTCGGCGAGCGACGAGAGCATCATCTCCCTCCCCACGCCCACGCCTCCGAAGGCGCTCGCGGCGTCGATCCCTGCCAGCATCGTGAAGAAGCGGGCGAGGGCGAATAGCCCCAGGACGACCAAGACGTCTCCCGCCGCCGAGAGCGGGCTGTAGGGCAGGAAGACGGGGACGAAGAGGACGGCCGTCAGGACAGAAGCGCAGACCACCCACGGGGCCGCGCTGAAAACCCAGGAGGCGCTCACAGACACGACCTCCTCCTTCCTCAGGAGCTTGAGGAGGTCGTAGTAGGGCTGGAGAAGACCTGCCCCCACCCTCTTCTGGGTCCTCGCTTTGACCTTCCACATCAGCCCCGTGAAGAGGGGCGCGAGCGCGAAGGCGGCCGCAGCCTGAAGCCCTCCGACGAGCACCTCCGCAGGTGCGCCTGAGGTCATGGCTGCAGCGCCGCCAGCGCGAGCAGCAGCACCGTGACCAGCATCATGTATAGCAGGTACGAGTTGGTCTTCCCGGTCTGGAGGCGCCTCACCTTGTCGATCACCCAGACCGAGCCGTGCACCACCGGCGCGTAGATGTAATCCTCGAAGACCTCCCTGGTCTCAGAGGTAACCCTCACGGACTGCCTGGCCCCGGGGTCCACCCCCGCGGGGCTGACGCGCCTCACCTCCACCCGCGGCCTCAGGAACCATTTGAAGGCCGTGCGGATCGGCTGGGACACCGACGTCGCCGTCGGCTCCGTCCTTGCCCCGAGGCTTCCGAAGCCTCCCTCCCACGTAGGCTGGTGCCGCGTGGGCGCGCGCCTCCCGCGACCCGCGACCGAAACGAACGCCAGCAGCACGGCGCCCGAGCACCCAGCTGCAACCAGGACGGTGGACATCGAGAGGTCGCTCGTGGAGCTGAGCCCCTGCGCTACGTACCCCACCGCGAGAGGACCGAACGGCGAGTAAGAGCCCACAGACCCCAGCTCGAACCCGAACGACGAGGCGATGGCGGAGGAGGCGAGGAACGGGACAGCCCCTAGCGCGACGCAGGCGGCGGCCGCCACGCCCATCCCTGCGAGCATGGTGCCCGGCGCATCAACGGCCGCCTCGGACTCTGGCGACCTGGCCCTGGCGAGGAAGGTCACGGCGAACGCCTTCACGAAGGTCGCGAGCGCCAGCCCTATGGCTAGCGCGAAGGCGACGCTGGCGAAGCCGATTCCGAGCTGCGCGGCCACGCTGGGCAGACGGTAGGACGAGAGGAGGGCTTGAAGGGCGAGCCATTCGCTCACGAACCCGTTAAGAGGCGGGAGGCCGGCGATGGCCATAGACCCGACGAGGAAGAGGACCGACGTCCACGGCATCCTCTTCGCGAGGCCTCCCATCCGGTTCATGTCAGAGGTCCCCGTGGCGGAGACTACCGCGCCGGCGGCCATGAACAGGAGGCTCTTGAAGACGGCGTGGTTCAGGGCGTGGTACATGCTGGCGAGGAGCGCGAGCGCGGCCAGCGCGGTGAGCCCGTAGGACGTGAAAACCGCCGCGAGGCCGAGGCTCACGACAATCATCCCTACGTTCTCGACGCTGGAGTACGCCAGCGAGCGCTTGAGGTCGGCGTCCACCGAGGCGTAGAGCGCCCCGACAAGTGCCGAGAGGACCCCGACGCCCACCATCGCGAGGCCCAGCCAGGCGTCCCCCGGGACGTCGGGGGCGAGAAAACCCAGGGTGAACAGGGCGAGCCCGTAGATGGGGACCTTGAGCATCGCCCCCGACATCAGAGCAGAGACGCTGCTCGGCGCAGAGGGATGAGCCTTCGGGAGCCAGGCGTGCATCGGCACCAGCCCCGCCTTCGTCCCGAAGCCTGCGAAGGCGAGCACGAAGACGACGGCCTTCGCCAGGGGGCTCAGCGTCTGGGCCGCGGCCCTGAAGGCGTCGAACGAGAGGCTGCCGGTCTCGAAGTACAGGACAAGGAAGGCGGCGGTGATCAGCGCCGTGCCCATGTGAGTCACCGTCAGGTACGTCATCCCCGCCCCGACGTTCGCGGGCTTGTCGTCCTCGTAGGCCACGAGGAAGAACGACGTCAGCGACATGAGCTCCCAGAAGACCAGGAACGAGAAGACGTCGTCGGACGCGATGACAAGCAGCATGGATAGCACGAAAGCGTCGAACAGGAAGGCAAGCAGGCGGATGCTGTGCCGCCCGTAGTACGAACCGGCGTACCCAACCGAGTACACGGAGACCGCGAACCCGACCGTCCCGAGGATGAGCATGAAGAACGCTGAGACCCCGTCGACGTAGAAGGAGAACCCGAATCCCTGGACAGGGACGCCCACCGGGGAGGAGAGCCGGAACGCCGAGCCCGAGAAGATCATCGAGAGCGAGGTGATGACGACCAGGAGCGAGGCCGCGGCAGGCAGCCAGAACGAGCGCGCCGCCCTCCGTTCACCGAGGATGAAAGGGACGACCGCCCCGAAGAGGTACAGGGCAACCGCAGCGACGTAGAGCGCTGGGTAGGCGCCGGCGGCGACCATCCTCCCTCAAAATCCTGCTGCAGAATCGGTGTCAATCACTGTCGGGTCTTCGGCTCTTGTCGGTCTCGGCTCTCCGATCCTGTGAAGGCCTTTTCGGCCCAGAGCGTATTTAATTATTAGGTTCGTAGATTATGGAAATCCTGGAAATACAAGAATTCCAAATATGGTGTAATTTGCGGAAGGCCAGACTTCCGGAATCCCGGAGCCTGGGAAGGGTTATACGCGACCCGGCCGACGTGGGCCCCCTTGCAGGGCCCGAAGGCGAAGAGCGTCAAGACGTACCTGACCCACTTCCCGGTCAAGTCGTATCTCGAGGCCGACATCCTCTCGAAGGAGACCACGTGGCGCATCATGGATTCGATACGCCAGGCGGGCTCTGGCGGGATCACCGCCGAGGACATAATCCGCAGGGATGGCATCCCTGCTAGCGCGGTCTACGCGACCCTCAAGGAGCTCTACCGCCTGAAGTACGTCTTCCTGTACCCGAGGGAGAAGAAGGTCCGCGGGGAGAGGAGGAAGAGGTACGTGTGCGAGAGGGGGACGTGGGGGAAGTATGGGATAGACCCCGAGTTCGACGTGGTCCTGAAGATGAGCGGGGCGCTCGACAAGGTCATGGAGGAGACAGGCCAGCCCATCATGAAGGCGTTCAAGGAGGTCTACGAGGCGTTCAGCTCGAGGAGAGAGCTGCAAAAGTACCTCCCGACGAAGGAGACCAACGTCTGCCCCAACTGCAAACGCAGCCACGAGGCGATGGAGTTCTTCTACGCCGTCCTGCTACGCTCGGTCGACCTCATGGTTACCGAGTCGGAGGAGTTCAGGAGGTTCCTCGTGGACAGAGGGTATGCGAGCAACGAGACATAGCAGCCGTGCGGCATCCTCGGTCTCCGCTGTCTGAGGGAAGGGGCGCGCTTCCTCACCTAGGGCTCCGACATGATCGGCAGCGTGCTCAGCCCAGCCGGGTACCCGGCGCGCGTCGTGGCCACCCCGGGCAGAACTACTTTCAACCCCGCTATACCCGGGGCCTCGAGATAATGGGAGGGTACTTCGCGGCCTCCGTGGCGACCGGCCTGGTCGCGTTCCTGATGAAGGAGTTCAGCTAGCGAAGGCGCGGCGGGGCCTGGCAGTCACTCTGAGGCGTCGGTCTCGTCCTTCTGCGGGGCCGCGCCCCGGTCCGAGAAAGTGCCGAGGATTTTCCGCGCGGCGTCCTCGGGCGAGGTGCCCCGCGAGTCTATGACGAGCGCGCGCGACGGAGGGTCGAAGGTCCGCCAGAGCTTCATGAAGCTCTCCTTCGAGACGCGTGGGTTCTTCTGGGAGGTCCTGTGGTACGCAAGGACGGGGTCGCACCAGACCCAGACGATGAGCCACTCCTCGCAGAGGCTCCCTAGCCTGGCGATTGCCTCCCGCCTGAACTCCTCCTTCGGGAAGGTCGCGACGAGGACGACGTCGTACCTGTTCTTGAGGGCTTGTTCGGCCACCGAGATCGCCGCGCGATAGACGAACCTCGACTCGTGGGACGCGTAGAGAGGCTTCGCTATCATGCCGCGAAGGACGTCCGTCTCGATGTGGACGCACCTCTCCAGCCGGTCGCCCATCGCCAGGGCTATCGTGGTCTTGCCGCTTCCGGCGATCCCGCAGAGCAAGACGAGGCGAGCGCGGCGAGGGGTGGTTCCCACGGGTGGTGGGGGGTGCGCGTCCTCCGAAAAAACCCTTGCGCGGGAGTCCCGATGGCGATCCCAGGAGGCAGGGAGAGCCCGTGCGCCGTTCCTGGGTCGGGACTGCCCTAGGGCTCGGCGTCGGGGGCTCAGAGAGCTATCCCGAAGCCCCTCACGAAGGCCTCGGTCTTCCGTAGGTTCTCGATGAACTCGAGGCCCTTCGAGGTGAGCACGTAGTACCTGCTGTCGCCATCCTGCCTCTCCTCCAGGAGCTGCTTGTTCACGAGCTCCTGCAGGTGCCTGTCCATCCTGTCGTACGCGAGGTTGGCCCTCTGGAGGATCCGGGTGGGCTTGGCGCGCCCCTCGTCCCTGACCGTGACCAGTATGTCCAGGTAGGTCTTGAGCGTGCTGCGGGGCTTCTCAGGCTGAACCAACGCGTCCACTCCTGACCACGAATGCGAGAAGAGAAAGGAAGCCCAGGAACTGGATCGCGGCTGCGACGAGGTACTCCACCCCGGAGATGTCGAGTATGGAGCGGAGCACCACGACGTGCCCCAGGAATATGAGCGCGAAGGCGAGCATCACCAGGAACGCAGACCTGTCGCGGGACCTCGTGTAGACGAGGAACCCCTGGAAGA
The DNA here is from genome assembly GCA_021848045.1 of archaeon. Classification (GTDB taxonomy): domain Archaea; phylum Thermoproteota; class Nitrososphaeria; order Nitrososphaerales; family Gagatemarchaeaceae; genus Gagatemarchaeum. The sequence goes on from JAJZNC010000006.1 coordinate 12,090, forward strand.
TTATGAAGACCAGCGTCAACAAGATCGCGAACTCGAGCCCGAGGAAGAGGTAGTAGAGGAGCAGGGCGGCGCCCGCGAGCTGTGCAGCTCTGGGCTTGAGCGCGGCGAGCACGCCGGAAGCCAGGCCAGCCCCACCGTAGGCCATCCGCGCGTACCCTCCGGCGATGATGAGGAAGGCGGCCAGCTGAAGGACGAGGTATGCGAGGTCCTCGAGCAGGACGAAGGTCCTGGAGGTCGACGCTGCCGCTGCGGTGATCCCGAGCGAGAGGTTGGTGACGACCTCCACCAGGAGGGCTGCCCCGAGGAGCATGAACCCGAAGCTGAGGGCGCTCAGGACGCTGCTCGCTATCAGCCTCCTCGCGCTGAAGGCGTAGTAGCTGACCAGGAGGGCGATAATCCCGCTGACGAGGTCAAAGACCGACACTATCGGTAGCGTATCTGCCAAAGAAGCTCACGTTACGGCCGGCTGCCCTCGAACGATTTCATCGAACTGTACCCTGCGTACATACGCCGCGTAGACACCGACCGTTCCTTCCCAATAAATAGATTCCAGCGCTCAGTGGAAGAACGAGGAAACGAAGATGAAGACAACAAGAACAAAGATAGCGACAATGGGCGCGGCGGTCGGGATCGTCGCGGTGCTCCTGGCGATGTCGGGGGCGCTGACTCCGGTCTTCGCAGCCACGCAAGCCACTTCAGCCACGAGCGCGGCAAGGGTCCCTCACTACGTCCCGACCCTCGCGGTAGGGCAGAGCTTCACCATCGCGAGCACGCAAGGCCACTTCAGGGTGGTCGGAGACGGCTCTCAGAACGGCAACGCTTCCGGCTCGGCGACCTTCACAGTGACTGGGAAGTTCGCGGGCGGGTACAGCCTGTCGGTCACCTCCGGGAGCATCGACGTCAACGGGACCACGTACACGATCTCGTCAGGGTCAGCCGAGACGGGACCCTACGCGCACCACCTGGTAGGCCAGGGCACCACCACGTCTGCTGCCGCCGCCTCGGGAGCCTTCCTCGTGAGGGCCACCGCCAGGGGCAGCTTCGCAGGCGAGTACGCGACCATGTCGCTAGATCTCCAGAGCGGGACGACCGAGTACGCGATATTCCTGGTCGGGAACGTCCAGGGGTAGCGCGCTCGGCCCCCGAATTTTTTTATTTTTACCGCGTCGAGCTTCGACCGCTCGGACATCGCGGGGTCCGGCACGATCGTCGAGCGACATCAAACCGGCCCGCGTGGGCGCCCGACTCCAGTCCCTCGACCTCGAGTCGCCCGCGGCAGGAAGCGGCTAACCCGTGGGCGTGAGCCCGCACGAGGGGAGGCTCGCCTCCACCCGCTGGATGTCCAGCGGCGTCAGCTCCACGCCGGGCTGGGTCCTGGCCATGAGGTGTCCTGGAGGCCTGTCGGGAGGTTCCGGCGGAGGGTGGGCGAGCCAGTGCTCGAGCCCGAAGAGGTGCCCGATCTCGTGCGCGGTCGTGCGGGAGTCTGAGACCTTGGTCTCGTCGACCACGAGGACGGCCCTCTTCGGTCGGAAGACCTTCCCACTGGAGCCGCCGATGGAACGGACATAGAGCGCGGTGACCTCCGTAGGGTCGTCACCCGTCACGCTCTTGAGGGCGTCGGCGTCGCCCCTCCGCTCAGACGCGGCGGTCACTATCTCCTCGAGGGTCGCCGGGTCTGGCCTCCAGTCGAGGACAACGCAGTCAAACCGTATCCCCGCCTGGAGCCATATCTCGTTGACCTTGACGAAGATCCGCTCGACATCGTCCCGCGTCCTCCTGGAGGAGTGAGGGCCGTCTCCCTTCGCGATCAGCGCCCTAGCCTTGAACGTAGGCATCTGGCCGGGCGGGAGCACCCCCCGTGGGCTGCTAAAGGTTTCTCGCCTTTCACTTTCGCTCGGGCAAAAAGCTATTCTTACACGTCCTCCGGGGGTCCCTCATGAAGTTGCCAGCTAGAAGAGGCGTCGCTACGGCGGCTGTCGTCCTGATGCTGGTAGGTCTGGTGGTCCTGCTGGGCGGGGCTGCCGTGTATCTCCAGAAGAACGCCGCGATTAGCAACCTCCCGATGGCCCCCGGCCTCCCTGCGAACCCAGATGCGACGATAGGGATAATCGGGATGGTGATGGGAGCGGTGATGATAGCCTCCGGCGTCTGCATGCAAATCCTCGGGTGACCCCTGGCCTAGCTCACGGGCTTCTCTTCCCCCGCGGGAGCGTCGACGCCCAAGACCTTCGTGGGCCACCAGTTGAACCTCTGCGCGATGGCCATGAGTGCGGGGACGAAGAAGAGGATGACTATCCCGACGTCCACCATCACGGCGGCCGCGACGACGAAGCCTATCTCGCCGAGGAGCGCTATCCCCGTGACTATCAGCGAGGTGAAGACCGTGGCGAGGATAAGCCCCAGACCGAAGATCGTGACCCACACCCTGTCGAGCGCGGTGACTATCGCGGCCTTGTTAGAGCTCCCGTTGAGGACCTCCTCCCTGATCCTGGTGACGAAGAAGATGTCATAGTCTATGCCGACCCCGAGCATCGTGACGACCACGAAGAGGGGGGCGAAGTCCAAGATGGGGAGTCCCTGGGCGTAGAAGTAGACAAGGACCAGGAGGGCCATCGAGAACGCCACGCTGCAGAGGATGGTGAATATGAGGCGGATGGGCGTGAAGACTGACCTGAGCTGGATCAGGAGGATGAAGTACACGGCCACGCCAAGAACGGCCACTACCTCGGGAAGGATCCCGTCGAGGAACGATTGGTTGTCGTAGGTGGACTGAGTCTCCCCGCCGTAGTGGACCGCGACCCCCTTCAGGAGCTGCTGTGAGGAGACCGCCTTCTCGAGGGCCAGGAGGGTGTTGACGGCGGCCTGGCTCTGCCCGTCGCTCTGGAGGCCGACTATGATCGAGGCCGTCTCGTTGTTGAGGCCGATGTACGAGCGCATGCCCGCAAGGTACTGAGACGCCACGGGGGCGGGCATGGAGGCGAGCCCCGTGTAGTTGAACGAGGAGCCGTACGGCCTCGTCGGTCCGCTTGTGGTGGATACGCCAGGCACGGATGCGACGACCGAGCTGACCCGGTCGATCTGCTCCAGCAGCGTGTAGTTGAACTGCCCGTTCCCGTAGACGATCGGGGTCGGCGTCGTTACCACGACCGAGGTAGGTGCGGTCGCCGAGCTGCCGAGCTGGTCTGTTATCACCGTGAGGCCCTGGTTGCTCGGGAAATCTGGGAACAGCTTGAGGATGTTCGCGCCGCTAGGCGTGCTCTGGGAGACGAAGAACGCGCCGATCGCCACCGCCGCGATCACCACGACTATCGCTGCCCTCCTCGAGTGGGTGCGCTCTGCCAGTCTCTCGAGCCTGGCCTTCTTCGGGCGCTTGACCATCCCGGGCTTCAGCCCCGGCCAGAAGAGCGAGTCCTTGAGGAGGAGCTCCAGCGACGGGAGCAGGGTGAGGGCCGCGAGTATGAGTATCGCCACCGCGGTGGCGATGGCCGTCCCCACGCCGCTGAAGAGCGGCACGTTGGCCACGGCCATGACGATGTACGCCACGACGACCGTGATCCCGGCGGTAAGGACGGCCTGCCCGGCCCACCTCACAGAGATGGCAACGCTCTCCTCGGTGCTCCTCCCTCTGGTCCTCTCCTCCTTCGTCCTCCTGAGCTGGAGCACGGAGTAGTCGACGGCGAGGCCCAGCGTGAGGAGTATCGTGAGGGCAGGCGTAAGGAAGGTGAGGGTCCCATGTCCGAGGACCACCACGCCGTAATATATCGTCGGCAGCGCCACAGCGATCGCGATCCCCCCTATCACCACCGGGATGAGGGCGGCCAGGGGTGCGAACAGCATGACGCCCACGATCGCTAGCGCCCCGACGACGCCCGGGACGACGGTCACCCCGATGACCGGGCCGAAGACCTTTGAGATGTCTTGCGTGAGCACCGCCGCACCGGTCACGTAGTACGTCCCCAGCCCGGGGACGGAGGAGTTCGCGATGTCGTTTCTGAAGGCCGTTATCATGGGGACGCTGGGCGAAGAGGCGAAGTTGTAGACGACGATCATCGTCCCGTTGTCCGGGCTCACAAAGTTGCTCGTGAGCGACCTCGACAGGACGAGCGGGTAGTCCGGGTAGGTCTGGTTGACGAGGGAGGCCAGCGCGACGGCCTTCACCTGGGAAGGTGTGGCTGCCCCGTCCATCGAAGAGAGGAGTGCGGCCAGCCGCCCGCCGTCGACGGTGAAGAGCGGCGACGACGAGAAGGAGGAGGCCGTCGCGTTCGCGACGAGCCCGGCAGCCACGTCCCACGACTGCTGCGCCGTAAGAGGGTGGGTCGCCTGGCTCTGCGCCGATACGGAGAGGTTGAGCTGCGCGACCTGTTGGACGAGGGATGGGAGGAGCGAGCCCAGGAAGGAATACTCGGTCGAATACAGGCTGCTCATCCCGGTGAAGTTCTTGGCGAGGGCTGGGTCGCCCGCGACCGTCCGGTTCAGCGCGAGGACGGCCGACTGGACGGCGGCGGAGTACATGTCGTGGTTCTGGAGGACCACGATGATCCCGTCGCCCGACGAGTTGGCCTGGGACGGGAACTGGGTGTCGATTATCTTCTGGGTCACCTGCGACTGGGCGTTCGTGGGCCCTCCGAAGTTGGACCCGGTCACGTCGTACGAGACGGAGCGGAAGAAGACCGGGATCTGGGTCCCGGCGACCAGGACGGCGACCACCCACAGGACCACGATGACCTTGTAGTAGCGCCTCAGGAAGGCGTTGAACGCGTGGAACCTGGAGCGCTGCATCTTTTCGCCCGCCGGCGATGGTGATTTTAAGGATTGGCCGCGGTGCGCCGGGTTCTCCTGAATCTACGGGTGATCCCCTCCCGCGATGCATCGCGGGCGATTAGGAGAAACTATAACTTGTTCTGCGAGAGTTCTAACCTATGAAGAGGGTAGCCCGACTTGCCTTGGGTGTATGCCTCGGCGTCTTGGCCGCGTTCTTTTTCTTCGCTCCAGTGTTTCCTTTGGTCATCATGCCCTGCACTTAGCTCCGAGGGCTACGTGTCTCCTTCCTACCATCTCTCTTACGTCGGCGAAGTCTATTCTCCCACAGAGGATACTTCGAGTGGTTGACGGGCGACTATACAGACTGTTTCTGAGGGTCATTTCCTACCGTGCATTGGGCAAACTCCGAGATCACCGGTAGGTTGGACAGAACCACGGCATCACCCGTCATGCAACGCGACCCGAAAAACCCCGGAGATGCAACAGTACCGTGCGCCGGATCTGAGAGATCAGGCCGGACGGAGCTCGTCCTTGGCTAGGAGAACTTGCCGAGGATGTAGCAGGTGACCAAGTATGCCACTACGCACACGGTCCATGCCACCGCCAACTCCTGCTGCAGACCCAAGGCTCTGGTCAAGAGGGGGGACGGGAGGAATTAAAGTTAACGCGAAGGTCATTCCGGGTCAGGACGGACGCCGTTGCGCCAGACGGGCAGAGAACAACTCCCCCAGACCCGAACCAGGTGCGTCCAAGGGTTCCCGTTACTCAGGCTCTGGCCCGACCACCCGGCGGGCGGAGAGCGGCCCGGCGGGCAAGGGGGGAGCGGGCGTGTCAGGAGGGGCGGGACATCCGCGTCTACTTTTAATATCGACCACAATCGTGGGTCGTTCGGCTGCCCTGGTCGTATAGAGGCTAATCCGTACATTGGCCCAGTATGCCAGCCTGTCACGCTGGTGACGCGGGTTCGAAATCGGTTGGAGTCCCCCGACCGACGAATGTCCCGCCCAGGGCGCCTCCAACCCTAGCGAGCGAGCACCCGTCCGCAACTGCGAGTCCCCACCCAGCGTCGACCGACCCGAGTGGAGGCTGCGGCCGCCCTGCCCCCTCACTCGAGGCTGAGGTAGAGGAAGAGCGCGTAGGCGCAGACGGTGAGCACGTCGGCGAAGAGGGTGAGGAGGCCCGGCACCAGGATGACCGATCCCGTTCCCAGGGTCAGCGGGTAGGAGAAGACGGTTCGCAGGAACAGGGCGCTCAGGACGGCCACGAGCCCAAGGGCGAAGTTCGCCTTCGTCTCGGTGTAGACCTTGAGGTAGACCACCACGAGCGCGACAAGGAGCGCGACCTCCATCGTCGTGAGCACGATGTGCAGGCGGATGCTCGGGTCCGGGTTGAAGTACGGCAGGTCTGGAGGGAAGAACGGACCCCTCTCCTCCACGGGCAGCGTGGCTAGGTCCGAGAGGACCAGCCCCGCCGTCAGCCCCACCAGGAGCACTATCACTTCCCATAGCTTTCCTACCACCGACTTTCTCGGTTCGGGGGCAGGTTGGTTTGTTCCGCTTGTGTTGTTGTTTGTTTCCAAGTTGTCCTTCACCGTCTTCCCTTACCGTCCGTCTTCCTCAGTATCCCTTCGAGCTCTGACCAGTGCGACTCCATGACCTCTGAGACGAAGTAGACCCGCCCGTACTTGTCGCCCTCGGCCAGGACGATCTTGTTCGCCTCGAGGACCCTAAGGTGGTGCCTCACGGTTGTGTAGTCAAGATGGAGGGCCTGCGAGAGCTGCTGCGCGTTCTTTGGCTGCTCCTTCAGGTTGAAGAGCACCAGCGCCCGAGTCCTCGCACCCGCGCTCCCGGCGAAGAGCCACCAGAGGAGCCGCTCGAAGGAGTCCAACGTGACTACGCGGGCATCCCTAGGCGCGAGCGGTATTATTGCTTCGTCGGCCTGGCGAAGGGCTGCGCGGTTAGCGCTTCCCAATCAATTCTACCAGTGCAGGCGAGATAAGCCTGACCCCCCCACGCCCAGCCATGTCGAGTAGGGCGGGATCCTCGACGCTCCTCGCGAGCCGCCGCAGGGCCTCCGGGTGATAGGACTCCGCGAGCTTCAGGACCTCGCTCCGGTCGACCGACACTTCGCAGATGGTCCCCCTGGCGGTCTTCGCCTTCCGCAGCACTCCGAGCTCAACGAGCCGGTCTATGTGCCACGAGATCGTCGGCTGAGATAGCCCGAGGCCCCTGGAGAGCTCACCCTGCGAGGCTGACGGGTCGTCGACGAGGCGCAGAAGCACCTCCCTAGGGGTCTCCTGTGAGAGGACGCCTAGGATGAGCTCCTGCTCCTCCCCGAAGACGAGCGTAGGGAAGACCAGCCGGTAGAACCCGACCCTCTTCGTCTTGACGAAGCCGTGCCTTTCGAGCCAGAGCAGGTGGTACTGGAGGGCTCCTGTGGCGAGCCCGAGGGCGTTCGCCATGCCGCGCACGTGCGTCCCTGGGTGCCTCCTGATGTACTCGTAGACCACGCCTCTCCTGGTCAGCCCCGAGCCCGCGTCTACCGCCCCCCGCGATGGGTGAGAGTCGCAGACCGGCTGCCTCTCGGCAACCGCGCCGAGCGTCTCACCGGAGAAACGGCTGGACGGCTCCCATGGTGGGATGTCCAGCCCCTGCCTTGCCAGGCCCCGCGTCATTCCTTCAGCACGTCTCCCTTGGGCGGGTCGGCAGGCCCCCGGTCGTCGGAGAACCTCACGCCGTGTGCCATCTGCAGGTGGTGGAGGTACATCTCTCGGTCGTAGGAGGAGCGATACTGTCCCCGCCCCATGCTCTGGAACAGTGCGCATATCGTGCACCTCTCCTGCGTCTGCTGTCTCTGAGCCTTTGGATGGTGTGCCATCACTCATTCACCCGAGTGTTCGAGATTTCCATGCTTTGAGACCTAGATTACCAAAGCGCCCTTCTCACTATATAGTGGATTTCCCAGATTCTTCCATAATCTCTACAGAATCCCCGCAAGAAGGAGCCTGAATCACGGGGCGCCTCTCGATGCGAGGAAACCTTTTTTGGGCGACGGCGGAGATGGAGCCCTGCCCTTGAGCCAGGAGGACTTTCGGACATGGTTCAGGACGGGCTCCAGGCTGCCGCTTGCGGTCAGGGGGCACTCGTTCTCGCTCTCGAAGGACGGGCTGGTGACCGTGGACGGCGGCAAGTTCGTGTACGAGGAGGCGCTGCAGCTCGTGATGATGCTCACTTCGCGGAACCCCTTCAGCCAGATCAACGCCACCATGGTGATCTGGGAGAGGAACGGGAACCTCAGGCTGGTGGTGATAGCGCTCGCCGTGATACTTGCGGCCGCTGTCCTAGTGATAGCGCGCCGGTGAGCCCGGGCTACGGCTCGATGCTGACGTAGTAGAGGTCGGTGACGCCGCCCTTGAGCTGGAAGAGACCCACGTTCATGGCCCCGCTCGTGTCGGTCCACACGTAGACCGAGCTGCCCGCGCTCCCAGGGCCGTACTCCTCGATCAGGGTCCCGACCTGGGAGAGCGCGCCGCTGACGCCCACCTTGGATAGCGAGACCGTCGCGGTGTTGATGAAGACGTTGGGGCTGACGGTGGTCGCGCTGACCACCGAGAGTCCTGAGGACTGGGCCAGCCCGGATATCCCGGCCAGGAGCTGCTGCGAGGTGCTGGATGCTATCGTGACCCTGGACGTAGTGGTGGTCGAGGAGGTGGTTGAGGACGTGGTCGTTGTGGTGTTCAACCCGGGGATCCCGTTGCCCTGCCCGGAGGAGGCCGCCCCAGCCTCCGCCGCGAGGAGGTTCTGGTAGGCGGCCGTGGCGTTGGGCCCTATACCCACGAGGTCGGTGGTAGGGCTTATCGCGGTCATGAAGGGCAGCTGGGTGACCACGCCCGAAGCCCCAGGGTTCGTGTAGACCGCTACGAAATACGTGAGCACTCCTCCCACCGAGTACAACAGGTACGACCCGAACCTGTTGTTGGGGAGGAGGGTCAGCTCGGTCCTCACCTGCTGGTTGGTGGTCAGCGCGTTCTCTGCCGCGGAGGGCCCGATTATCGTGGTCGAGTTCGAAGGATTCTGGTACAGGTAGATCTGCCCTAGGCGGTCCCCGCCGTAGGCGATGTACATGCCAGCGAGGTTCTGGCTCGCGGCGTTTTGGTAGTGGACGAGCTGGGTCGCCGCGAAGTAGGTCTTGTTCCCCACCGCCCACGGGATGTACTGGACCCCGACCGGCTGGACTGTGCCGTTGGAGGTGGTGGTCGGCCGCTGGTAGAACTGGGAGCCGGAGCGCCATATGAACGGGTTGCTCACGTGGTACTGGAAGTCGACGTCGAGCTGGCCGGGGACGGTCTGGGTCCCCAGGAGCTGCTCCGGGTACCTAAGCTGAGGGACCAGCCAGGCGGGCGGGGGTTGCCACGCGGAGTAGTAGTTCGAGTAGAAGCTGGAGACGAAGTCCGAGGAGTTGGTGCCCACGAGGTTCGAGACGTTGTAGAACTGCATCCCACCGTTCGCGACGTTCACAAGCGCCACCCCGAAGAACCTCAGGTAGGGGCTGGCCGCGAAGCCCGACTGGAGGGGGTAGTCGATGTAGACCTGGACGCAGTAGTAGATGTTGGTGCCGTCCGAGACCAGGTAGGCCGCCGGGTCCTCGACCAGCCCGGGGATCAGCACGCTCTGGACCCTGTCGAAGACGTTCCTGTTCCAGAGCATCTGCATGTTGGTGCCAGAGAAGGCGAAGCCTACCTGCCCCTCCGCGAACAACATCCACATCGCCTTCTGCCAGCCCGAGAGCGTGTAGTCGGGCGCCCCGGCGTATGAGGCGTTCCCTATCTCGTCGTATCCGGGGACGTGGACGTACACGTCGTTGAGGAAACCCGGCCCCTCTCCGTAGTAGATCGGCGGGGCGGCGGGCACCCCGTAGGCGCTTGTCACGGGAACCTCAGAGCCGTTGTACGTGTTGATGGCCAGGATCTTGGCGGCGTGGGTGTAGATCAGGTGCTCGCTGATCCAGTCGGTGGCCGGGTACGCGGGGGTCGTGGGGGAGACCCAGTACTCCGTCCCGTTCAGGAAGACTATCTCCGAGCTCCCCAGGGCCATCCAGTTGTAGGCCCCGATGGCCTTGGTGTTGGTCACGGTCGCGGCGGTCTGGTCCCACTGCCTCACGACATCGAGGATGGTCGAGGAGTTGCTCGTCGGCAGGCTCGTCACGCTTCCGTCGACGATGTTCTGTATCCCCGCAGCCCACCTGGTGACCGTGATCTGCTTCTGTATCCCGGGGTCGAACTGGTATGGGACGTAGTTGTTGTTCCAGTTGAAGTACAGGAACGCCAGCGCGCCTGACTGGATCACCAGGAGGGCGATCAGGACGATCGCGATCCCCCTGTAGAGGCCGCCGCTTGGGAAGAGCGAGTCTCTCCTCTTCCCGAAGTACGAGTAGCCGAAGAGGAGCGCCGCAAGGACGACGAGCGAGACGCCGTAGAGATACGGGGTGGCTGCGTTCATGTACCAGTATGGCCCGCTCAGGACCACCCCGATGGCTATGGCGACCGCAACCGCGAGTATGTTGCGGAGCCAGACGTGGGTGCCCCTTGTCGTCAGGTTCTTGAGCAGTCTGAGGATCATCCTGACCGCGAAGACCGTCAGGAAGGCCGAGACGAAGTAATAGACGAGGTTGAACTGCACCTCCATGGTGGGCATCAGGGAGATCAGCTGGTCGCCGGAAGCGGGGAGGAAGGGGAGGGCGAGGAGCCGTGGGATGTCCGCCCAGGTCCCGATCCCCTGGGAGAGCATGGCTACGGAGTTCATTATCGGCCCGAGCGTCGGGAAGCTGTCGTTGAAGACGAAGAACCCGAAGACGAGGACCCACTTCACGAACTGCCACATCCCCCACACCCAGGCGCCCGGCCTCAAGGTCGCGAGCGGGCGCTGTATCTCGTCCCCGTACTGGGCGGTCCTCCTGGTCATCAGGGTGAACAGCCCGCTCAGGTCGCTCTTGCCGGGGCGCGGGTTGACCACGAGGAGGGCGAGGATACCCCCGACCAGGAAGGTGTACCCGTGGTAGAAGGTTATCCCGAACCAGCTGAGGTCAGACTTTGTCGAGAAGACGTGCTGGGCGATCGACCACTGGAGGTACGTCCACGCCGCGAAGAGGGCGACCAAGACGGCGAAGAGCGCTATCAGGAGCCAGACCGCCCGGGGCCCGAACGAGACTCGCGGGGGGGTCTCCTCGCCGACGGGGGGGCCGCTGTAAGCCAAGCTGGGGGGACCGGACGAGGGGGCGTTATACGCGTTGTGCGGAGGGAGGGGGCGTCTGATCTAGGCGGGTACGACTATCCTGATGAAGGACGACTCGAAGGTCAGCCCGTCGGTCGCCGTGAGGATCGCGTAGTACTCGCCTGGCTTGAGCGATTGGAGGGCGGAGACGGTTACAGGCACGGTCGCCTCCCCCCCGAGGGCGGGGGAGACCGAGCTCGAGGGGACGCCGAACGTCAGGTTCTCGGGGGTCGACAAGTACGACTCCGAGTCCGAGAATGTGAGCCTCAGGGGCCCCCGGTGGCCGGTGTCATGGACGACGAGGTCGACGGTGGCGCCCGCGCCACGGTGGACGACGAGCGTCGTGTTCCCGGACACGCTCGTGTAGAACCCCGGCGAGTAGGCCGAGTCTGCGTAGCCCAGGACGTTCCCGGTCTGCTCCACGAACCATGCCCTCCCCCCTCCCACGGCGAACGTGAGGGCGTTCCCGATGGTGTTCGCGTTGGTGGGAAGGCTCGACTCCGAGTACTCCACGAGCGAGCCGTTGGCGGGGGTGATCCTGGCCATCCTGTTCCCATAGTGCTCGTTCGTCCACACGCTGGCCCCGCTCGCGCTCACGAAATAGGGGAGCGTCGTCACGGGGCTCCCGTACCAGAAGACCGACGTGGTAGGGAAGTAGGACCACGCGTCGGTCGTGAAGTTGTAGAAGGCCACGCTCGAGGTCCCGTGGAGGGCGACCCAGAGCGCCCCCGACCCGAGCGAGAGGCTCGTCGGGTCCACCAGGTGCTGTCCTCCGAGGAGCTGCGGCGAGTAGTGGCCGACGTTGAACGAGTACACCCCGCCGCCCTGAGGCTCGAGGTCTCCAACCGTCGAGAAGTACCCCGAGGTCGAGTTCGCGAAGACTATCTGTGACGGGTAGGCGCTCGTCCCTCCGGGGACGGGGAACTCGCGGATCGTCCCGTTCTGGCTGAGCTCGCCTATCTTCCCAGCGAAGAGCTCGGTGAACCACAGGGTGTCTCCCGGGCCAGGGGTGAGGGTGTACGGGAAGGAGCCGTTGGTCGGGACCTTGACCGAGGTGTACATCCCCGTCGAAGGGTCGAGGGCAACCAGCTGGTTCCCGCCCGAGTCGGTGGCCCATACCTCGCCGTTCCACAGGACCACGCTCCAGACGCTGGTCTTCGGGCCGCAGAGCCCTCCAGGGGCGGGGGGAGCGGGATAGTCGTAAGGCCAGGGGTACTCGACGAGCGTGCGGTTGGCAGGGTAGAAGTGCGCCAGCCCGGCGACGGAGGTCTCGGCGAACCACACAGACCCGTCGGGGGCGACCGCCGGAGCGTTGGGCGCCCTTATCGGGGTCGGCAGCTGGTACTCGGTCACTCCGCCTATCGTGGTGGGAGGGGCGAGCTGCGTCCTCACGACGTCCCCCGCAGGGTAGCTGGCGACCGCCCCCTGGGGAGTCTCGGTCAAGGTCGCCCCTCCCAGGGGGTCAACGCAGCTGGACCCGGAGGGGTGCGCCCCCCCTGTGCCTTGGCCTTTCTGGAAGAGGTAGTAGATGCCTACGGATGCGGAGGCGATAAGGAGTATCAACGCGACGGCGACCGCGCCCCTGCCTAGGCCGCCTCGAGGATTCGAGAACGCGATCGCGCCCACCTGCTCGACTAGGCCCTTGCTCTGGCTCGGCCCTCTACTCTGCCCAGCGTTCCTTGCGGACGCGCTCCCTGATGTGCCCGACTATCTCCTCCAGCGAGGTGCCCGGGCCGTAGAGGCCGGAGATGCCGAGCTTGAGGAGCCTGGGCTTGTCCTCGTCCGGGATGATCCCCCCTCCCGTCACTATGATGTCCTTCCCGCCGTACTTGTCGAGGAGTCTTTTGACCTGGGGGAAGGCTGTCATGTGGGCCCCGTTGAGGAGCGAGAGGGCGACGACGTCCACGTCCTCGTCCACCGCCATCCGGGCGACCTCCTCCGGGGTCGGTAGCAGGCCGATGTAGATCACCTCCATACCCGCGTCCCTGAAGGCCCTGGCCAGGACGAGGACCCCCCTGTCGTGCCCGTCGAGCCCCGGCTTCGCGACCAGGACCCTGATCTTCCGCTTCTCTTGGGCGGAGCGCTGCCGCATTGCGACGACGGGGCGCGTCTGCTAGAAAAAGTGTTCTGTGGAGAGGGCGAGCCCGTCAGTCAGAGGATCTGCGGCTCCTTGTAGGTGCCGAAGACCGCCCTGCCCGCGCTGACTATCTCGCCCAGGGTCGCGTAGGCGGAGACGGCGTCCATGAGAGGGTACATCGAGTTCGCGTCAGGGTCGTCGTACGCCCTCGTGAGCCTGTTGAGCGCGGACCTGACCTTCGCAGCGTCCCTCTCGGCCCTCACCTTCCGGACCCTCTCGACCTGCCTCTTCTGGGCCTTGAAGTCTATCTTCAGGGTGGTTATGGGCGACCCCTCCTTCGCGGTGTACTTGTTCACCCCCACGACCACGTCCTCCCCGCTCTCGACGCGCTTCGAGAGGCGGTACGCGTTCTCGGCTATCTCGCGCTGGAGGAAGCCCGACTTTATCGCGCTGAGTATGCCCCCCGCACGCTCGATCCTGTCGAAGTACCTGTACGCTTGGGCCTCCAGCTCGTCGGTGAGCCACTCTACGTAGTACGACCCGCCCAGCGGGTCCATCACGGCGGTCGCGCCGGTCTCCTCGGCGATTATCTGCTGCGTCCTGAGCGCGACCTGCACCGCGTGCTCCGTTGGCAGGGCCATGGCCTCGTCGTAGGAGTTGGTGTGGAGCGACTGGGTACCGCCGAGGACGGCCGCCATGGCCTCAAGGGCGGTCCTCACCACGTTGTTGTAGGGCTGCTGCCAGGTCAGAGACGCGCCGGAGGTCTGGGTGTGGAACCTCAGCAGGAGGCTCCTCGCCTTCTTCGCCCCGTATCTCTCCCTGAGGACGGTCGCCCATATCCTCCTCGCCGCGCGGAACTTTGCGATCTCCTCGAAGAAGTCCATCGTGGAGTTGAAGAAGAAGCTCAGCCTCGGCGCGAAGTCGTCGACATCCAGCCCGGCCTCGACCCCGAGCTCGACGTACCCGAAGCCGTCCGCGAGGGTGAAGGCGAGCTCCTGGACCGCGCTGGAGCCGGCTTCACGTATGTGGTAGCCGCTGATGCTCACGTAGTTCCACTGGGGCATGTGCTTGGTGCAGTAGAGCATCATGTCCCTGACGATCCTCAGGTGAGCCTCCGGAGGGTACACCCACTCCTTCTGGGCGATGTACTCCTTGAGCATGTCTGCCTGGACGGTCCCCCTTAGGGACTCGAGCCGGAGTCCCTTCTCCTTCGCAACCCCCGCGTACATCGCGGTCAGGACGGCGGCGGGAGCGTTGATCGTCATCGAGGTGCTCACCTTGTCGAGCGGTATCCCGTCGAAGATGGCCTCCATGTCGCGGAGGGACGAGACGTTCACCCCGCAGCGCCCTACCTCCCCGTGGGCCTTTTCGGAGTCCGCGTCGTAGCCGTAGAGAGTGGGCATGTCGAAGGCAACGCTGAGCCCAGTCTCGCCGTGCTCCAGGAGGAGCTTGAGCCTCTTGTTGGTGTCCTCAGGGGTCCCGAAGCCCGAGAACATCCTCATCGTCCACTGCCTTCCGCGGTACATCGAAGGGTAGACGCCCCGCGTGTACGGAAAGACCCCCGGGAGCGCGAGCTCCGACTGGGCGATGGACGCGATGTCGCTCGGCGTGTAGACAGGCTGGAGCGGCACGCCTGAGGCTGTCTCGAAGTGAGCCTTGAGCTCGGGAGCGGTCTCGACCCAGGGCGAGTAGACCTCCTTCAGCCAGCGCTCGTAGCCCGCCTTCATGTCCTTGAGCGCCCTCCTGTCGAAGACAGAGGCGGTCTTCTTCCTCCTCGTCGAGACCTCCTTTGATTTCTTGCCCCAGTACACGTCCTTGGCGCTGGAGAGCATCTTCTCGGGGCGTTCCCCCGGTTACTGATAAAAGTGTGCGCCCCGGCGCGCGGGTCGTTCTCCATACTGCAAGACCAGCTCGACGTCCCCCGGGCCGAGGGTCGTGGTCTCGAGCCCCCGCAGGCGGGGGACCTCCAGGACGAGCGAGCCGTCGTCGTCCAGGCATGCCGCCCTACCCCTCAAGACGCCTCCCCCGACCACCCTGGCCTCGACCTCGCTCCCCATCCAGGAGATCGTCGGGACGATCCTGGCGACCATCTTGCTCCGCCGACCGGCAGCCCACTCCGCATAGTACCAATCCACTGCGTGGAGGATCTTCTCTCGCAGGAGGCCGAGGTCGACCTCCACTCCGAGCTCGCCTCGGATAGAGGTCTTCGGGAGGCCGGGCGGGAAGCCGAGAGGGACGCCCGAGAAGCAGTCCACAGAGACGGCGAATACCATGCCCGCGTCCCGACCCGGCGCCTCCCGCGAGGAGACCGAGGCCATCCCCACGACGCGACCGCCGACGGTGACCAGGTTTGGCCAGTGGAGCCAGCTGACGACGCCCGTGTCGCGCCTTATGCCCTCCGATACGCATGCCGCGACCAAGGGCACGAGCGAGGACAGCTCCCGGGGCGGCGGCTTCCCCTCGCCGAGTCTGCAGATCCAGAGGTCGAGTGCCCCCTCGCGCCTGCCCTGGATCACCAGCCCGTCGGAGAAGCGACGCACGCCGGAGCCCTTTCTGACCTTCCAGGCGAACTCGGCCAAGCCCGGAGGGCGGCCCTGCCGGTCGTGATATCCTTTGGCCGGAGCCACGCGCAGGCCTCGTGAGCGTAGGTTTATCTCAAGAGAGGGGCGGGACGGCACCCAAGGAGACAGCTTGGAAGTCGAAGACCTCGCAGCCCGCCTTGCCAGGGGGGACAGGAGGGCGCTGGCAAGGGCGATCACCCTGGTGGAGAACGAGGCGACGGGGTCCGCCCGGCTCATGAAGGCCATCGGCCCTCGGGTCGGGCGCGCCTTCGTGATAGGCGTGACCGGGCCGCCAGGGGCGGGGAAGAGCAGCCTCGTGGACAGGCTGACCGACGTCTACAGGTCCAGGGGCCTTAAGGTGGGGGTCGTCGCGATAGACCCCACGAGCCCGCTGACAGGGGGGGCGCTCCTGGGCGACAGGGTGAGGATGGTCGACCACACGATGGACGCGGGGGTCTACATCAGGAGCATGGCTTCGCGTGGGTGGGCCGGAGGGCTCTCCGGGGCGGTGGCCGACGTGATCCAGCTCCTCGACGCTTCGGGGACGGACATCATAATGGTCGAGACGGTCGGGATAGGCCAGTCTGACACAGACGTGGTGAGGGTCGCCCACGCCGTGGTGGTCGTGCTCATGCCAGGCCTGGGGGACGACGTCCAGGCGTCCAAGGCGGGCCTGATGGAGATAGGGGACGTCTACGTGGTCAACAAGTCCGACCTCCCGGGGGCGGACGACATGGTGGTTGACCTGCTCGCGATGGTCAGGGGGATCAGGGGGCGGAGCCCCTCCGTCCTCAAGGCCTCGGCGGCGAAGCGAGACGGGATAGAAGAGGTCGCGCGCGCGCTCGACCGGGTGAGATCCAAGTTCCTCTCGTCTCCGTCGGAGGAGGGCGACAGGATCAGGCTGAGGAGCATCCGGGGGATGATAATCGAGCTCGCGAGGAGGGGTGTGGTGGGCGACCTGGAGAGGAGGGCGGAGTCGCGCCTTGACGAGCTGGCCCTGGAGGTCTCCCGGCACGCCCTCACCGCTGACGAGGCGGCGGCCGAGCTCCTGGGCGGTGACGCCCGCAGGGATGCGAGGGGGGCCGCACGGCCGCGCAGGGAGCAACGGACATATCCAGCGCGATAGGACGAGTGCCCGTGTACCTTTCCGAACGGCTAGCAGAGTACGCCCATTCGCTCGCCTACGACGACCTGAGCGACGCCGTGATCGCACAGGCCAAGCTCCGCATCCTGGACTCGATCGGGTGCGCCATCGGCGCGTACCGGGAGGCCCCGGTCGCGGCGGCGCGCGCGCTCGCCGAGAAGTCCTGTCGGGGGGGCTCGGCGACCATCCTCGGGACGCGGAGGAAGACCACCGTAGACATGGCCGCGTTCGTGAATGGAGGGATGGTCAGGTACCTCGACTTCAACGACACGTACCTCTCGAGGGAGCCCGGCCACCCCAGCGACAACATCCCGGCCTGCATGGCCGTCGCCGAGGCCGAGGGGAGGTCCGGGAAGGACCTCTTGGTGGCGATCGTCCTGGCCTACGAGCTCCAGTGCAGGCTGTGCGACGCCGCGGACATCCGCCACCGGGGATGGGACCACGTCTGCTACGGGCTGGTATCCGCGGCGCTCGCTTCGGGGAAGCTCATGGGGCTCTCAAAGGAGCAGCTCGCGCAGGCGGTCAACATATCGCTCAACTCGCATCTAGCGATGAGGCAGGTGAGGGCGGGGGAGCTCTCGATGTGGAAGGGGTTCTCTTTCGCCAACGCGTCCCGCAACGCGGTCTTCTCTGCCCTCCTCGCGAGGGAGGGGATGACCGGCCCGTCCCCTGTCTTCGAAGGCGACATGGGGTTCTTCAACCAGGTATCCGGGCGGTTCTCCCTCGACGTGAAGGCCTTCGGCGGGAGGGGGCGGAGGTTCAGGCTCGAGGACACCTTCGTCAAGTTCTACCCAGCCGAGTACCACGCCCAGACCGCGGTCTGGGCGGCCCTTGAGCTCAGGGAGGCAGTGGCCGACCCCAAGAGGATCTCGATGGTCGGGGTGGAGACCCACGAGGCAGCGTACGCGATCCTCGGGAGGGAGAGGGAGAAGTGGGCCCCCGAGACCAGGGAGACGGCAGACCACAGCCTGCCCTACATCGTCACCATGGCCATCCTGGAGGGCAAGATAGACCGCGAGACGTTCTCGCGACCGAAGCTCAGCGACCCCGCCACCAGGGAGTTCATGAAGAGGGTGATCGTGAAGGAGGACAAGGCGCTCTCCGCTGAGTACCCGGGGAGCATGGCAAACAGGATAACGGTCAAGCTCGACGACGGCAGGATCATCTCCAAGCAGGTGGACGTCCCGAGGGGACACCCCAAGAACCCGATGACGCAGGAGGAGATCGAGAGCAAGTTCGCCCTCCTGACGGGCAGCGTCCTCTCGGGCACCCGGTCAGAGAGGGCGAGGAGGCTCGTGATGGAGGTGGAGGCGAAGGGCTCGCTGGGGCAGCTCCTCGCGGCGTGCGTCGTGGCGCCCTGACGGGTGCTACCGCTCGTCCAAGGGGACGTACTTCAGCCCCTTCTCGCCCTTGTAGATCGCGTCCGGCCTGTATATCCTGTTGTCGACCAGCTGCTCGTCATAGTGGGCGACCCAACCGACGACCCTGCTCGAGGCGAAGATGGGCGTGAACGTCTGGATCGGGATCCCCAGCGTCGCGAAGAGGGGGGCGGCGTAGAAGTCTACGTTGGAAGGCAGCTTCTTGAACTCCCAGACCGCGTTCTCGACGGCCTCGCAGAGCCTGTACGTATCGAGCCCCTTGCCCTCCTTCTCGAGGAGCTCCCTCAGGAGCCGCTTTGCAAGCTGGGAGCGAGGGTCGACCGTCTTGTAGACCCGGTGGCCAAACCCCATGATCTTCTCTCGCCTGGCGAGGGTTTCCTGCACGTATGCTCTGGCCCTGTCGGCGCTGCCTATCGCGAGGAGCATCTGCATGGCGGCCTCGTTCGCCCCGCCGTGGAGCGGCCCCTTCAGAGCCGCGAGCCCTGCGGTGCAGGCGGAGTAGACGTCCGCGAGGGTCGATGCCACGACCCTCACCGTGAAGGCCGACGCGTTGAGGTCGTGCTCGAGATAGAGGATGAGCATGCGCTCGAAGGCCCACGACTCGAAGGCGTCTGGACGCCTCCCCGTTAGCATGTAGAGGTAGTTGGCCGAGAGGCTCAGCGACGGGTCGGGCTCTGCTATCTCCATCCCCCGGTTGAGCCTGTAGCAGTTGGCCACCAGCGTGGGCATCTGCGCTATTATTGAGAGCTTCTGCTCTTCTGAGGAGATCCCTCCCTCGGTGGCCCCCAGGCCGGAGACCGCGGTGCGCAGGACGTCCATCTGGTGGGCCTCGTGTGGTATGGCCCGCACGAGCTCGTAGACGTTGTGAGGGACGAGAGAGTACCTCCGGAGCTTGGCCGCGAACTCCTCGAGCTCCCCCCTGGATGGCAGCTTGCCGTAGAGTATGAGGTAGGTCGACTCCTCGAAGGTGGACATCTCGAAGAGGTCCCTTATCGTGTAGCCCCGGTAGATGAGCGTCCCGTCGGCGTCGCTTTTTGCTATGCCGGTGTCCGCAACTGCGACTCCATCAAGCCCCTTCGGGGCCCGGAGCATCTCTGCCATCGCGACATCCAGAAAGAATTGTGCCGATATTAATGGTTATAGATGATATATAACCAATAGTTGCTCGGGCTCTACGCGGTTTCCGCCCCTAATCCGTTATCAAATGTCGCTTTTACCTATCGCATGTCAACCAACCAAGGAAGGCTACTAAAAATCCGGGAGGCGGCCGTGCTGCTGAACGTGAGCAGACAGGCCCTGTGGAAGTGGATCAAGCAGGGGAAGATCGAGGCCGTGAAGCTTCCCTCGGGGCAATACCGAATACCAGAGTCGGGAATCGTGAAAATTTTGCAATCTTCGCCGTCTCGTGTGGGGGAGCTCGAGGAAAGAATCGATAACCTGACTTCATGGCGTGGTAGTACGCGTACGAAGGTCCGAGGTGATTGACGGTGGAAGATGTCACGGTCACCCTCAAACTGCCGAAGAGCGTGTACGAATTCGCCTGTTTCTCGGCCGAGCGGGCGGAGATGGACATCGAAATCTATCTGATGCAGGGAATCAAGGACCTGATCATCGGCGAGCTCGTCTACCGTGTCGACCTGATGAATACAAATCGACCCAACTCGGAGGAAGACCGAGAGGCATTGGAATGTCTAGAAGAGCACGTCGCGATCCATTCCTCAGGGCGACGCATAACCGAGCTGTCTACCGCGCCGCAAGTCGCCGCGCTCCTGGGGATGAGGGACTTCCTCGTTCAACCTCACCATTCCAGCGGGTGGGATGACAACGCACTCGATATCCCAATCTAGACGGCCGAAGTTCCCCAGGATACCCCTCGTTTCTGACCTCACTTAGGAGAGGGTAGGCAAGCTTGGAACACATCGGAAGACCTAGACTCTACACTGACATGGTCAAGGTGACAGTTAGGATGGAGAGACGCCTCGCAAAGGCTCTCGAGGAGCAAGCTCGGAGCGAGGATGTCTCTCGCAACGTCTTGATCTGCCGAGCGATGTCGAGCTACCTGCTGACCAAGCAGAAGAGTCAGGTGGCAGACCGCCCCCCTTCACCCTCGAAGCACCCGCCCGACCCATGAGTTTTAACCAACGCCCAGGTAGCAGCTGACGACCCTACCCTCCATCCGGTGGGCCGCGTATCTGTACGCGTTGCCCGAGATCAACTTGACCTGAAGGCTGCTGTCGACGCCGTGCTTCGGACAGCGCAGCCGGGCGAGCATGTCCTTGAGCTCTTCGACGGTGGTAGCATGTCCCCAAGAAGCTCCGCCCTCGAGCAGCCTAGCGTAACAAGTCTCGCCTACAGGGATTGCGAGGGCGGTCGCGCCGATGATCGAATCCTCCTTCTTGCAGAGGAGGCAAAGCTCCAACGAAGAGTAAAAGCGTCTACTCTGCACGTGGTTTCAGTATTTCCTCATCCCACCACCCGAGCATGTGCGGAGAGGCCTCCTGGATCCCTGAGATTTTGCGTCTACGCGGGCCGTAGTCCGTCAGGGTGCGCCAGATTCCCGTTCAGATTTGCGTAGCATGCTCGCGCATCTCGTGTCCTGTCCTCACGCATACCCTCCTACCTGCTACTACTATCTTCCGAACGCCTGGGGGAGTTCGAACCGACCGAAGTCTGCCACGGTCACCTTCATCCTCTCTGTCCCGACAGGAACCTGGCGCATGCACCACCTTCCCGCGTTCCGGTCTTCGACGAGCAGGAAGAAGAACGGGCGCCCATGACGTCTCGCCTCCGTAGCTTCGGGGCAAGTGCCGAGGTTCGAGTAGGTGACGCTCGGCCTCTTCGTCCTGAGTTCCTTGGTCGACTTGACGGCGACGAACTCCCTCGGTCTCTTGGGAGCTCGGAAGATGACCTCCAGGTCGGGTTGACCCTGACCGCCCCTGCGAATCACGTCTGCCTGCTCCCTCAACTTGCCCTGCAAGAACTCTGTAGCCTTGATCTCCGTCCTCCTTCCGATCTCCTCGTTCCCACCCCGTCCTGCACCTTGCGGCGTTTCCTCGTCAATCCCTGGGCGGCGCTCCTGCAACACTAGCCGCGCGAGAACATTCTCGACACAGTCGCCCACGCTATGCACGAACGACATCAATTCTCGCTCGGGCATTCCTCTGAACAACTCGACGGCCTTCTTCCAGGGAAGCTCGTTCCCCCTCACTGTGACAGTCGAAGACGTTTTCGATGCTTCCAACATACGAACTCTGCGTTCGTACTCCTTGACGTTCTCTTGGTCCCCTTTCGCGCCCAAAATGATCGCTTCTCTCAGCTCGTCGGCTCCAGGTGCATCAGGCTGATTCTTGAACTGGCCCTCTAGGATATCCTTTACCCACTCCTGGATCTCCTCCTCGGTGAGGGTCTCAGGTAAGTACTCCTCAATCTTCTTCCTGCAGTGGCCGATAGACTCTTCATCGATGACCCGGGCGACTATCCCGCGGAGGCGGCCCACTTCGACAATGTCACCCGTCACTAGGCGGCGACCTCCGCCCCGAGTTCAATCCCGGACTTTGCTTCGTTGAAGAGCCACCACCCCAGCCAAATCAGACCGACGAAGACGATGAAGACCACCGCCCAAATCAATGGCGTGACGAATATGCTGAACGGCTCAGGAACCCAGAACAGAAGCCCCAGTAGGGCCTCCCCCGTCGCCTTTGAGAACCCGTCGAACAGCGCGATAGGAACGTCGATTCCCAGGAAAATCGCGTTGAGCACGCCCGTTGAGGCGTTCCATACGTCTCCCAGGAACCCGTTGATTAGGGACAGGATGAAGTTGAAGGTCTTGTCGAAGTAGTGTTCCAGCGTTTCGAAAAGGTAGGTCGGAATTTTCGTGACGATGCCCCCCACGTATTGAAGGACCTTGCCAATCGCGCAGGAAATCGTGACTATGCAGGTCACACCGATATTCGGTGCTTTGGGGAAGATGGAGGACGCGTTAGTCAGTGCGATAGGCTGAATGTAGGGGACGTTGCCAGCCTCTGCGCAAGGGATGAAAGGAATCCAGGGAACGAAGAGCGTTACACCGTGTACGGTTATCTCTGCTCCAATGTCCGATGTATGAACCACGCCGCTGCTGGTTTCCGAGAAGTAACCCACCTCGGCACATGTGGGAAGGGGGGAGGGGAGGCCACCTCCGCCGTTCGTCGATGGCACAGCGTGGGCAGCGGATGGGCTGCATAATAGAAGGCAAAACGCACCGACGAGGAGCACCGACAGAGCGTTCAGCGCCTTCAAAGCAACGCGACCCCTGCGGCTATCCACGCAGCCAACAGGACTAGGACGAAGAACATGGCGGCAGCGTCGAGGGCCAGAAGCAGCGCGAGTTTGAGCCGCCTATGCTTGCCCCCGATTCCCGCTAGCCAATGGTCGAACCGCTCTCTCCACCTTGCTAGCAACCTCACCATGATTCGTTCCCCCGATGTCCCTCTTCCTCATCCACGGCGATTTCATCGCCATCGTCCAGTTCGTAGCCCCGCTTCGCCCTTTCCGCGTGGTCGCTAGTCGGCTCCTCCTTCGGCGGCGAGAAGGTCAATTTCGTATCACTCCCAGCATCACCAGGGCGATGATCGCGAGGGCGGCTGCTATGATGAGGGTCTCAGCCCACCGGGCGAAGAAACCACCTTCGGCGGCAAGGTCGTCGACGTAGTCCTGGTCGTCCTCCGCGTTCTCGAGCTCCTCATCAGAAGGCTCGTCGCTCATCAGCCATCCACCTCAGGCCGCGCGCCTCCCCAGCGCGCCCAGAAGCGGGAGGTACGGCTCGAGTATCTCCTCGCAATGCAGAGATTGTAGATCGCCGCGCGGCGATACTTCGACCGGGTTGAGGCTATGCGACCTCGAGCTTCACGTAGCAGTGGCTGAGGGCTCTCGCGAGCGCTCATTGTTCTTCACCCGTTAAAACAGCGTTCCTAGGCTCCCAAGGAGCGGGCTTGAACGCCTGCGCGATGTCCCCGAACTGGCGCCAGTCCGTCGTGACCAGGATTAGTTTCCTTACGAACTTTCTAGCCTCGATCAGGAGCGCCCGCAGGTTCGGGTCAGTGCCGAAACGATGTCCCTCCTCGATCACCAGGCACCAGTTCTTCAGCGCCCCCGAGTTCTTGATGAAGTTCAGGTGAGAGAAGACGGTCGAGGCCTCGGCCTTTGAGATCTCGACGTTCGGGTTCGGTATGAACCTGACCTTCTGGTCCTCCTTGCCCCAACCGATCGAGAAGAACTTCCCAAGGTCGACGTCCTTGAACTCGGTGTACTCGCCCGCGACGTCCAGGAGAAACACGTTGCCTGCGAACTGCGATAGCAGGCTCTTCACGCAGGTGGACTTGCCTGCGCCGGACCGTCCGGTGATTATGCACGGGCGAGACCCGAGCTTCTCAAAGATTTGGTCATAAGAAGCGGGAGGGACGGCGCCTTCCCTGGTGATCTCCAGGACAGTGTAGTTGAACAGCGCCGTGTAGGTACTGAATCCGAGCTCCTTCTTCAGAGTCCTGAGCCGGTCGCGGACCTCAGCGGTAGTCCGAAGCGTCGTGAATTTCGTCGGCGTCCGCTGTAGAGGCGCCCCCTGAGTTCGTTCGTCAGTTATGTCGCTCATGCATAATAAAAGCGAATATGTCTCCGAGAACCCAGTACGTCCGACCTGGCAGAATCCCGCAGCCCTTGACGGAGCAGACGATCTCCTTGGTGGACGCTTTGGGGCACCCTCGTGATGCCCAAGGACCCTCCTTCCTCCGAAGAGGAGCGCGGCTCATTTGGGGCCACTATATTACCAGAGCCCTGCTCCGGTTGCTCCGGTTGCTCCAAGCCGGCCTGACCGGGAGCAGGGGGAGCAGGCGGAGCAGCCTTTCCTATACTTACACCGAAATCTTGGAGCTACCCTGACTCATGCGATAGTTAATTATCAAGACCGTTGTCCCCCTGGTCGCAACTTGAAGGACAAGGAATTAGCGTTGCTTCTCGTCCTCTTATTCTCCGGGCCATCCCTGCGTAAAGGGTCACTGCCACGGCCAACCTCTGAAATGGATAGTCGTCCTCGGAAAAAACACATCCATAGGAGGACACGGTCGTAAAACCACGTGGCTCGACGACAGGGGAGAAAATGCTCCTCTCGAAGGTGCTCGACTTGAGGAACTACGAAGAAAGAGCTCAAACGGGTCTTCTTTTCTGGAGCAGGAGCGCCTTCGCGACGTCCCTGGCTGGGAGGGAGGTCTCCCTCGGCTCTCGGGGACGCGGGCGGAGGCGCGGTCGACGAACCTCCTAATCGGGTCTCGTTGTAGGACGACCAGTCGAGCGACCTCTTCGGCGCCCTCCCGTCGCAGTGGAACGTACCAGACCTGACAGACTTTGCGAGCCCCCTCAGCCCGTCCACCGTATCAGGGATTCCTTCATCGCGTGCCCCAGTCCGTCCGATTTGAATTGATAGGTTCGTGATCATGGAATATGTCAGACCACGACACGAGGTTCCTGCTGGCGACGAGGGTTTCCCAGAGGCGAGAAGTCAAGGATGCGAGGGCCGTGTTCCAAGACGCGAAGAAGCTGATGGAGAAGAGGCCCCTTGCGGAGGTGCATGACGGCCTCCAGTCCTACAACGAGGCGTTCATCAAGGAGTTCTATACGAACTACGGCCCAAGAGTCGAGAACATAAGGTCGGTCGGACAGAGGGATGAAGGACTCAACCAGAGCATCGAGCGAATCAACGGGACAATCAGGGACAGAGAAAAGACATTCAGGGGGATGGACCACGACGAGACAGCCCAGGTGCTTTCGGACGGGATGAGAATCAACTACAACTTCCTGAGGCCCCACATGGGCCTCGACGGGAAGACACCAGCACAGGTGGCGGGGCTGGACTTAGGCCTTGATGGAATCAGGTGGAAGGCACTAATCAGGAAGGCCACTACAAACCAAACGGATGGAGGACAGCGATGACTGCGGCTACCACCAAACCGCCCACGAAGATGATGACATGGCCCTATATGAAAGCCCAGTCAGTCCAATAGACCCACGAACTTTCTGGCTCATCAAGAATTGGTGGATGCCTACTTGCATATCTCCTTTGTGGAACTCCATGCCCCGACTTGCACCACTTGACGGGCTTGAGGGCCTACGACCCGAAGGCGCACCAGAACCGGGATTGGGCTTGGTCCAATAACTCACACGATTGTCAGGGTCTTTTGGCTCGATGGCTGAAGGGTTCAGCAAGCACGCCGTCCCATCATGAAAGGCCAGTATGTGGTCTACGAGAGGGCGTCAAGGAACGAAGAGTCCCTCTTCGTCGATATCGCGGGAGAGGTAGTCGCAGAGGTCGAGGAGCCGGCCGACTGGAAGAAGGGGAAGGACCCAAAGAAGCGTGGTGGTGGGAGACCATACGAATTCGAGTTCCGGCCGATGCTCCTCGTCCTGATGCTGATGGTCCGAGACAGGAAGGACTATCGTGAGATGGAATCCCACCTGAGGAGCAACCCCGACCTCGTAAAGGAATTGGGCCTCAAGAAGGCTCCATCCAAATCCTCAATCCATTCGGCAGCGGCGAGGATTGGACTCGACAAGCTGGGGGAGGTCAACCAGGCAATCGTAGCAAGATTCAAAAAAATCTTGGAAGACCTCGAAAGAAGCATGTAGCCATAGACTCGTCGGGCCTCGTCATCAGGAGGAAGAGCTCCTGGTACTCGATACGGACGCACGAAGCACCTTCCAAGAAGAGAGACTTCCGGAAGCTACACCTCGCGTCCGAATGTCACGCCAAGGACAAGCCGATCTACTCGTGGGCCCTCACTGCAGGCAACAGGCACGACTCTCCCAGGTTCAGGACGCTCCTGAGGCGAGTACAGGGAGAGATCGGAGATGTCTGCGCGGACAAGGCAGACTCTTGCAGGGAGAACGCGAAGCTCGTCTCTAGGATGGGAGGGTGTCCGTTCCTCATGCCCAGGAAGAACGCGACGAGCAAGGCCAAGGGGTCTCACGCGTGGAAGCAGATGGTGCTCTTCAGGGAGGGACACCCCGAAGAGTTCGAGAGGAGGTATCACAAGAGGAGCAACGCAGAAGCTACGAACGCCTCGCTCAAGGGCAAGTACGGAGAGTTCCTCAGGAGCAGGAGATGGCACATGCAGAAGAGGGAAGCCGGCCTCAGAGTGATAGCCCACAACATCAGGAGGCTCATACGATACAGAATCAGGAGGGATGTGGAATTACTGGACTAAGCCCCGGGATTGCACACATTTATATAATTCCGCTTTAACACGAAGCGATGACATGACCAGCCTGCTTCACTCTCCGAACCTAGATACTGTGCTGATGGTCGAGCGGGCGGTCAAGGAAAGCGACGAGTACCCCACCAAGACGCAGCTTTGGAGGAGCCTCCCGAAGAAGATGCAGTATCAGACGTTCATGGTGGTCCTGAAGTACCTCGAGGCTTCCAGCAAGATCATGTTCGACGTACACGGTCACATAATCTGGGTGGCGGCTGACAACCCGAAGCTCAAAGAGCTCCTGAGCACCGGCGTAGAGCTGCGCTGACCTAGTCGTACCCGAAGACCCTCCCGTATTCCTTGTGGGTCCTGAAGAAGCCTAGAATCCTGACGATCCGCGTACCAGGGTCGGCGTCGATGATAGTGTACGCGAACCTCACCTGATCCCCAATCCTGTACCTGAAGAGGTTGTTAATCCTCTGCCTGGCGTACCGGTCGGGCCACAGCCTCTTCTTCACATGCTCGCCAGCGGCGGGATTGGCGCGCAGGATCTGCAGCATCTCGCGAATCTGCTTCTTGAGCTCCTCATCTCCAGGGGAGTCAAGGTAGGCCTGCAGTTCAGCAGGCCCGTTGATAATCACCCTCTTCTTCGCGCGGCTCAATCGATTGGACTCGGTATCACGATTGGACATTTAGCTCCGGGATACTTCGAGTTCTTTGGCTGCAACCAGGAGGAGGTCCTTACCAACCAAGTCGAAATACTGCCTTCCCATCGCAATCCGCTTTAACACATACCAGCTCAAAACTTTCAAGAGGCTCTGGGAATCAAGTTCAACCCGTACACCATTCTTCAGATAGAATTCTTCAAACTGGCCCTTCCAATTAGTCGTCAGCTTGCCGATAATATCGGCATTCAATTTGCCATCAAAGGCTGCGCCGAAGTCGAAGTGCAGGTTCTGATCTCGGAATGTCTTGGCGAGCGTCCACGTTGACTTCAGTATGGGTTCGGCGGTCCGCTCGTTCCTGACGCTAGAAGAATCGACAGAGTCAACGTATAACCGTCTCATCCATTTTGCATATTGAGCTTCCTCCCTGGTCGGCAGCCGCCCCTTCCTGCGTAACGTTAGCCAAACAGAGTAGCCACCAAGTGTGATTCCACCGGCTGCGGCCAATGAGATTTGTCTTGCGCGGTCTGCTCCACTCCCTTCTGGGGGGAGCAGGGTATCATGGGCCATCGCGTTGAAGATTCTTGTCGGTTGATATAGATCACTAACACTTCCTTCGCTCTGAGACCATTCCGCCTCGAGCTTCGCTTCTTCAATTGCAAGAATATCTAATCCCTTCGGCGTTAACTCAAGCCAGCGCGTCGGTGGGAAACTATCTCTTACTTCTTCGACATATCCGCCTTCCACCAGTCTATCGACTCTCGACCAAATAGTGGCTCTTGACGAATCGACTTTCTCTTCTAAGTCCGAGATCTTGATTCTTGAAGAAATACTTTCAAGAATTTGTTTGCTAACGGAATCAAGGCCAGTGTCTTCGGCCATATCGTCGCCTTTCCCCTAGCCCGTGGGGGATGAATAAAGGCTTATCTACTTCCCTATTCCCTAGCACCTCGGGAATGGACTAATGCAACGATACCCGTACAGGATCGCCGCTCCTGTTTCTCCCGAGCTCTATCGTGCTCTGACTGGTCTCTCGGAGTCTCGTCATGTCGGCGTAGCTCTTGTTGTTAGAGAGTTGCTGGAGGCCCAACTCTTAGAGGGAAAGAAACAGAGCGGCCGTCAGGACACCACTCCTGACGGCCGTCGCGAAGCTACCACCGCGACCAAGCCAGAGGTATCTTCATGACGCAAAACCCAGATTCTAATCGCCTCTCGGCGAAGGTTAGCGATTCCCAATTCATTTGTGGCGCGACAGATAGTCCATATCACATCGAGGAACGAGTCGAAGGGAACGACCTGGTAAAGGGATGCTCCAACTGCGGTGTTGAGATCGCGCGGAGGCCTCTACTTTGATTGAATCGTGGCCGACGGGCGAGATCGACGAGTTCGCGTTCCAAATCATGATTCTGAAGAGCGCCCTCACCTTCTGGGGTAGGCCTTGGGATGCTCCGCTTTCTGCCTCCACGGATTGGGACCGGAGCTTCCCATACCGTGCCCATGACAAAGAGAAGTCGCTTGTAGAGCACTGGCAGTCCTTCCAGCCGGAGGACAGAGAAGCAGCACTCGAGAGGACTCTCAACCACTTCGTGGGAGGGGCGCTTCAAGCGGCTGGCGATGAGGCTCGCAGGAGAAGAATGGTGATCAAGAGCAATGTCAAGTGGTGAACCGACCGTCAAGGAGCTCGCTTGGAGTGTCGCATCCGAGCTCCTGGAGGCCAATCATTTTGTGACAATCGAGGACCAAAGTTCCAGGGAAATCTTCCGTTACGACGCCGGAGTCTACGCCCCCGATGGCGAGGCCTACATCAAGCAGAAGGTACAGGAGAACTTCGAAGTCAAAGAAGACGTCAGCACCCACCTGGTCAACGAAGTAGCCGGCCACGTCGAGCGGAGCACCATCAAGCCTAGGTCGATCTTCGATGAGACGAACCCTCACCTTGTCCTGCAGAACGGGCTTCTCAACCTCAGCAGCCTCGAGCTCGAGCCTTTCACGCCGGACTACTACGCCCTCAACAAGCTGCCCGTTGCGTTCGACCCTTCGAAGGGCTGTCCCGGTCCGGTCTTTCAGAAGTTCATCACCGAGATTCTGCCGTCGCACGACATCCAGGGAGTCCAAGAGGAGCTTGGAGCGATTCTCAGGAAGAAGTACCTCACGAAGAAGTTCTCGATCTACCTGGGCGACACTGACACAGGAAAGACCACCCTAATCAGCGTCTTCACGGCACTCCTCGGCCAAGAGAGCGTCTCTAGCGTCTCGATTCAGGACTTGGCCTCGAAGAACCCGTTCTTCCTGGCGCAACTCTATGGTAAGATGGCGAACATCAGAGACGATGTTTCGAAGGATATCGTCTATTCGGTTGGGAAGATCAAGGAGCTCACCGGTGGATACAGGGTCAACGCTCAGAAGAAACACAGAGATCCGTTCGACTTCTACAATTACGCCTACCTGCTCTTCACTTGCAACACGCTTCCTCCAATCGAGGAGGATGACGCAGCCTTCTTCAATCGAGTGATGCTCAGGTACTTCACCAATAGGTTTGGCGGCAGGGAAGGACCCGACAGAGACCTCGTCTCGAAGCTCACGACCCCCGATGAGCTCAGTGGGGTGCTAAATTGGGGCATAGAGGGCTTGAAGAGACTACAGGCGAACGGCTGGAACTTTACCAACACCTCCACGG
>JAJZNC010000030.1 GCA_021848045.1 archaeon
GGGGTAGAGGGGGATGGCCACGAGCAGGATGCCGACGTTGACCACGCCGGCGAGCGTCAGCATGACGACCGTCTCCCACCTGTGCAGGCGGAGGGTCCTCTTCTTCTCCTCCTCGGCGAACGTGTCGTCACCCGCGACCCTCCTGCCCGTCAGCTCCATCTTGTTCTTCGTCAGCCACGAGTGGACGAACAGGGCGTGAGGCATCACCGTGGCGCCGATTATCCCCACCACCAGGGTCAGGGCGTCCTTCCCCATGGGGCCGGGCGTCACGGAGTGTATTGCCACCTGCCCGAGCGACGGTCTCACGGCGACCAGCTGGTAGAGGAAGCCCACCACGAGCACCCCGACGAGGAGGACGAACATCTGCTCGACCACCTTGTACCGCCTGGTCATCATCGTCATGATCAGTACCACGTCGAGGGCCCCGAAGACCGCAGCATACAGGAGGGGGATCCCGAAGAGGAGGTTGAGCGCTATCACCGTACCGAGGTACTCGGCGAGGTCGGTGGCGGCCGCCGCCGCCTCGGCTGCGAGCCAGTACGGCACGACCAGCCCGCGCCTCCCCAGGGATGCCCTGACGAGCTCCGGGAGCGACCTCCCCGTGGCGATGCCCAGCTTTCCCGAGAGGTACTGGAGCATCATCGCCATGGCGGAGGCGAGCCAGACTGCCCAGATGAGCTCGTACCTGAAGCCGGCGCCGGCGGCAAGGTCGGTCCCGTAGTTCCCGGGGTCCATGTATGCTATCGAGACCATGAGCGCGGGACCGGCGTAGATCAGGAACTCCCTGGCGGCACCGCGCGTCCTGGCCGTCCTGTCTGAGCCTCCCGACTCGCTGGGGGCGGGACCTTCCGGCTGGCTCATCTCGACAGGCAAAGTTAGAGCCGTCTAATATTATTTGTGCCCTCTAATAAGTTCAGACACGTCTAAACATCCCGCCGCCGCCCCACCAAGCTTTTTATCTCCAGGCAGTCCGGCTTTTCAAGAACCTCGTTGGCGAGAGGCCAATGCCCGTGAGAAAGGAGACCCCGAGGCTCGAGGACTACCTCGAGGCGATCTATCACCTCGTCCAGGAGAAGGGATACGCGAGCAGCGTGGACGTCTCCGACAGGCTGGGGGTAAAGCCCCCCACCGTGACGAGCATGGTCAAGAAGCTAGCCAAGCTCGGGTACCTTGTCCACGAGCCATACAGGGGGATGCGGCTGACCGACGACGGCGCGAGCCTCGCAAGGTCGGTGGTCTCCCGGCACACCGTGATCTCCGAGTTCCTCCAGATGATCGGGGTGGGGGAGAAGGTCGCTTACCAGGACACCGAAGGGATAGAGCACCACATCCAGCCCGTGACGTTCCGCAAGATCGAGCGCCTGGTGGAGTTCCTGAGGAAGAACCCCGACTGCCTGTCCGCGATCCGCGACTACATCGAGAGGTGACCGGCCTGGCCCGCCAACGTTTATCTCCAGGGTCGGGCTCGTCGTCGACGGATTGAGGGTCCTCAGGCTCGAGTACGCGCCGACGGTCTTCCTAATGCTGGCCGTCGCCCAGATGGCGTCCCTCGCCAGCGTGGGGCTCTTCGTGGACAGCTACGCCGTCGCGGGGCTCTTCGGGTTCTTCTCCCTGGCGAGCGGGGTCGCCGTCTTCCTCTACCTTAGGAACAAGAACCTCGCCGCCGCCAGGCTCGCCATCGCGACGGGGGTGGTCTTCTTCCTGATGCTCTTCGGTGTGGGGGAGTACCTCTTCGCGACCTACATCCCGGCCTAGACTGCCCTCACGAGCGACGGGAGGGGCCGCTTCTCCGCCTGGGATATCCTCGTCATGCCGCCCTGGAGGCTCTGGCTCTTGATCCCGCCGGCCTCGAGGGCCCGCGCCGACCTGAGCGACGTGTTACCGGACATGCAGACCAGGACGACCCTCTTCTGTCCTCCTCCCAGCGAGGCGCGCAACCCCTCTGGGATCGGCTGCCCCGAGACCACCCTGGCGACGTCGCGGGGGTCGGCCACCGTCACCGACGACTCTGGGACCCCTAGGACGGAGGCGATGACCCGCCTCCCCTCCTCTGTCGGGACGTACATCGAGTGGGTCCAGACCACCTGGTCGATGCTCCCGGGGCTCGACCTGGCGTCCTCGAGGGTCACCTCGATCCCCCGCTGCTCGGGGGGCGAGGCGGCCGCCCTTGCGTACTTTTTCGCGCCGTCCGCAAGCATCACCACGAACCTCCCGCCTTGCCCGGAGGCGGCCATCCTAATGGCGGCGTAGAGCGCCAGGGCGCTGCTCTCCCCCACGTCGAACCCCCGCTTCACCATGAACGCGAAGAGGCGCCTGGCCTGGTCGAAGTCGACCTCGTGCTCGCCGGCATACCTCTCAGGCTCGTAGAACCTTAGCCCCGCAGCCGTGCCCTTGGTCCTGATCCCGGCGACCTCCTGCCCCTCGGCAGGGAAGACCACGTGGACGCTCTTCCTGCCGCCGTACCTCGCCTCGACGTACCTGCTGAGCCCGCCGGACGTCCCTCCCGTCCCGAACGCGCAGACTATCGCCGCTTCGCCCAGCGAGGTCCCCCTCTCGCGCAGCTGCTGGTCGAGCTCCGGCCCGGTCACGCTGACGTGGGACTGGACGTTCTCGTAGTTCTCGTACTGCTCCGGGCAGAACCCCGCGTACGCCTCCGCGAGGAGCTTGGCCAGACCGATAACGTCCTGCCTTGCCAGAAGGTCCTCGACCTTCGGCCTGGCCTTGTCGAAGGCCTCCGTCGGGAGCCCGAGCTCGGAGAGCCTCTCTCTCACGGTCGCTGCCACCGCCCTCGAGACGGCCGTGTTGGGGTCCATCCTTACCCCGGGCGCGGGACAGATGTCGACGTCGAGGTCGACGGTCTTCACCCCGCTCTGCTCCAGCTCCTCCAGCACCCCTCCCTGCAGCTTGCGGGAGACCAGGACGACCACGCTGACGCCAAGCCGCCCCGCCAGTCCGAGGGATATCCCGAAGTTGCCCGAGGTGGCCTCGAATACCACCATCCCCCTCCTGAGCTTGCCCGACCTGATCGCATCGTGGACTATCCTCACCGCCGGCCTGCTCTTCACCGAGCCACCGAGAATCGACGCTTCGAGCTTGCCGAAGACCTGGACGCCCCTGCCCGAGATGTCCAGGCCGTACTCCTGCTTCGCGCACTCCTCGACCGCCTGGGTCATCTCGACCAGCGGCGTGGGGGCGACGATCCTCCCGTTCTCCTCGCGGGGGACTCGCGAGAGTATCCTCTCCTCGAACGACCTGAGAAGCTCCAGGTCTGCTCCTTCTGCGGGAGGTGCGGCTGAAGGCTGTTGCAATCTTCCTGGCGAACGGGCCGCGACCTCCATATAAGGCCGATGATTTTCAGCCGATGGAAACCCGCCCGGGACGCGTTTTCACGAAAGATTGCTCCAGAAGCGAGACACCTGATACGATTATATAACAAACCTCTCACTGCACGAGGCATGGCAAGGGTTATCCCAGGCGTCGAGGTCAAGGTCGTAAAAGAGATCGTACCGCAGCAGCTCTATCCTTCCGGGGTGGTCGGGATGATCGGGACCGCCGAGGGGGGCCCAGTCCTCAAGCCCACCGGGGTGACCAGCTACAGGGAGCTCGTCTCGATATTCGGTGGTGAGTCAGGGTCGCTGGTCCGCGACGCCAAGCTCGCCTTCCTGAACGGCGTCTTCCAGGTCTACGCGACCAGGATCGAAGGGACGGGCGGGACGATGGCCTCGGCCAACCTCGCAGGGGCGAGGCGAAGGAACGTCGTGAGGCTCACCTCGAAGCTCTCGGGTGAGGCAGGCAACGAGACCGAGGTCGTGGTGATGCGCGGCCAGACCGAGAACACCGTGCGGCTAGAGATATCCAACGACAAGGCGCAGGAGAGCTTCGACAACCTGACCATGCAGCCCGGCACCGAGCTGTTCCTGGTAGACTTCATCAACAACAACTCGAAGGTGGTCTCCGCGGAGGACCTAAAGGCCAGCCTGGAGTTCCCCGACACGAACCCGGTCGACGCCGAGATCACCCTCTCCGGCGGGTCCTCGCAGCCTCCCACGAAGGACGACTACCAAAAGGCGCTCGAGATGCTCGAGATGGAGCCGGAGGTGGACAGCGTCTACGCGTGCGACTCTTGGGACCCTGCCGTCCACGCCCTCGTCGACGCCCACTGCAAGAACATGAGCACCGACTGCAAGAACAGGATAGGGTTCGGGACGGTCGCGCCGAACGAGTCGGTCGACGACATCCTGAAGAGGGTCGACGTGCTCGCGAGCGACAGGTTCGTGCTCACCGCCCCGTACGGGGTCGGGGGGGCGGTCGCGGGCTTGATCAGCAAGCTCAGCTACTGGGAGTCGCCCACCTTCAAGGCGCTCACAGGGATGGCCGACATCGAGCACAGGTACACGCCCTCTGAGCAGATGAAGCTCATATCGAACGGGATACTCCCGGTCGACGCCGTGAGGGGAAGGGGCCTGATCGTGGTAAAGGGGATCACCACCAGCAAGGAGCAGATCAGCGTGATGAGGGTCGCAGACCACGCGGTCCGCGGGGTGAAGAACGTCTCCGACAACTTCATCGGGACGCTGAACAACGACCGGGGACGGACCGCCCTGAGGGAGGGCCTAGCGGGCTTCCTCACCGGCATGGCAAAGGAGGGCTCCCTCGTACCTAGCGTGGACGGCAAGGACCCAGCGTTCCTCGTGGACGTCTACTCCTCGCAGCTCGACTTCGCGCAGGGCATAGTTAGGGCGGACCTCGCGGTCCGGCCGGTGAGGGCGATGGACTACATCTATGCCACGCTGACGGTCGAGGCATAGAAGGGGTAGATTGAGATGTCAAGCCTAGTAGCGGCGAACGCCAGCCAGATAACCATCGACGGAAAGACGGTCCCTGGGATCCAGTCGATCGACTACAAGATCTCAAGGAACAGGCAGAACATCCACGCGATAAGCACCGAGGAGCGCCTCGGGGCCTATTACGGGGCTCTGTTCGTCCAGGGTTCGATGAAGATAAAGTCGAACTACGACCCCTTGGACAAGAAGATGTACGAGACCATCCCGGCGCTAAAGTTCTTCCAGATCGTAGTCCAGCTGCAGCCGCAGCACGTCACGGCACCCACGAAGAAGATAACCTTCGACGAGTGCATCCTGGAGGACAAGACCTTCGCGATGGACGCGACGGGCGTAGGGATGACGACCTACAACTTCACCGCCACAAGAATCCGCGAAGAGTAAGGCTGAGCGATGCCGGACCGGAAGCTCACCAAGGAAGACATACTCGAGGGCTCCCGGAAGCGGGAGACCCTCTTCGTGAAGGAGTACGGCGCCGACGTGGTGATAAGGCCGCTCACGGACGGTGAGCTCTCCAAGATATTCTCGATAATCGGGCCGGTCCCCCTCAACCCCGACGGGACCCCGGACCTCAAGAAGATAGAGATAGACAGGAACTTCGAGGCCCTCCGGCTGGCCACCTCCATGGGCCTCGTCGAGCCGCAGCTCGACGGCGGCTCCGTGGGGGAGATGAGGTTCGGCGTCCCCGAGTTCATCGGGATGAAGGTCCTCGAGCTGAGCGGGGTCGCCCCGGCGGAGCAGGCTAAAAAAAAAGGCGTGAAGTAGAGGACTTCGCGAGGAGCCCCGAAGGGCTAGAGCTGGCCACGCTCTGCGTCGACCTGGGCTACAAGCTCGCCCCGGAGGCCCGCGACCTCACGCGGATCCAGGTCAACTTCCTCATGGCAGTCCTTGCGAGCCGGGCAGAGTCGGCCGCGGTGGCGGAGCTGGCCGAGCAGGGCGTGACGAGGATCGTCGTGAGAGACGACCTGGGCGGGGGCGGAGGGTGAGGGGATGGCCCGCGCGAAGGCTGGGGAGCCGACGAGGCTCAGGAGGGTGGTCTCCGAGTACGCGCGACAGCTCGTCAAGAACGCCCTGGGCGCGCAGTCCCTCGCCTACTCAGGGGGGAGCCTCCTTGCGGTCTACAGGCTGGTCGCCTCTGGGGCAGAGCTGGCGGGGCGGCTCCAGAGGGCGGTTGTCGTAAGGGTCGCCGGCGCGCCCCTCGTCAGGCGGGCGCCCAGGCGTGGCAGAGGGAGGGCGAGCGACGACCTGGAGTCGGCGCCGCCAGGCCAGGCCGTGGACGCCTCCCTCGACCAGGCGGCCACAGAGTGGGAGGAGCCGGTGCCCTACTCGCTAGCCCTCGCGGAGGCGGAGGGCACGCACTTCGCCCTGGCCAGGGCGCTCCACTCCCTGGCGGCCGCGCAGCAGTCTGCCCTCAAGGCCGTCTTTCCCTTCGCCTCGGCGGCCGCCGGGGTCGCATCCCGGGCACGGTTCGGGGGCGAGGGCGCGCGGTCCGCTCCGAGCGGAGGGTCGCGTGCCCAGGATGGGCGTGCTCGCCCGGACTCGCTGCCCATGGACCAGGGGACGGGCTTCGATGCGCGGCCGCTCGCACTGACCGCAGCGCTGGGCGTCGCGGGCTCCGCGCTCGTCTTCCAACTCCAGAGGGCTGTTGACGAGAAGACCTCGCTCGCCCTGGGGTCTCATGCAGTCGGCACGGCGTTCTCGCCGCCCTCTCGGAGGTCCGCAGGGGCCGGGACGGAGTTCACGGGCGGTTCGCCTGCTCCCACGGCTCCGTCCCTGCTCCAGCCCTCGATAGCGGGGAGGCCTGAGACGAGCTTCTCGGCTGCCGCTCCCCCCAGCCTGGGCCTCCCTTCCCCCGCGCCTGGCCGCGCGCCATCCACCGTCGCCTTCGCGCTCACGAGGGAGGCGGCCGCAGGCACGCCCTCCGGCCTCGAGACCCCTGAGCTGGGAGCGGGGCCTTACGCGGTGCCGAACGGGTTCGACTCGGTCTTCTCTACGCCCGCCTTCGCGGCTGGGCGCACCCTCTCGACGGCCGTGAGCAACCTGGCCGCCCCCGCCCCAGGCGCCGACCTCCCGCTGCGACCGTCGCGGGAGGCAGCCCCCCCGCCGGGAGCCGGCGAGGGCCTCCCGCTCGTCCCCGAGCAGTATCCCTCGAGCTACCCAGCGGGAGAGGCTTACGCGGTAAGCAGCCTCTCCGCCTCGCTGGGCATTGGCCGTCGCCTGGAGGCCAGAGAGGGGGGCTCGACGGGCGCCGTTCCCGCGCTCTCGGCAGGCGAGGCTCCCGGCATCGAGGACGCGGTCCAGAAGTCGGGTGGCGCGCTCCTAGGCGGGGACCTCGGTCCGCAGCCAGGGGTGCCGGGAGCCGCCCCGGTCACCCACCTGCTCGACGAAGGACCCTCGCCTCCCGAGGCGAGCCTCGGCGCCGAGCCTGGCGTAGAGCCACCGCGCCCGGCGATCGGGGCTGCCGCGCCAGCCCATGTGCCTGAAAGGGCGGGACCCGTCCTCGGCGACGGCTGGCTAGCGTCCGTGGCCGCCGTGGCCGGGATCGGGGCCGCCGTGCTGGCGCTGCTGACCGCGTCGAGCCACGCACGCGGCGCAGGCTCACATATCCAGGCGGCCCTGACGCCGGGCACGTCCGCTCTCGAAGGGTCGCGAGCGCCCCCTCGCACCGACCCTGGCCTCCCGGTCAGCTCGCCGGTCGCGCCCGGGCCGGGCTTCGTCCTCTCGAGCTCGCCGGAGCGCTCCTCCCCGGCCTTCCCTGGCCTCGAGCACGACGGAGAGCCAGGCCGGGCTCAGGCGGGGCTTCCAGATCCATCCACCCGTCCTCCGGCACAGGGCCCTCCAGTCGGAGGACGGCCTGCCGCGAGGGGCGCCCCTTCGGCGCCCCCGTGGGATACGACGCCCGCTCTGCCCCTCGCCCGCTCTGTCTGGGAGTCGGTGACGCTCCTCCCGGGGATCCTCACCCCTCCTTCCTCGTGGGCGAGCGCACCCGGCTTGGGGGCCGCTGGATCGCCTCGCGTGCCGACGGCCGGAGCGATGGCGGTGGCCCCCGGGGCGGGCGAGAGTGACCGGCCGGCGGACCGGGCGACGGGCGCCTTCGAGCCTCCCGGCCTCTCTTCGCGCAGCGCTCCGTTGGCTTCTCCTGCCGAGGGGCGAAGGCTGCCCCGTTCGCCCGGAGTGGGGCCCGGCCCGAGCGGTAGCCCGCCGCTCGAGGCGGGCGCAGGGGGGACCGCCGTCCCAGCCGACGAGGCGGACGCTGTCCAGACCGCCTCTTCGGTCAGGGACCTGCTGCTCTCCTCGTCCTCCGAGCTCATCGGGGCTTCGGGGTCGACGGTCCCCGGAGGCTCCTCGCTGGTGGCGGGGCCCCAGCCGCGGCTTTCTCTCGGCGAGCGGGCCCCCGCCTCCAAGCCCGGCGCCGGCCCACACCCGTCTCCAGGACGACGGGCCGCCCCTGCCGATGCCCGCCGCATCCAGACCGAGCCCGAGCCCGGTGGCGTGGAGATGCCGGGGCAGTCCTTCGCCGCCTCCGGGGTAGATGGGGTCAAGGGGACGGGGCCTACGGAGGAGCCACGGGAGGGCGAACCCGGAGGACGGTCCGGTGCAGGGCGCGCTCTCCCGCGCGCCGCCGTTGAAGGCGTCTCCCCGCGGATAGGCTCTGAGGCCTCCGGGCTCCCAGCGGTCGCCGGCGGCAAGACACCCCCGGGCGTGGGCGGTATCCCAGGGGAGCCCCGAGGGCACGGGGAGAAGGAGCCCCCGTCGGGCATCCCGAA
>JAJZNC010000053.1 GCA_021848045.1 archaeon
CTACAGGACGTACTGCCCCAACTGCGGCGACAGGCTCATCGGCGACGCCGAGAAGGGCGAGCAGGTCTGCCAGGCGTGCGGCTACGTGGCCCAGGCGGGCGCGGACGAGGGCCCAGAGTGGAAGGCGATAGACCTTGAGGAGAAGAGCAAGCGCGTGCGCGTCGGCGCCCCCACCACCCTGACCCTCCACGACCTTGGGCTCTCCACCGACATCGGGAGCGACATGCGCGACTCGCACGGGCGGTACCTTGACCCGACGATGCGCGCGACCGTCGAGAAGATGAAGAGGTGGCAGAGCCGCATCAGGACGATCAACAGCCAGGAGCGCGGG
Source organism: archaeon (assembly GCA_021848045.1). Taxonomy (GTDB): domain Archaea; phylum Thermoproteota; class Nitrososphaeria; order Nitrososphaerales; family Gagatemarchaeaceae; genus Gagatemarchaeum. Next base: position 332 of record JAJZNC010000053.1, read on the forward strand.
CTCTCGATCGTCCTCGCGAAGATAACGGAGGTGTGCGACAACCTGAACCTCCCGCGCAACGTCGCAGAGACGGCCGCGCACATCTACAGGACCTCGGTCAAGCTCAAGGTGGCCAAGAGCAAGTCGATAATGGGGATGACCGCGGCCACGGTCTACCTGGCCTGCAGGAAGTGCGGCGTGAGCAGGACGCTCAAGGAGGTCGCGAGGGCCGCCGGTATCGAGAAGGGCTCCGTCGCAAAGTACTACAGGCTCATCCTCAAGGACGTCGAGAAGGAGTACGTCCCGCCCGCCTCCGTGGAGAAGCACATCTCCAAGCTGGTCAACACGGCGAAGATCGACCCGCGCGTCGAGCACCTCGCCCTCCAGATATCGCGCCTCACCAACGACTCGAAGATATCCAGCGGCAAGGCACCCGCGGGGCTCGCCGCCGCGTACGTCTACATGTCCTCAGTGATGCGGGGCGACCACCTCCCCCAGCGCGAGGTCGCCGAGTTCGCCGAGGTGACGGAGGTCACGGTCAGGAACAGGTGCAGGGAGCTCCTGGACAATTACATTATAAGGCAGAAAGTTGGGTGGACGGAATAGTTGCCCAAGGCAGAGAAGGGCGCCAAAAAGGCGGGCGCCAAGGACTCTCCCGCAGAGAAGCCTGCAGAGAAGCAAGCTGAGAAGAAGCCGCTCCCCCGGACCGAGAAGACCGAGGAGGAGCTGGTGGACCTCACCTCCCGCGTCTACAAGCTGGTGGTCGAGAGGGGCAAGGACGGGGTCCTTCAGAGCGAGATCTGGAAGGAGCTCGGGCTCACCAGCAGGGACGGATCCCGGCTGGCCATCAGGCTCGAGAAGAGGGGGATGATACGCAGGGTGAAGGTCCTCGACGACGGGAGGTGGACCTACAAGCTCACGCCCCTCCGCCTACCCGCGAACATATCCTCGATGGAGTCCGCCCCGTGCATCGTCTGCCCCGTCGAGTCCAAGTGCTCGGTGACCACCGACATCAACCCTCTCACCTGCGGCCTGATAGGCCCCTGGGTCATCAAAGAGTACGCCGCCTCCAAGACAGTGGAGGTCGCGGCTCCCGCCGTCTAGTTCGCGATGAGACTCGAAGAAGCGAAGCGGGACCAGTACCGGCGGCTGGCCAGGGAGGAGGGTTACAAGAGCAGGGCCGCCTACAAGCTCCTGGAGAGCGTGAGGAAGTACGGGCTCGTGAAGAAGGGCGACGTCGTCCTGGACTTTGGCGCGGCACCCGGGGGCTGGCTCCAGGTGGCGGCCGAGGCCGCGGGGCCTTCCGGGCTCGTAGTGGGCGTAGACCTGGAGCCCGTCGACCTCGACGAGGCGAACGTGGTGACCATCCAGTCCGACGTAAGGTCGCCCGACCTCCCGCTGAGGCTCGACAAGGCCCTCCCCAGGAAGGCCGACGTGGTCCTCTCCGACCTCTCGCCCCAGGTGATGGGCACGTGGGACCTCGACCACTTCCGCCAGATCGAGATCACCATGGCGGCCGCCGGGCTGATGCGGGGGTTCCTGCGCGAAGGAGGCGACGCGATGTTCAAGGTCTTCGACGGCGAGCGCTTCGGCGAGATGCGCTCGACCCTCGTCGCCCAGTTCGAGAAGGTCCACGTCACCAAGCCGAAGGCGAGCCGGAAGGGGAGCGCTGAGCTCTACCTAGTCTGCCTGGGCTACCGCCCCGCCTCCCGCACCGCGGCGACCACCTCCGGGTAGCTCGCGTCGGTCTTGAGGCCCTGGGAGCCGAACGGCTGCCTCATCGCCGCCCTCCCTGTGGCCTCGAGCGCCTCCACGACCCTCTGGAACCTCACCGAGGAGACGCGCTCCCTCGAGGTGACCGCCTCCATCGAGTAGCCGAACGGGGGGAGCCCGTCCACCCCGGCGAGCGAGGCGAGCGCCTCGCCCGCGCCGTCCCACCCGGCCTCCTCGCACTCGCGCGCCGCGCCCGAGGCCACCCCTCCTTCAACGAGCGGACCGACCCACTGGGGCCCTATCGGGCTCGCCTTCCCCCCGCACCTCTCGCACGTCTCCGATGGCCCAGGGGAGACCTTGGCCTCGTGGCACGAGGCGCACCGCGAGACGTACCCGAGCTCCCCGAGCGCGCGGTCTGACCTGCCCGCCCCCCTGTGGACGCGGAAGTACACCCGCATGTAGTGCAGCGTGCTGTGGGCCGCCACGGGGGATATGGCGGTGTCCACCGTCCCCCCGACCCGCGCGCAGAACCCGAGGAGGACGCGTATCCCCGCCTCGTGGGGGGACTCGCTCTTCGCTACGCGGGCCCCGTACCTCCGGAACGCCACCGACGGGAAGACGCCGCAGAGGGTGGCCGTGTCGGTCGCCGTGAGCGAGACGACCCCTCCGTCCGCGGCCGCCGAGAGGGCGCCCTGGACGAACGGGGCGGGCGTGCCGAAGGGGTCGACGTCCACCGCCCCGAACCGCTCCAGCCTCCCGAAGCGCGAGTGGAGGTAAGCGTTCGCCTCCTCCCTGACCTCCACGCACCTGGAGGCGACCCTGTTCCTCCTGGCGTTCCTCCGGGCGATCTCCAGCGAGACCCTGTTGAACTCCACCATCGTGACCTCCACAGGCCCCGCCTCCCTGGCCACCCTCACCCCTCTCGCCCCGGTCCCCGCGAGGGCGTCGAGGAAGGTCGCGGGCCTGGTTACCCTCGCCACGGCGACCGAGACGTCCCTGTTCACCCTCGCTGCAGGGTTGAAGAACGCGGGGGCGGTCTCGGGGGCCTTGGCCGTGACGCTCGCCGCTGGGACGAGGAGCTCGGTCGACCCCTCGCGGACGACCGCGAGCCTGGGGAGCACGGGGCTGGCGCGCCCGCGCAAGGATTTAAGCCCGGCCTCAGGCGCGGCCACCTGATTTGGCCGCTCGCACCAGGCTCTGGCTCCTCACCGGCCCGCCGGGCATCGGCAAGTCCACCCTGGTCGCGAGGGTCGTCTTCGCCGTGAGGTCGGGGGGCCGTGGCGTCGGGGGATGCTTGACGAGGGAGGTGCGCAAGGGCAAGGAGAGGACGGGCTTCAGGCTCATCGACCTCCTGAGCGGGAACGAGGCCTGCCTCGCCTCGGTGGGCGGGCTGGGCCCCCGGGTCGGCAAGTACCGGGTGAACATAACGAACCTCTCGACCCTGGGGGCGGGCTCCCTCCTAAGGGCGGCCGAGGTCGCCGACTTCATAGTGATCGATGAGGTGGGCCCGATGGAGCTGACCAGCCCCGAGTTCAGGAAGGGTGTGAAGGCCTGCCTCGCCTCGGGGAAGCCCATGCTGGTCGTCCTCCACGAGAGCATGAAGGACCCGCTGATGACCGAGATAACGGAGCAGCCCGGGGGGAAGCTGGTCGAGCTCTCCCTCCACAACCGCGAGTCGGTCTCGAGGGAGCTGCCGGGCGAGATCGCCTTAAGTCTCGCCTGATGCAGGACGGGGCGCAGGCATGCTCCTCGGAGGCGTCGACGAAGCGGGCAGGGGGTGCATCCTCGGGCCGCTCGCGGTCGCCGGGGTCTCCGTCGAGGCGGAGCGGCTCGGCGAGCTGGCGGGGCTCGGGGTCAAGGACTCCAAGCTCCTTACCGCCAAGCAGCGCGAGTCTCTGTACCCCGAGATCGCGAGGGTCTGCAGGCGGGTCGAGGTCTCGCGGATCCCACCAAGGGTGATAGACCTCTACGTGACCCGGGGAAAGAGGCACAGGAAGCTCAACTACCTCGAGACCATCCACATGGCGAGGGTCGTCGAGGCGCTGGCCGTCGACGAGGTCTTCATCGACGCCCCCGACGCCAACCCCCGGAGGTTCACCGAGGAGCTGGAGCAGATGCTCACGAGGCGTCCGCGCATCGTGGCCCAGCACAAGGCGGACCTGAACTACGCCGTGGTCTCCGCGGCCTCGATAGTCGCGAAGGTCGAGAGGGACAGGGACGTGGCCGCCCTCAGGGAGGAGCACGGGGACTTTGGGTCGGGCTACCCCTCCGACCCAGACACCATAGCGTTCCTCGAGGCGTGGATGAGGAGCAACGCGGAGCAGCCGGAGTTCGCGAGGAAGAGCTGGAAGACCTGGCGGCGGATAGACCGCCCGCCGACGCTGGACTAGCCCATCGTGGCCGAGATGAGCGCGTGGTCCTTGTCGTAGGGGCGGAGGTCTACCACCCTCTCGACCCTGAACCCCGCGTCCCTGAGCTTCTGCGCCTCCTCCCTGAATACGACGGAGGGCTCCTTGAGCTGGTCTATGCTCCTCGCCTTCACGATCAGGAGGAGCCTCCCTCCCCGCCTCAGGTGCCTCTTCGCGTTGGAGATCGCGATCTCGGTCTGGTCCCGCTGGGCGATGTCGCAGTAGACCACGTCCACCGCGCCGAACTCGCCGAACCTCTCCACCTCCCTGGCGTCAGAGATGTACGGGACGACGTTGTGCCGCGCCTTTGCGACCTTCTCGAGGAACTCCCTCCCCACCCGGGCGGAGAGCTCCACCCCGACGACCAGGCCCCCCGCCCCCACGATGTCTGAGACGTGCGAGACCGTGGTACCGGTGGATGCGCCGAGGTAGAGGACCTTGTCACCCTCGCGGATGACGTCCGGCGGGATCTCGCCCTTGAGGATCGCGCCCGCAAGCTTGCTCCTGTACGGGTCCCAGCTGCGGTACTCCGCCCCGTGCATTCTCAGGAGGTCCTCGCCGTAGACCCTATTGCCCGGGACGAGGTTTCTTGTAAAAGCGCTTGTCCTTCCGCCCGCCCGGCTTCCTCTCGTCCTTTCCTTGTCTTCCAAAACGAGGACGTTGCCTGTCATTGCGCCGGAACTCTCTGCGTTGTTCCGGGCGCACCGGCGGCGGCTCCTTATACTTTATCTTGATCTCGGCGAGCCTCTTCTCGAGGAGCCCGGTCAGGTCTCCCGCGCTCTCCCCCCTGTAGTAGTCGATACGCGCTGCGATGGCTATCTTGTTCGCGAGCGTCCTGGCGATCTTTCCCCTCTGCCACTTTGGTGCGGTGTGGACGGCCTCGTGCTGGAAGAGTATCCCGTGCTTGGGCGGCCTCGAGCCCGTGCGTATCGCCCTGAAGAGCGCCTTTTCCGCCCCGAGGACCTGGATGGTGCTCGCCGGGAGCCTCGCCATCCTCTCCATCCCGCCCGCCCTCGCGATCAGTCTCGCCCCTATAGTGGCCCCTGCCACCTGGGTGATGTTGGGGGCTATCTTCTTCATCGTCGACTCGACGGCCTCCGCCAGCTTCTCCCTCTCTGCCGCGGTCTTGACCGAGAGCTCCGCCAGCCCGACTATCCTCCTGAGGTCCTTCTCCGAGATGGTCCCGCCCTTGGACCTCTCCGCCGCGATGACTATCGCCTCCGCCTTCTTGTCGCCCATGCCCTGCTTCTCGAGCGCCGCCTTCTCGAAGTTCCCGCGGGCGCCGAACTCGATGACCATCTTCGCGAGGGCGAGGTTGTCCCTGAGCATGTCCTGGAGCTCGGGAAAGTGTAGCGAGTACCACTCCATCGTCCTCTCTGTGGTGATGTTGAGGAACCGGTCGAGCTCGTCCAGACCCTGGATAGCGTTGACGAGGTGGAGGTCCTCCTTGGAGGACGCCTCGCTTACCTCGTGCTCCGCGGCCGCTATCGCGCGCGCCCTTGCTCCCTCCAGGGAACCCGTTGGCGCTGCTAGCCCCCCCTTGGCGAGGAGCGAGGCGCGCCTCGCGTCCAGCTGCTCGCGCTCCTCGTCGGTGGCTATCGAGGTCTCTATCCCGAGCTCCTCCATCCTCTCCTTGGCAGGGATGCTCGAGACCTTGAGCCTCGATATCCCCCTCCTCTTGAGGCCCTCGGCCACGCCCTTGAGCCTCTCCTCCTGCCCCTGCCCCTCTCGGGCCCGCTCCGAGACCAGTACCTCGTCCCCCTGGACTACGATCAGTCCCTCTTCGGTCTCGTAAAGGATGGGGTCAGGCACGAAAATTTCGCACCAAGCGCCCCCGGGGCATGGATAAACGTTGCCCGCACCTCTCCGATACTCCTGGAGGGTTTCCTGACCAAACCGGGCCAGACTCGTGGGAATGAAACGGGTTCATTGGGGAAAAATGATATGTAACACCGCGCGTCAATTATCCGGCCATGGAACGAGCTAGAACCGTCATGGTTGTTGAATTGGTGATCATAACGGGGCTGCTAGCTGGCCTTGGCCTCGAGTCGGAAAGACCAAGTCAGGCCAACACGGTCACCGAGACGCGGTCGACGTCCAGTCCGATGTCGACGAGCCAGACCGCCCAAACTTCGAGCGACAGCGCGATCCGCCAGAGCAGCCAGAATCTGACAGCGGGGGTGCTGGGAAACGCCTCTGCCTACTACCCAGACGGCGTCGTCTTTCGCTCACCCGCGACCGTTTGGACCAGCCCGGTGTTTCTGGCTCAAGCCAATTCATCTGCGACCCTCTACGTGGTCTACGACTTGAACGAGACCGGGTCCTTGTCACTCAAGACCGACACAAACACGACCGCGGACGAGCCGGCGGGAACAATTGTAGGCGATACGACGATTCCGACGGTCTTCGACCGGGCTTCCCCAGATGTGTCGGTCGTTCCAAGCCAAGGCTCGATCTCTCGTCCAGGAGCGATGGTATCGTTCGCGATAACGATCAGCGCGAACGCGTCTGGCCTGTACGCGGTGTATGTGCCTCACCTCCAGTGCACTCCACTGTGGCTCGCGGTCGGATACACGCCGGCGCAGATCACGGGGCCGAACTTTCCGTTCACCGCTGACTCAGGTTGCCTCTGGGGCGCAGCGTATCCTCCATCCTCGACCGACAGGGGATACATCATCGGAGTCGAAGGAATCCAAGTGCTCTACGCCAAGTTCGTGGGATAGTCGTCTTTCCGGGCTTGCTGAATCCAGTCCTACAATCGTGCACGACAGCACGAGCCCTATCCAGCAGGATGAGCCTGATCCTCACCCGCTTCCTGGCCGCCTCTACCCGCTCCCTCACGCCTCGCTCCTGTCGAGGAACGGGACGGGCCTGGAGTAGACGCACAACCTCGCTCCTTCCTGGACTATCTGTATCGTGACGTTCCGTCCTCGTGCTTGCTCCTCGCCGCACGGCGATTGGACTCCCGTAGTATGGCACCTTGGCGTGGTCGATGGCGCAGGCGACGGCTCCTCGAGCGCGTCGTTGGCAGCCCGGAGCGGCGAGCTCCCCCCGTCGTAGTCGAGCCGACTGACTGGACGCACACAAAAGATTAAATGGCGTCTGACGCACAGTTGCTCTCAGGAGGAATAAATAGACTATGCCGACCCACGGGAGTCAGCAGCTAAGCACTTGCCTTACTGCCTCCAATCACGAAGGCCGGAAAAGTCCGCGGTCAAACTCCGAAAATTGAGGGCAAGCCCCACAAGGGCAAGATCCCCAAGGTTAGGAACACCCGGACATACGTGAAGAGATTCACGATGAAGAGAAAGCCCGGACAGAATTGGAGACTGTAGAACCTCCATCTCTCTCCGGCGGCGAGCGCGCCGCCATCGCGTCGATAGTGCGCTCCATCCTCTCCGGCGAGGTGACCGACCGCGCCGGGCTCGAGCGCGCAAAGAAGCAGGCCGCCGCACGCCACGGGCTCGCCCGTTTCCTCTCCAACTCGGAGATCTACCTCGCACTGAGCCCCGCCGAGCGCGACGGCAGGAAGGAGATCTTCCGTGTGCACCCCCGCAGGAGCGCCTCGGGGATCGTCATCGTCACCGTCTTCACGGCGCCCGCCAGCTGCCCCCACGGGACGTGCGTCTACTGCCCTGGCGGGCCCTCATCTGGCACGCCGCAGAGCTACGTGCCCGACGGGCCCAGCATGCGGGGCGCGAGGGCGGTCGGCTTCGACCCGTACCTCCAGGCCCAGAAGATGCTCA
>JAJZNC010000040.1 GCA_021848045.1 archaeon
AGCAGGCGGCGGCCGCGATGGCGGACATCGTCGCCGCGATGTAGAAGGCGTCGTGCAGGGCGGACATGAAGGCCGGAGCTATCGCGGTCGGGAAGAAGGTGAGCCCCGTGAGCTGCGACTGCGCGGCAGCCGGGAGCGCCGCCATCGTCTGTGGGGAGACGATCGCCCCGATGGGGTTGTAGCCCAGGAAGGCCGCGAAGAGCGCGGCGGTGGGCGGGAGGTTGCTGAACGAGGATGCGAGCTGCGGCGCGCCCGCGACGGTCACCGCGTGGGTGAGCGCGGGGGCGAGGCTGGCCCCGAGCGCTACCAGGACTATGGAGAAGAATATCGCCGTGCTTACGGTCATCCCTGTGTTCTGGAGGGTGGCGCGCATCCCCGACGCCGCCCCGCGGGTCTCCGGCGGGACGGAGTTCATGATAGAGACCGTGTTGGGGCTCGCGAAGAGCCCGCCTCCCAACCCCATCGCGAACAGGATGACGGCGAACTCCCAGAACGCAAAGTCGTACGGGAGCAGAGTGAGCAGGAGGAGGCACGTGGCCGAGATGAGCATCCCCGCCGTGGCTAGGCCGCGCGCGCCCCGCTTGTCGGCGATGCGCCCGCTCAGCGGCCCCATGACGACGAACCCGATCATCATCGGGGTGATGTAGAGTCCGGACCAGAACGGGGTCGAGGTGTACAAGTAGCCGTGGAGGGGTAGCCAGATGCCCTGAAGCAGGATGATGAGCATGATCTGGGTCCCTCCCCTCCCCGTTGAGGCGAGGAACGACGCGATGTTGCCCGACCTGAACGCGCTGATCTTGAAGAGGTCGAGCCTGAACATCGGGTCCTGCACCCGCGTCTCGACCACGAAGAACGCGGCCAGGAGGGCGACGCCCGAGGCGACCGCCCCCACGACCCATGGGTTCCCCCACCCGAAGTAGGACCTGCCGTAGGGCAGCAGGCCATAGGTTACCGCCACCATCAGGAGGGTGAGCCCGCCGAAGAACGTGATGTTGCCGAGCGGGTCCAGCCTCTGGTTCCGCCTGATCTTGCCGATCTCCTTGAGCTTGAGGTACGCCCACCCCGTGGCGAACGCGCCGATCGGTACGTTGACGAGGAAGATGTACCTCCAGTTAATCGTCGCGAGGACGCCGCCCAGGGTTAGCCCGAGCATCGAGCCCGCGAGCACGGCGACCATGTTGATCCCCAGGGCCTGGCCGCGCTCGTTCTCGGGGAAGGCGTCGGTGAGTATGGCCACCCCGTTCGCGAAGAGGAAGGCCGCGCCGACGCCCATCACTATCCTGAAGACGATCAGCTCCATGGCCCCCGCGTCCCCGGTGCTCGGGGTGAGGTAGCCCAGGACGGAGCCTATCGTGAAGATGAGGAAGCCCAGGTTGTACATCCTCACCCTCCCGAAGATGTCCGATATCCTCCCGAATGTCACCAGGAGGGTCGCGGTGACCACGCTGTACCCGAAGAGCATCCAGAGGAGGTACTGGAACGAGGACAGCGGGTTGATGTCCAGCCCCCTGAATATCGCGGGCAGGGAGATCAGCACTATCGTGCCGTCGAGGGCCGCCATGAGGACGGCTATAGTCGTGTTGGAGAGCACGATCCACTTGTACTGCATCTTCGAAACAATATCGGCCCAAAATGGTTCGGATATAAACTATTCGCTGCCGAAGCGTCGTCCGGTCACGCGGAGCAGCGCACGACGATGGACCCGCCCAGCCTCCGCTCCTTGACTGACACCTGCCGGAAGTAGCGCGAGAGGAACCGCTTCAGCGAGCGGTTGTCGAGGACGAGCCTGTACGTCCCCCTGAGCGACCCGAACCTCAGGCCGGGCACCCCGCCCGTCAGCAGGCCGATGAGAGGGGGCGCGAGGCTGATGTAAGCGCCGACCAGCCTCGCCTTTGCCATCGACGAAGGCTTGCCCAGGTCGCAGAACGCGAACCGCCCCCCCGCGGAGAGCGTCCCGGCTATCTCGCCGAGCGCGCTGGCGAGGTCCTGGGCGTCCCTGAGCGAGAACCCCGCCACCGCGGCGCCGAACGCGCCGGGCCGGAACGGAAGGTGCTCGAAGACGCACTGGACGCGGTCGAAGCCCTTCGCGCTCGAGAGCATCCTCCTCGACGCGTCGGCGAGGACCGGGGCGCCGCCCGCCCTCTCGACCACCCGTGACAGAGTCCCCGGGCCCGCCCCGAGGTCCAGGACCAGCCCGCCTCTCCGTCCCTCGACGGCGAACGCGGCCACCTCCTCCCTCATCACCCGGTCCGAGAAGAGCGAGATCCTGCTCGACCCCTTCTCGTAGATCGGTATTATCGCCTCGAGCGAGTCGACGACCGACCGCCACTCCTGGTGGAGGCCCGGGCCCTGCCCGCCTGAGTCACTCGAGCCTGTCAAAGCGCTTCATCGCCCCCGGGATGCGCGCAACCACGTCCGAGGCGAGCACGTGGAGGCCCAGCTCCTCCGCAGCCGCGCTCCCGGCGAGCCCGTTGATGAACGCGGCGCAGCACGCCGCCTCGAACCGCCCCATCCCCTTCGCGGCAAGCCCAGCGGTCACCCCCGTAAGGACGTCCCCCGTGCCCCCGACGGTCATGGCCGGCGAGTGGACGTCGTTGAGCCCCACCTCGTCGCCGTCGCTAACCACGTCGGTGGGGCCCTTCAGGAGGACGACCAACCCGTGGTCGCGGGCGGCCTGCCTGACCGCTTCGACCCGCCCGTCCAGGTCGTCGGGGAGCGCCTTGCCGAAGAGCCTCTCGAACTCGCGCGCGTGCGGGGTCACCACGGCCTTCCCCAGGAGGGAGGGGTCCGACTCCAGTATCGCCGGCCGCAGCGCGTCCGCGTCCACCACGAAGGTGCGGCACTTTTTGGCGAGGGAGGAGACGGCGGCCTTCAGGTCCGCCGTGCTCTGCGGCCCGAGGCCGGGGCCGATGGCGAGGCTCCCCACCTCCGGGAGCCAGCCGGCCGCGCGCGACGAGCTCCCTCTGGTGAGCTTGCCGTCCGGCAGCGGGTATACTATTAGGTCGGGGGAGAGCGACCTAACCGCCCCGGAGACCGCCTTCGGGACGGCGAGGTAGACCAGGTCGACCCCCGTCCTCGCGGCGCCCATCGCGCAGAGGAATGGCGCCCCGTGGTAGTTCATGCTCCCCCCCACGACGCAGACGGTCCCGTTCATACCCTTGTGGGAGTCCCGCTTCCTTGCGGGCACCCTCGAGGCGACGTAGCCCTCCTCTATCCGGAAGCCGGCTCGAGCGCCCATGTCGTCCCTCGCCCCTAGTAGGAGTAGGGCTGCCTCTTCGGCGGCTCCAGGCTCACCAGCGTCTCGATGGGGCAGTTGAGCTTCATCCTCTCCTTGAGCTTGGGGAGCGACTGCTCCAGCGAGGCGATGGTGAATATGCCCACAGGCCTTGCCCGCGCCTTCTCGGCGAGCCTGACCAGCGCGTCGAGAGTGACCCCGGAGCGTATCAGGTCGTCGACTATCAGGACGTGCTCCCCCTTCTTGAGGGAGGCCTTTGGGAGGTAGAGGTACTTCACCGAGTCGGGCGAGTAGACCATCCGCTGCTCGTAGAACTCCTCCGCGGCGAGGTCCCGCTCGGTCTTCGCTATCGCGACCCCCACGTTGAACTCGTCGGCTATCTCTACGGCGAGGGGGACGCCGTCCACCTCCATCGTCAGCACCTTCTGGACGCGGGACGGCTCGAACTCGCTGTAGACCACCTTGGCGATCTGCTTGAGGAGCCCCACGTCCAGGACGACCCTCGTGAGGTCGTAGACCCCGTCGCCGGTCGTCCTTATGTGGTCGGTGACCATCTTCTTGAGCAGGCGCTCCCTGAACACCGCGACGAACTTGTCCGAGCGGGCAGGGCTGGGCAGGACGTGGCCCCTGACGTACCTGCTCAGGATCGGGGCCGAGAGCCCGAGGAGCGCCGAGAGCTCCTTGTACGAGTAGCTCTTCTTCAGGGTGGAGAGCAACTCCACCGAGGAGATGCGGGACTTCACCTCGGCCACCCGGCTCAAGGTTAGTCGCTTGCGCGGCGATGTTGAAAAACCTTCGCAATCACCGCTTAGATTAGCATGGAGGTGAAAACACGGCGGCCAGCGCGCGCTAGTGTCCCAGCCACGCCCTCACCTGGACGGGCAGGAAGGACTTGTCCGGGTAGAAGATGAAGAACCAGAGGAAGACCCCCGCGAGCAGGATGTAGGCGACCGGCCGCGGGAACCAAGCCCTCGTGAGGAGGTAGGCCGCGCCCGTCGAGAGCGCAGGGACCGCGGAGATGAGGTAGTACGGGTAGGTGACCCGCCCGTAGAGGAAGAGCCCGCAGTATCCGAGGAAGACCACCATGAACCAGAGGAAGGCGAACCCCGCCAGCCTGAACTCGCGCGAGTCGGACTCGGCCGCGAACCTCCCCCTGTTCTTGAAGAGGAGGTAGACCACGTACGCGCCCCAGATGTAGACGAGCCAGACCTCGAACTGGTTGGTGACCCCGTAGTAGCCCGTCGAGACGTAGCTGAAGCTGGTGCTCCCGGACGTCACCCTCACGTTGGTGACCAGGTACCCGATCGGGGAGTAGTAGGTGATCCAGTTGAGCGGGGTTATCGGCGTGTTGAAGGTGGAGTCGATCCACCCCATGCTGGAGGGGTCGCACGCCTTGAAGAGCGGGCAGCCCTTCGGCGTCATCACGAGGGAGGAGCCGTACCTGAGGATGAAGTCGATCTGCCCGATGAAGGTGGTCGCGACCCCCGCCCCGAACGCCCCATCGTAGGCCTGCATCCCCACTGCGAAGACCACGAAGACGACGAGGAGGAGCTCCGCGGTGGAGCCGAAGACCTGCCGGCGTGTCCCGGGGGCGAAGAAGAGGTGGTAGAGGACGAGCGTGATGAAGATGAAGATGGTCGTCTCCTTGGCCAGGGCCGCGACCGCGAAGGCGACGCCCGTGAGCATCATCGAGTCGAGCTTCCACCAGCTGAACCCGGAGAAGTAGAAGAGGAACCCCAGGAGGGAGAAGAATATCGAGCCTACGTCTATCACCGCGATGGCCGAGTGGACGAAGAAGAGGGTCTCGAACGCGAGCAGGAACGCGGCGTAGAGGGCAAGCCGCTCGTTCTTCGAGACCACCCAGCATATGCCGAAGAGGAGCGGGATGCTGAAAGTCCCGAGGATGACGTTGAAGAACCTCCAGCCGAACCCGTCGTTCCCGAAGATCGATATCCCCGCCGCTATGAACGCCTTGGAGAGGAACGGGTGCTCCAGGTTGCAGTTGTCGGCGTAGGGGGCGCACTTCTCGCCGCTGAGCAGCGTCTGAGCGGCTGGGACGTAGTACACCTCGTCCATGATGCAGCCGTCCACCTTCTTGTCGGTGGCGTAGCACGTGAGGTACTGGTAGTCCAGGGTGACGCTCGCGGAGTGCCCGGGGGCCAGCGTCCAGCTCCCCGAGTCCTGGGAGCCGGGCTGGATGGGGCTGGTCGCGCTTGGCTGGACCGCGAACCCCGACTGGGGCAGAGCGACCCCGCCCACCGCCAGGGAGAGCGAGCCGATGGCGCTCCCGCCCGTGTCCGCCACCGCCACGTCCAGCTGTGACCCGTGGAGGACGGTGGTGAGGGTGACCTGGTTGTCGCTGGCCGTCCGTCCTATCACCCCCGCGAGCGTCCCGCTCGCCGAGAGCGGGGGGTTGTTGATGGTGTACATGTGAGCCGCGAGCAGCCCCACTACGATCAGCGAGAGGAGGAGGACGGTCCTCCGGTGGGCAGGGTAGCGGAGGAGCGAGTAGAGCAGGCCGGAGAGGACTGCCGCGCCCGAGGCCCCCGCGAGGACGTACGTCATCGGGTCGAGGACACCGGTGGGCGCGCCAGGCACGTAGGCGTGGTAGCCGACTATCGCGAGCATCGCGAGGAGGTCGACGAGGGCGGTCGCGGCCAGGAAGACCGCGACGAATCGCAGTGCGAGGTGGCGCTGCGGTCCGCTCATTACTGACCTCGCCCTGAGTGGCCGTTATACGGTTTGCGAGGCCCGGGGGATGAAAGAATTCCTATATACCCTCGGCGGTTGTTCGGGCCGAGATTCTAGTTGTCTTCGATCGTCTTTCGCAGATTCGGGGAGGAGCTCAACGCCTTCCTGGGCAGGAACGTCGTGGTGGCGACCGGCGACGGGAAGGAGTACTCCGGGCAGCTGGTGGGGGTCGACGAGAAGCTGAGCATCGTGCTCGACAAGGTGGCGGGGGCGGGCCCCAACGTCTTCAAGGTGGCCGTGAACGGCGGCAACGTCCGGGAGATAAGGCTGACCGACAGGCCGTTCGACTACAGGGCGCTCGGCGAGAGGCTCAACCGCGTCTTCCCCGGACTCGTCTCGGTGAGGGAGGACATCGGCGCCATCATCGTGATGGAGAAGATCAAGGTCACGGACAAGGGGGTGACCGAGGGGTCAGGGCTCGCCGCCGAGAAGGTCAGGTCCATCTTCGACGACTACCTCCGGGAAGCGAAGAGGTAGCCCCTAGTCCACGATCGCCGGGTACTGGATCTTCGTCGGCGGGAGGTCCTCGAGCTTCCCGTCCAGGTACGCACGGTAGGCGGTGAGGTCCAGGAGGCCGTGCCCAGAGTTGTTGAAGACTATCACCTTCGGCTCGCGCTTCTCCCTGCACCTGATCGCCTCGTCTATCACGAACTTGATCTCGTGCGCGGACTCGGGGGCCGGGATTATCCCCTCCGTCCTCGCGAAGGTGACCGCCGCCTCGAAGACCTCCGTCTGGTTGTAGGCCACCGAGCGCATGTGCCCCTTGTTGATCAGGTAGGAGATTATCGGCGCCATCGCGTGGTACCTCAGGCCCCCCGCGTGTATAGGCGGGGTCTTGTAGTCCCTCCCCAGGGTGTACATCATCAGGAGAGGCGTCATCCCCGCTGTGTCCCCAAAGTCGTAGGTGTACTTCCCCTTGGTGGTGTGGGGGACGGCCGCAGACTCGCACGCGACGAAATCGATGGGCTGCTTCTTCGAGAGCTTCTCGCCCATGAACGGGAGGCAGAACCCCCCGTAGTTCGAGCCGCCCCCGATGTTCCCCACCATCACGTCGGGCCTCACGTCGAGGAGCTCTAGCTGCTTCTTCACCTCGAGCCCGATCACGGTCTGGTGGAGGAGGACGTGGTTGAGGACCGAGCCGAGGGCGTACTTCGCCCCGTCGTCGGCCAGGACGTCCTCAAGCGCCTCGCTTATCGCGATCCCCAGCGACCCAGGGTCATTCTGGTCCTTTGCAAGGAGCGACCTGCCGAACTTGGTCCTGCTGCTGGGGGACGACAGGCACTCCGCTCCCCAGGCCTCCATCATCGTCCTCCGCCCGGGCTTTTGGGCGTAGCTCGCGGCGACCATGAAGACCCTGACCTTTAGCCCGAAGTACGCCCCCGACATCGAGAGCGCCGAGCCCCACTGCCCTGCGCCCGTCTCTGTGGAGAGCCTCTTCGTCCCCTCCTTCATGTTGTAGTAGGCCTGGGCCAGCGCGGTGTTCGGCTTGTGGCTCCCCGTGGGGTTGACCCCCTCCCACTTGTAGTAGATCTTGGCGGGGGTCTTGAGCATGCTCTCGAGCCTGTACGCACGGAAGAGCGGGGTCGGCCGCGGGAGCCAGCGGTAGGCCTCGAGGACCTCCTCGGGTATCCTGATCCAGCGCTCCTGCGAGACCTCCTGCGCGACGAGCTCCTTCGCGAAGAGCCTGAACAGGGGCTCCGGAGACATCGGCTTGTGGGTCCCGGGGTCGAGCGGCGGCGGAAGCCTCTCAGGGAGGTCTGCCTGGATGTTGTACCAGGAGGTCGGGAGGTCGTCCTGCTTCAGGAAGGTGGCACGCTCCTTGGGGGCGCTCATGACGGGTCGCGGACGGCCCGATGGGCTATTAACCGTTCTTCGGTGCCCGCCCGTCTC
>JAJZNC010000048.1 GCA_021848045.1 archaeon
CGCCGGGGTCGGCACCGGGGGGACGATATCGGGCGCCGGAGGCTACCTCAAGAAGAGGAAGAAGGGCCTGCTCGTCGTCGGGGTGGAGCCCGAGGGCTCGATCTACGGGGCTGTCAAGCGCGGGACGTCGGAGCCCCCGCACCAGTACCTGGTGGAGGGGATCGGTGAGGACTTCATACCGGGGACGTACGACCCGAAGGTGGTCGACGACGTGGTCACCGTGAGCGACTCGGCGAGCGTGTCGATGGCGCGGTCGCTCGCGAGGCAGGAGGGGATCCTGGCAGGCGGGTCCTCGGGGAGCGCCGTGGCCGGCGCTCTGGACCTGGCGGCAAGGCGGCCCGACCTCAGACTGATCGTGGTGATCCTCCCGGACTCGGGTAGGAGCTACCTTAGCAAGCTCTACGACGAGCGCTGGCTGAGGTCTCACGGCCTCTCGGAAGATTAAAGTCTGCCCTGGCGCCGCCGAGGCACGTGCGCTTCGACACCCGTGCAGTCCACACAGGGAACGAGCCCGACGAGCTGACCGGCGCTGTCACCCCGCCTATATACACCTCCTCGACATTCGCCCAGGCCAAGATCGGCAAGACCAAGGGGTACGAGTACTCAAGGAGCGGCAACCCGACAAGGGCCAGGCTCGAGAGGGCCGTTGCCGACCTCGAAGGGGGCAAGTTCGGGCTCGCCTTCTCGTCGGGGCTCGCCGCAGAGACAGCGGTGGCGGGACTCCTGGGCCACGGGGACCACGTGCTGATCTGCAACGACGTCTACGGCGGGACGTTCAGGCTCTTCAACCAGGTCTTCAGCAACTTCGGGGTGGCCTTCGACAGGGTGGACGCAAGGGACCCGGAGAGCCTCGAGCGCGCCGTCAAGCCGCGGACGAAGATGGTGTGGATGGAGTCTCCCACGAACCCGCTCATGCTCGTCCTAGACATCAGGAAGGTGGCGAAGTTCGCGCGCAGCCGCGGGCTGACCCTAGCGGTGGACAACACCTTCGCATCACCCTGCCTACAGAACCCGCTCAAACTGGGCGCCACCGTCGTGGTCCACAGCACGACGAAGTACATAGGCGGGCACAGCGACCTCGTGGGTGGGGCGGTGGTGACCTCTGACCGGGGGGTCTACGACAAGTTGAAGTTCCTTCAGAACGCGACGGGCGGAGTCCCCGGTCCCTTCGACTGCTACCTCGCCCTCAGGGGACTCAGGACCATCCACCTGAGGATGAGGAGGCACTCGGAGAACGCCTCGGCCATCGTCGAGGTCCTTTCGAAGGACCGAGCCCGTGTAGCCGAGGTGCGCTACCCGTTCCTCAAAGGCTCCGAGAACTACCGCGTCGCCAGACGCCAGATGTCAGCCGGCGGCGGGATGCTCGCGTTCAGGGTGAAGGGGGGGTACCCAGCCGCCTCCAGGTTCTTGGAGTCGCTCAAGGTATTCACCATGGGGGAGAGCCTCGGGGGGGTGGAGTCCCTCGCCGAGCACCCCGCCAGGATGACCCACGCCTCGATACCGGAGGCCGAGAGGCGAAGACTGGGGATCACGGACGACCTCATACGGCTGTCCGTGGGGGTCGAGGACCCCGACGACCTCGTCGAAGACGTCCGAACCGCACTGAAGGCGGCCGTCCCCGTGCCCTGAGCGCCCCGGCCCTTACTGCACCAGTCGATTCTTTCTACGCAGGGCTCACGTCAATCGACGTATCCCCGCGGCAAGCCTTATAAGACAATCGCCGAAGGCGGCGAAGGCACCGTGCAATAAGTTGGCAAGATTCTTAGCCTTCGTGGACATCTTCGTCGAATCCTCGACGATGGACGACGTGATAGCCGCCCTGATAAAGCTCGACAACCTTGAGGAGCTCTACGAGGTCACCGGGGAGTTCGACGTCGTCACCCTCCTGTCCGCGAGGGACATCGAGGAGTTCAGGGACGTCCTGAAGAACAAGATCATGAAGATCAAGGGCGTCAAGAGCACCGTCAGCTCGGTCGTGCTGAAGGCCTACAAGGGGCCGAGGTGCATGGCCGAAGAGCCCCAGAGAGCCAAGCCGCCGCGTCAATAGGCGGGATCGAGGCGGTCTCGCCGAGGGTGGAGGGCTGCACGACGCATGATAGACATCCAACAGCTGGCATCCGTGGTCCTGATCCTGGGGGGCACCATGGTGGCAGCATGGCTCGTCTCCCCCTTCGTCACCTCGATCTACACCAGGGCGCCCAGCCGGCTAGACCGGATCCTCAACCCCCTGGAGAACTGGATCTACCGGCTTACGGGCACTGACCCCGACCACGGGATGGGGTGGAAGGAGTACTTCCTAGCGGGGCTCGTTCTCAACATCGCCCAGATGGCCATCGCGTTCGCCATCCTTGCGCTGCAGGGGGTGCTTCCGCTCAACCCCATGGGTTTCCGGGGTGTGAGCTGGGGGCTCGCCCTCAACACGGTGGTCTCCTTCGCGACCAACACCAACCTCCAGCACTACAACGGCGAGACGACGCTCTCGTACCTCAGCCAGATGGGTGCCATCCAGTTCCTGGAGTTCACCTCTGCGGCGACGGGCGTCTGCATGGGCGTCGCGCTCGTACGGGGCATCGTGGTCGGCTCGAAGGACATGGGGAACTTCTACGTCGACTTTGTCAGGTCGCTCACCCGGCTCCTCCTCCCGTTCTGCTTCGTCGCCGCCGTCGTCCTCGTCTGGATGGGCGTCCCCCAGACCATCGGGGGCTACGTTCCCATAAAGACCCTCCAGGGGTCGCCCGGCTACGTCCTCGTCGGCCCCGTGGCATCGCTCGTCTCCATCATGCAGCTCGGGACCAACGGAGGGGGGTACTACGGGGCGAACTCGGCCTACCCCTTCATGAACCCCGGCCCGACGTCAGACGTCCTCGAGATTTGCCTCATGCTCCTCCTCCCCACCACCCTGGTCTTCGTCTTCGGCCAGCTCCTGGGGAAGAAGCGCGAGTCGATACCAATCCTCCTGGGGGCTTACCTCTTGTTCGCCGTCGACCTCGCGATCGCGTTCGCCCCCGCCCTCCCCCTGAACGACGCGGCTGGGATAGAGACGAGGATAGGCGGGTTCTTCTCGGTCTTCTGGACGGTTGTGACGACCGCCGTCACGACCGGCTCTGTCAACACCGCGCTCTCGGCGATGCACCCGCTCGTGATCCTCGCGGGGTTCATGGGGATGCTCATCCAGGCCACCCCCGGCGGGGAGGGAGTGGGCCTGTCGTACATGGTCATGTACGTCATAATCACCGTCTTCATCGTCGGCCTGATGTCGGGGAGGACCCCAGAGTATCTAGGGATCAAGATAACCTCGCGCGACGTCAAGCTGGTCCTGGCGGCCTTCCTTCTACATCCGATCCTGATACTCGCCCCTACCATCGTGGCCTACGCGTCGGGGGCCGCCTCCGCTGTAGGGCTGAGCGGCGGCTCGACAGGCTTCACCGAGGTCCTCTACGAGTTCACGAGCGCGGCCGCGAACAACGGCTCGGACTTCCTCGGCGCGGCGGGCAACACCCTCTTCTTCAACCTCGCGACCGCGGCCGTGATGTTCGTAGGGCGGTACGCGCCTATCGGGCTCATGCTTGCGCTCTCAGGCTCCGTCATAGGTCGCAAGCGAAGCGGCGAGGCAGGGGGCCTCAAGACAGACAGTGTAGGGTTCTCCCTGGTCCTGGTCGGGAGCATCCTCATCCTGGTCGTCCTGACCTTCCTCCCGTTCCTGGCGCTCGGGCCCATCCTCTCGTACTTCCAGGGGAACGTGAACGGGCTTGGGTAGCCGCCAGGGGGCCGCCGGGCCCAGGCTGCGGCGCGGGCTCTCGTCCGCGCTCTCCAGGAGGGTCCTCGCTGACTCCGTCGCGAGGCTCAGCCCCTCCAGGCTGGTCTCCAACCCTGTCATGCTCATCGTCGAGCTGGCCTTCTTCGTGGTTGCGGCGATGGCCGCCGACCCTGGGGCATTCGCAGGCCTCGCCACCGAGGGGGGGAGGGCGTACTACGCCGAGATCGCAGCGGTGCTCCTGGTCACCGTCTGGTTCAGCACGCTCTCGGACTCGCTTGCCGAGCAGCAGGCCAGGAACACCGCAAGCAGCCTGAGGAAGCTCGAGGAGGACGTCCAGAGCAAGAAGCTGGTGAGGGAGGAGTGGTCCCAGACCGTCGTCCTTGTCTCCTCCAAGGAGCTCCGCAAGGGCGACCTGGTCCTCCTCGAGCAGGGGGACGCCGTCCCGCTGGACTCGGTGGTCCTCGAGGGGATCGCCATGGTCGACGAGTCCCTCCTTACCGGGGAGTCCTCTCCCGCCAAGAAGGCCCCCGGCGACGTGCTGATCGGAGGCTCCAGGCTGACCAGCGACACCATCACGGCGCGGGTCACCGCGAACCCGGGCGAGACGTTCGTCGACCAGATGATCCAGATGGTCGAGTCCTCGAAGAGGCCGAAGACCCCGAACGAGGAGGCGGTGACTGTGGTCCTCGTCGGGCTCACCGCGATCTTCACGGTGATCGTAGGGTCGCTCCTAGGGCTCTCGAGCGTCCTGGGTCTCCATGCAGACCTCTCCGTCCTGCTCGCGCTCTACGTCTGCCTCCTCCCCACGACGATAGGTGCCCTGCTTCCAGCGATAGGGCTCTCGGGGATCTCCAGGCTCTACGGCAGGAGGATCGTGGCCAAGTCGGGGAGGGCCATAGAGACGGCCGGGGACACGGACGTGATTCTGCTCGACAAGACGGGTACCATCACCGTGGGGAACAGGCGGGCGATCGAGTTCATGCCGTTCACTGGCCACTCTGAGAGGGAGGTAGGCGAGGCCGCCTTCCTCTCATCCTGGCACGACGACACGCCCGAGGGGAGGAGCATCATTGGCTTGGCCTACGAGAGAGGGTTCGTGCCCCGCGAGCTCAACTCGCTAGCGCTCTCCGAGGTCCAGGAGTTCTCGGCCAGCACGAGGAGGAGCGGCGTGGTGATCTCCACTGAGAGGGGTCTCACCTTCCCCAAGGGCGGCAAGGAGATGGCGCAGAGGGCGAGGGTAAGCAGGAAGTACGCAGACGCGACGGCGGGGGGTCAGTTGGAGGTAAAGCTGACCAAGGGCGCCCCGGACGCGATCAAGGAGGTACTCGCCTCGGTCCCTCCTGGGTTCGACCAGGCAGCGGAGCGGGTCTCCGCGGCGGGGGAGACCGCGATGGCGGTAGCGAGGGACGGGGAGGCGCTGGGGATCATCAGGCTGAAGGACGTCCTGAAGGAGGGGATCAGGGAGAAGATCCAGGCGGTGAAGACCCTGGGGATCCGGCCTGTGATGATCACCGGCGACCAGCCGCTCACGGCCAAGTCGATAGCCTCCGAGGTGGGGATAACGGAGTACGTCCCCCGTACGAGGCCAGAGGACAAGTTCCAGATCGTCAAGACGGAGCAGGGCCAGTCGAGGGTGGTCGCGATGATCGGCGACGGGACCAACGACGCCCCCGCCCTGGCCGTGGCCGACGTGGGGCTTGCGATGAACTCCGGCACTGAGGCGGCGAAGGAGGCGGCCAACATGGTGGACCTCGAGTCGAACCCCGCGAACATCATCGAGGTGGTGATGCTTGGGAAGCAGCTCCTTATGACGAGGGGGGCGGTGACCGCGTTCAGCATCGCGAACGACGTGGCGAAGTACTTCGCGATCATGCCCGTGCTCTTCGCGTCAGCCCTCCCAGAGCTTGGGGCCCTGAACATACTTCACCTGGGGCTCAGGACGGCCGTCCTCTCGGCCCTCCTCTTCAACGCCGTGATAATCCCGCTCCTGATCCCCCTGGCGATGAGGGGGGTCTCGTTCAAGCCCGCGGGCACGATGACCATATTCCTGAGGAACATGCTGGTCTACGGGGTCGGCGGGGTGGTCGTGCCGTTCGTCGGAATCAAGCTCATCGACCTCCTGATCTCTGCGCTCTAGGTGATACCATGGAAGCCAAGCCCAAATCGAGCCACGCGAGACAGGTCGTCGCCGTCGCCTTGCTCTCCCTGGTCGTGTGCGGCATCCTCTTTCCCCTGGTCGTGACCGGGGTCGCCCAGGCGGTCTTCCCCTACCAGGCCAACGGAGAGTTGCAGAGGCTCGGCGGGCGGACCGTGGGCTCGATCGTCGCGGTCAACTCGACCGACTACACGCTCCCTGTATTCTTCCACCTGAGGAACGACACGGCATCCGGCTTCGACCCAGACCTCACTCTGACGGACGCCCTGTCCCAGGTCCCCGGGATAAGCGCGGCCACCGGGATCCCGGGGTCTGCGCTCCGGGCGCTTGTGCAAGACGACGTCCAGGGGGTGTGGTGGGTCTTCGGGAGCCCATACGTCAACGCGCAGGAGCTCAACATTCAGCTAGTCCGCGACTACCCGCAGGTATACGCGGCGTACGGCTAGTGCTTGCGCTGGGACTCGCGCTTCCGCTTCGCCTGGTCGGCCTTTTGCTTCTTCGCCTTGAGCTCGGCCTTCTTCTTGTCGAAGGCGCCCAGCGGAGCGTCGCTCTCGACGAAGCCGTGGGCGATCGTGATGATGTTCTTCACGAGCGACTTGGTCTCCGAGTCGTCCTTCGCGAGGACCACCTTCAGGTTCCTCCTGTCGAGGACGTCGAACTCAGGGGGACTCTCCATCTTCTTGAGCTCGTCCACCGCCCTCTCGAGGGCGTACTCGTTCCCGAAGAGCCCCCTCACCTCCCAGTCTCGCCCGGCCATGCACGCCTCCGCCGTCACGAGCGGATAAAAAGGTTAGACGCGACCTGCGACCCAGCGCCGCGGCTCACGCGTTAAATACCTCTTCCCGCGGTTCGACCCCTCGGATGGCAGTCGAGAGGTCCTTCGATTTCGCGGTCGACCGGCTTGAGACCCCCTCGGGGGCGGCTGACTTTTACAGCCTCCGCAAGGTCTCCGAGAGGGGGCACGACCTCGCGCGCCTCCCCTACTCCATCAAGATACTCCTCGAGAACGCGATGCGCCACTCCAAGATGGTGGGCGGCGCCTCGGATGCGGCAAACCGCCTCCTCGAGTGGCCACGGAGCGTAGGGACGGAGTTCCCGTTCGTGCCCTACCGGGTCCTCCTCCAGGACTACACCGGGGTCCCCCTGATAGTGGACCTCGCCGCCATGCGCGCCGCGATCCGCGCCAGGGGGGGCGACCCGGCCAGGGTGAACTCGATCGCCCCGATCGACCTAGTCATCGACCACTCCATCCAAGTCGACAGGTGGGGGAGCTCCCTCGCACTCGACTACAACGTGGAGATGGAGTACGAGAGGAACTCCGAGAGGTATGCCCTCTTGAAGTGGGCCCAAGACTCGTTCGAGAACATGAGGGTCTTCCCGCCCGGTAAGGGGATCTGTCACCAGGTGAACCTCGAGCACCTCTCGACGGTGGTCGCCGTCGGAGAGAAGGACGGCAGACGCTTCGTCTGTCCTGACACCGTAGTGGGGACCGACTCCCACACGCCGATGGTCAACGGGCTCGGCGTGCTGGGCTGGGGCGTAGGGGGGCTGGAGGCCGAGGCGGCTATGCTCGGCGAGCCGTGCCACATCCCAATCCCCCGCGTCGTTGGCGTGAAGCTCAAGGGGGCGCTCCAGGAGGGGGCTACCACGACCGACCTTGTCCTCACGGTCACGGAGCGCCTGAGGGCAAAGAACGTCGTGGACGCATTCGTGGAGTACTTCGGGGAAGGATACCTTCGGCTCTCAGTCCCCGACAGGGCGACCCTCGGTAACATGTCCCCGGAGTACGGGGCGACCGTCGGGTTCTCTCCCGTGGACGACGCCACCCTCCGCTACCTGCACGACACCGGGCGGGAGGATGCGCACATCAAGATGGTGGAGGAGTACTGCAGGCTCCAGGGACTCCTCGTGACCCAAGACTCGCGGGACCCGCTCTACTCCGAGGTCCTGGAGATCGACCTCTCGCGGATCGAGCCCTCCGTCGCAGGGCCGAGGAACCCCGAGGAGAGGCACCCGCTCAGGAGCGTCCCCCTGCTTGCGCGCTCGCTTGTCTCGGACCAAGGGCGTGGTGCCGCCGGGGCTGCCTCCCCGTCGGGCGGCCAGGCCCTCCTGGAGGAGGGGCTCGGAGACGGATCTGTGATCATCGCGGCCATCACGAGCTGCACGAACACCTCGAACCCCACGGTGATGATAGGGGCGGGCCTGCTGGCCAGGAACGCGGTGCAGAGGGGTCTTTCGTCGAAGCCGTACGTGAAGTGCAGCCTCGCCCCGGGCTCCACCGTCGTGAAGGACTATCTCGAGGGCTCCGGTCTCCTCACGTATCTGGACCAGCTGGGCTTCTACCTCGTGGGCTACGGGTGCACCAGCTGCATCGGCAACAGCGGCCCTCTCTCTCCCTCCGTCGAGGAGGAGATCACGAAGAATGGGCTCTACGCGGTCGCAGCCCTCAGCGGGAACCGGAACTTCGACGGGCGCATCCACCCGCTCGCGAAGGGCGCGTTTCTCATGTCTCCCATGCTGGTGGTCGGCTACGCGCTCGCGGGGAACATAGGGTTCGACTTCTTCAACCGTCCGCTCGGGACCGGCAAGCAAGGCGAGCCCGTCTTCTTGAAGGACCTATGGCCGAGCCTCGAGGAGATCAAGGCGGTCGCCGGGCGCTCGTTGAGCCGCGACCTGTACATCAAGCGATACTCCGAAGCGCTGGTCGGGGACCCGAGGTGGAACGGGCTCTCGTCCCGGCCAAGCCCCACCTTCACGTGGAGCGGCTCGTCGACGTACGTCCGGGACCCGCCATGGTTCGCCCCTGATGAGGTCAAGCCTACCGTGGCCCTGACCGACGCCCGCGTCCTCGCGGTCTTCGAGGACAAGGTCACCACGGACCACATCTCGCCCGCAGGCGCCATCCTGGCCGATAGCCCGGCCGCCGACTACCTTCTCGAGAACGGGGTCGAGATCGCCCGCTTCGGCACCTACGGCGCGAGGAGGGGCAACCACGAGGTGATGGTGAGGGGCGCCTTCAGCAACCCGAGGCTCAAGAACCTTCTCGCCGGCGGCAAGGCAGGGGGGTTCACGAGGCACCTTCCGAGCGGAGACTTGGTCAGCATCTTCGAGGCGGCGACCAGGTACCGCCGCGAGGGCGTGCCTCTCATGGTCATTGCGGGGAAGCAGTACGGGGGCGGGAGCTCCCGCGACTGGGCCGCCAAAGGGCCCAAGCTGCTGGGTGTGAAGGCGGTGGTGGCCGAGAGCTTCGAGAGGATCCATCGCAGCAACCTCGTCGCGATGGGGATCCTTCCGCTCGAGTTCGCGCCTGGAGACGGGGTGAAGACCCTCGGCCTGAAGGGAGACGAGACCTACTCCGTCTCTGGACTGGCAGGGCTCAAGCTGGGGGCGATCCTGGACGCGGTCGCCAGGGGGCCGGGGCGCGAGGTGAGGTTCAAGGTGAAGGCCAGGATCGACAACGCGGCGGAGATGGGATATTTCCGGAGCGGGGGTGTCCTCCCTCTTGTGCTCGGCCGCCTGCAGGCCCGGGCGTAGGTCCCTGGTCGCCCCTCATGCGGGCATCGATAATTCTTAAATAAGTGCTTCTTTCAGGTTTTTTTTGGGTCCCTTAGAGTGTATTCTAGGCCTATGCTAGAGTTAATTATGAAAGGAGAAGTCAGCTGATGCCAGCGAAAGCGAAGACTACGCGGGCGAAGAAAGAGGAGGAGCTGCCGTTCAAGATAACCGACCACATGCTCGTCCCCAAGCACGAGCTGCTGCCACCAGACGAGGCGCAGGCCACCCTCAAGAGGTTCAACGCGGCTCCGCACGAGTTCCCGTTCGTCCTTTCCACCGACCCGGCCGCCAAGTCCATCGGCGCCAAGGCCGGCGACTTTGTGAGGGTCACCAGGGCGAGCGAGACCGCGGGCGAGACCGTGTACTACCGGTACGTGGTGGAGGCATAGAGAGTATGGCGACCACCACAAGACAGCTCGACTCCTGGGCCGTGCTACGGGACATCCTGCAGCGGGAGGGCGTCGCGAGGCAGCACCTCAACAGCTACAACGAGTTCATAGCCAAGGGGCTCCAGTCGATAATCGACGAGATAGGCGAGACAGAGATCGAGACCGTCAGCACCCCCTACAAGGTGAAGTTCGGGCGGGTCGAGCTCGGGAGGCCGAGGATAGTCGAGATCGACGGCTCCGTCAGCAACATATTCCCGATGGAGGCGCGGCTTCGGAACCTTTCGTATTCGTCCCCCATCTACCTCGACATGACGATCGAGGAGGAGGGCATGTCCCGCGAGGCGACGCGCCAGCACATCGGGGACCTACCGGTGATGGTAAAGTCGGACCTCTGCCAGCTCTCCAAGATGTCCAAGGAGCAGCTCGTGATGTCTGGTGAGGACCCGAACGACGCCGGTGGATACTTCATAATCAACGGGTCAGAGCGGGTCATCGTAGGGCTCGAGGACCTCTCGCCCAACAAGATCCTCGTAGACCTCGAGAAGGTGGGGGCCGTCGCCACCTACAAGGCGAGGGTCTACTCGTCTGTGGTGGGATACAGGTCGAAGATGGAGGTGACCCTGAAGCAGGACGGGTCGATCAACGTGAAGGTCCCGAGCTGCCCCATCGACATCCCGTTCGTCATAATCATGCGGGCCCTCGGCTTCAAGTCGGACAAGGAGATCGCCAACGCCGTCTCGCCCAAGCCGGAGATCCAGGACCTCCTGGAGGTCTCGTTCGACAAGGCCAACGAGGCGCCCACCGAGAAAGACGCGCTGGTCTACATCGGCAACAGGGTCGCCCACGGGATGCTCGAGGAGTACAGGATCAAGCGCGCCCTGTCGATGCTCGACTGGGGGTTCCTCCCGCACCTGGGCAAGGCAGACGACAGGAGGTACGACAAGGCCATGTTCCTCGGCGAGGCGGTCTGCAAGCTCCTCGAGCTCAGGCTCGGGTGGATCGAGGCGGACGACAAGGACCACTACGGCAACAAGGTCATAAAGTTCGCAGGGCAGATGCTCGCAGACCTGTTCCGCACCTCCTTCAGGAACCTGGTCCGGGACATGAAGTACCAGCTGGAGAGGGCGGGGCAGAAGCGCGGCGGGAACGTCGTCGGCGCGGCGATTAGGACCGGCATCATCACAGACAAGCTCAACAACGCGATCGCCACCGGGAACTGGGGCCGGGGGAAGGTCGGGGTCACGCAGCTCCTCGACAGGACGAACTACCTCTCCACGCTCTCCCACCTCAGGAGGATCCAGTCCCCGCTCAGCAGGTCCCAGCCCAACTTCGAGGCCAGAGACCTCCACGCGACGCACTTTGGGAGGGTCTGCCCCTCGGAGACGCCGGAGGGCGTCAACTGCGGCCTGGTCAAGAACCTCGCCCTCTCTGCGACCATCTCCGTCAGCGTGCCGCCGGCGGAGGTCGAGGAGAGGCTCTGGGAGCTCGGGGCCAAGTCGATCCGGGACATCCCGGAGAAGCTAGCACTCGAGGGGTGCAAGATCTTCATGGACGGCCGGTTCATAGGCTACGTCGACGACGGCGAGAGGCTGGCCAAGGCTTTCAGGAAGCTCCGCAGGGAAGGCCAGATCCATCCCAGCGCAAGCGTGATGTTCTACGAGGCTACCAACAAGAAGGGCTACTCGCGGCTGTACATCAGCCTCAGCGCGGGCAGGGTGATCCGCCCGCTCATAGTCGTCGAGGGCGGCAAGCCTCTCCTCACTCAGGAGATGGTCTCGAAGATCGCGGCCAACGAGCTCACCTGGAGGGACATCGTGGAGAGGGGCATCATCGAGATGCTCGACGCCAACGAGGAGGAGAACTGCCTCGTCGCCATGTCTCCTGAGGAGGCGGGAGCCAAGCACACCCACCTCGAGCTCTACCCCGGGGCGATGTTCGGGATAGCCGCATCGATCATCCCCTACCCCGAGCACAACCAGTCGCCCAGGAACACCTACGAGTCCGCGATGGCCAAGCAGAGCCTGGGCTTCTCCACCCCGACGTTCCCGCTCTCCACCTTCGTCAGGCAGCACCTACTGGTCAACCCGCAGTCCCCGATGGTCCGCACAAAGAGCACCGAGCTGCTCAACATAGACGAGAGGCCGTTCGGCACCAACGCGGTGGTCGCGGTCCTCTCGTTCGAGGGCTACAACATCGAGGACGCCATCGTCATGAACAAGTCGAGCATCGAGCGCGGCTTCGCCCGGTCCTTCTTCTACAGGCTCTACGAGGCCGAGTCGAAGCAGTACCTGGGCGGGATGAGGGACACGTTCGAGGTCCCGTCTGCCGAGTCGAACATCAGGGGCTACCGCGGAGAAAAGTTCTACCGGCTGCTGGAGGCGGACGGCGTGATCATGCACGAGGCCACCGTGTCGGGAGGAGACGCGGTGATCGGGAGGACCAGCCCGCCCCGGTTCATGGAGGAGTACAAGGAGTTCGAGATAAAGGGCCCCTACAGGCGCGACACCTCTGTCGCAGTCAGGCCCACGGAGACGGGAGTAGTCGACTCGGTCTTCATGACGGAGAACGTGGAGGGGGGCAAGATGTACAAGGTCAGGGTCCGCGACATGAGGACCCCGGAGATCGGCGACAAGTTCGCGTCCCGCCACGGGCAGAAGGGGGTTGTGGGCCTGGTCGTCCCGCAGGAGGACATGCCTTACACGGCAGACGGCGTCGTCCCCGACGTGATAATCAACCCTCACGCGTTTCCGTCGAGGATGACGGTGGGGCAGTTCATCGAGTCCATCTCGGGCAAGGCCGCCTCGCTCAGGGGAAGGACGGCCGACGGGACCGCCTTCGCAGGAGAGACGCCGGACGAGATGGGCCGGATACTCCAGGAGAAGGGGTTCGAGCCCACCGGGAGGGAGGTGCTCTACGACGGCAAGACCGGGCGCAAGTTCGCGGTCGACGTCTTCATCGGGGTGGTCTACTACCAGAAGCTCCACCACATGGTCGCCGACAAGATCCACGCGAGGGCGAGGGGCCAGGTCCAGATGCTCACCAAGCAGCCCACCGAGGGGAGGGCGCGCGGAGGCGGGCTCCGGTTCGGCGAGATGGAGCGCGACTGCCTCATCGCGTACGGCGCGTCCATGGTCTTGAAGGACCGCCTCCTCGACGAGGCGGACAAGACCGAGATCAACGTCTGCGAAAAGTGCGGGCTGATAGCATACTACGACGCAAAGCAGCGCAAGTACGCCTGCAAGATAGACGGGGACCAGGCGAAGATATCGACCGTCGTGGTCGCGTATGCGTTCAAGCTCCTCCTCCAGGAGATGATGAGCCTGAACATCGCCCCGAGGCTACGGCTCAAGGACGCGGTGTAGGAGATAGCGGTGAAACAAGATGGCCATGCAAGAAGCTCTTAGGACGATACGCGCGATCGACTTTGCGCTGCTCTCTCCCACCGAGGTGCGCAAGTACTCCGTCGCCGAGATAACCCAGCCCGAGACATACGACGAGGACGGCATGCCCGTCCAGGGCGGGCTCATGGACTCGCGGCTGGGGACGCTCGAGCCCGGACAAAAGTGCGGGACCTGCGGCAACACGGCCTCGCGCTGCCCGGGCCACTTCGGGCACATCGAGCTCGCCGAGTCGGTCCTCCACATGGCGTTCGTCTCCGACATCAACAAGATGATACAGGGGACGTGCAGGACGTGCGGGCGCATCCTCCTCTCGCAGCAGGAGCTCGACGCCTACAGGATAAGGCTCCAGAACATCACGGAGTTCACCCCCACCATGCGCGAGGAGATCGCCAAGGAGATCCTCACCAAGGCCAAGAAGGTGAAGCTCTGCCCCCACTGCGGCAAGCAGCAGTACCAGATCGAGCTCACAAAGCCCACCATCTTCCACGAGATCACCGAGGAGGGCGGGGCGACCAGGCTCCTTCCGGGCGCGATCAGGGAGCGCCTCGAGAGGATAACCAACGAGGACATCGAGCTCCTGGGTTACAACCCCAGAGTCGCGAGGCCCGAGTGGTTCGTGCTACAGGTCCTCCCCGTGCCGCCCCTCACCGTGAGGCCGTCCATCACCCTCGAGTCGGGGATCAGGTCTGAGGACGACCTCACCCACAAGATCGTGGACATCCTGAGGGTCAACCAGAGGGTCCGCGAGGCGAAAGAGTCGGGGACCCCACACCTGATCGTGCAGGACCTCGTCGACCTCCTCCACTATCACGTGACCACCTACTTCGACAACGAGGTCTCGGGGATCCCGCAGGCCCACCACCGCTCCGGGAGGCCGCTGAAGACCCTGAGCCAGAGGCTCAAGGGCAAGGAGGGGCGCTTCAGGGGGTCGCTCTCGGGGAAGAGGGTCGACTTCTCCAGCAGGACGGTCATAAGCCCCGACCCGAGCCTCGACATCAGCGAGGTGGGGATACCCTTCGAGGTAGCGAAGAAGCTCACCATCCCTGAGAAGGTCTCAAACTGGAACATGGAGGCCCTCAAGAAGCTAGTCGTCACAGGGCCATTCGAGCACCCCGGAGCCAACTACGTCATCCGCCCGGACGGGGTGAAGATCAGGCTCGACTTCGCAAGCGACAGGAAGGCCCTCGCCGACTCCCTCGCGGCCGGCTACGTGGTCGAGCGGCACCTCATGGACGGGGACATCGTCCTCTTCAACAGGCAGCCGTCCCTCCACAGGATGTCTGTGATGGCCCACACCGTGAGGGTCCTCCCATACAGGACCTTCAGGTTCCACCCATCAGTCTGCCCGCCTTACAACGCCGACTTTGACGGCGACGAGATGAACCTACACGTCCCCCAGAGCGAAGAGTCGCGCTCTGAGGCGCTGATGCTGATGCGCGTCCAGGACCAGATACTCTCGCCGAGGTACGGCGGCCCTATCATAGGGGCGATAAGGGACTTCCTCACCGGGGCCTACCTGCTCACCCGCGACGAGACCATGCTGACCCCCGAGCAGTTCTCGAACCTCGCGCTCGTGGGCGGGTTCACGGGGGACCTGCCCGAGCCCAAGACGCGGGGGGCCAATCCCATGTACACGGGCAAGCAGCTCTTCTCGCTGTTCCTCCCAAAGGACCTCAACCTCGTGCTCACGAGCAAGTGGGGCAAGGCGAAGACAGGCCAGGGCAACGACGTCGTCATCAAGGACGGCGAGCTGATCTCGGGGGTGATCGACAAGGCCGCCATCGGGGCAGAGGAGCCGGACAGCCTCCTGCACAGGATCGCCAAGGACTACGGGAACGACGAGGCGAGGAGGTTCCTCAACTCCGTCCTGTCCGTCCTAAAGGCGTACATCACCAGGCGCGGGTTCAGCTACGGCTACGACGAGCTCAAGCTCTCAGAGGACGCGATGGGCAAGATCGCCGAGACCCTCAAGGAGGCCTACGACAACTGCACCGACCTGATCAAAAAGTACAAGAGCGGGACGCTAACTCTCACGAGGGGCCTCTCGCCGGAGGGCTCGCTCGAGTTCTACGTCGTCAACGAGCTGTCCAAGGCGAGGGACCGCGCGGGCAGGATAGCTGACCGCTCCTTCTCCACCGAGAACTCCGGGGTGATCATGGCCCGCACCGGCGCCAGGGGCTCGAGCCTCAACCTTGGGCAGATGACCGCGGCGCTGGGGCAGCAGTCGGTCAGGGGCAAGAGGATCGAGAAGGGCCTCCGGGGCCGGTCGCTCAGCCACTTCCCCGTCGGCGACCTCGCACCCGAGGCGAAGGGCTTTGTGAAGCGCAACTATCGGGACGGGCTGACCCCGACCGAGTTCTTCTTCCACGCCATGGGCGGCAGGGAGGGGCTCGTAGACACCGCGGTCAGGACCCAGCAGTCGGGCTACATGCAGAGGAGGCTCGTCAACGCCATGGAGCACCTCCGCGTAGAGTACGACTTCACCGTGAGGGACCCTACCGGGAACATCATCCAGTTCCTCTACGGCGAGGACGGCATCGACCCTGCCAAGTCCGACCACGGGCGCCCCGTCAACCTCGACAGGGTCATCAGCTCGGCCGAGCTGACCGACCACGCCAGGGCCAAGTTCGGTCAGAAGGAGGCGGAGGCGGTAATGGCCAAGTTCCAGGACAAGCTGAACAAGAGGCTCTTCAAGGAGCTCGGCGAGCGGCTCTCTGAGGCCAACCTAACCGACGAGGGGGTCAAGAACGTCCTCGACAGGGTGATGGAGTCGATAGACTACTCCACCGTGGAGCCGGGCGAGGCGTCCGGGATCGTCGCCGCCCAGTCGATCGGCGAGCCGGGCACCCAGATGACGCTCAGGACCTTCCACTTCGCGGGGGTCAAGGAGAGGGACGTCACGCTGGGCCTTCCAAGGCTGATGGAGCTGGTTGACGCGAGGAAGATCCCCGCCAAGCCGTCGATGGACGTCTACCTCGACGAGGGCTACAAGACCTCGAAGGAAAAGGCGGTCAAGGTCGCCAACGAGATACTCTTCACGAGGATAGGGAACGTCGTCGAGTACTCGGAGGTCGACCCCACGGAGGGGATCAAGCTCCACCTCAACGAGCAGATGCTCACCGAGAGGGACGTGACCGCCGAGGACGTCGCCGAGGCGCTGGAGACCGGGAAGAGGAACGTCCAGCTCGAGCGGGGAGGCAAGGTCATCCGCGTGAACATGGAGAACGCCGACCTCTCTGCGCTCTTCACCCTCAGGAACAAGCTCATGAACATGAAGCTAAAGGGGATCCCGGGGATAA
Source organism: archaeon (assembly GCA_021848045.1). GTDB lineage: Archaea > Thermoproteota > Nitrososphaeria > Nitrososphaerales > Gagatemarchaeaceae > Gagatemarchaeum. The sequence goes on from JAJZNC010000048.1 coordinate 16,557, forward strand.
CCCGCGTCACGGTCGTCCAGGACAACGACGAGTGGGTCATCCAGACCGCGGGCTCCAACCTGGCCAAGGTCATAGCCGTCCCCGGCGTAGACACCAAGAGGATAACGACCAACAACATCCACGAGGTCGCGCAGGTGCTGGGGATCGAGGCCGCGCGTGCGACACTCATAAGGGAGATCATGAGCACGCTGGACGAGCAGGGGCTCGAGGTCGACGTGAGGCACGTCTTCCTGGTCGCCGACCTGATGACCTCGAAGGGATACCTCCAGCAGATAGGGAGGCACGGAATCGCCGGGACCAAGACCTCCGTCCTGGCGAGGGCCGCCTTCGAGATCACCGTCCCCACGCTCGCGGAGGCCGCGATCTACGGCGAGACGGAGGAGCTAAAAGGCGTGACCGAGAACGTCATCGTCGGGCTGCCGATACCCGTCGGGACGGGGATCGTCGACCTCTACATGGGATAGATGCGAAATGGTCACAAAGACAAAGCAGGCTGCGGGCACGGGAGAGCAGCAGGCGCTCGCCCGGGTCATCAAGGAGGCGATGAAGTCGGGCAAGTACACGGTCGGGACGAAGGAGGTCATCTCCGAGCTGAAGAGCGCGAAGCTGGTCCTCGCGGCGTCCGCGGTCTCCGGAACAGACCCCGCGGCGGCCCTAGTCAAGGAGGCCGAGAAGGTAAGCGTCCCCGTCGTGAGGGTGGGCAAGTCGTCAGCGGAGCTGGGCAAGATGCTTGGGAGGCCGTACCGGGTCTCGGCCGTCGCGCTGCGCGTCGTCGCAGACGTGGACCTGCGGCAGCTGGTCGGATCGCCCCCGCGCCCGCCCAAGGTCGCAGAGTGAAAGTTTGCCGGCCATCAAGCTCACCTCGGAGCAGCTCGGACTCATCTCGATATTCCAAAACATGAGCGGGGCCACGGTCCGCGACTGCATCGTGGACGAGAAGGGCGCGCGCCTGATCTTCATCGTCAACAGAGGCCAGATGGGGCTTGCCATCGGGAAGAAGGGTGCCACCATCCAGAACATCGAGAGGGTGGTGAAGAAGCCCATCGAGGTGGTCGAGTGGTCTGACGACCCCGCCGAGATGGTCCGCAACGCCCTCGACCCCGCCGCCATCCAGGAGGTGAGGCTGACCGACAGGCTCGACGGGACCAAGAGCATCTCCGTCATCGTCGACCCCCGGAGGAAGGGGGCAGTGCTCGGGCGGGGAGGGAAGAACGCGGAGAAGGTCAGGCTCATCGCGAAGAAGTACTTCGACATCAACAGCGTCCAGATCACTGCCGCCTTCTAGCGGCTCCGCGCGGCCGCCCGTTCTTATAGCGGGACACTCAGTCCCCTACCCGGGGCTGGTGGATGAGGCTAGCGCTGCTGGTTCCGCCGATCCTGATAACGCTGTTCATGGTCTTCGCCCTCGCCACCGTCGTGGTCTTCGAGAACAGGGTCTCGCCGTCGGCTCAGGCGCTTATCGCTGAGCAGGAGATCGGCGCAAAGGCGACCCCGTTCCTGGACATGTCCACCGGCGGGAACCTCGTCTTCTCGTTCGGCGCATTCCTCCTCGTGACCCTTTTCGCCGACCTCGTCCTCCTCGTCCCGCTCTACCTGCTCGACAGGCGGGCGCGGCGGCGCTAGGGTGCCGCTTCCGGCGGTGGCTCGTCCCTCTCTCGGTAGGCCAGGTGCCAGAGCAGGAGCAGCGCCAGCGAGAGGAAGATCAGCTCGAACCCGAAGACCGACCCGAGGTTGAACTCCTCTAGGAAGGGGTCGTTCGGGGGTATCGGGGGGCCGATCCTGGCGAAGAGGCCCGAGAGCGGGCGGAACGCCGCGGTCGCCATCACGAGGAGCACGCCGAACGACGCCGCGAGGAGCCCCGCGCCGTCCGCCCGCCGCAGGGCGCCCAGGTCAGCCGAGGGCTCCGAGGGCGGCTGTGTCCAGCCCCGGCCTGCGAGCCTCAAGAGGACGAAGGCCAGCCCCCCGGCCAGGAGCCCGTCGGCCATCGCGCCCCCCAGGACGCGCATCGCGAGGTCCGCCAGGATGAACTGGGCCGCGTAGAGGTAGATGCCGTGGGTGAACCAGACTATGGTGTACCAGAACATCTGGCACGCCGCCCCTGCCAGGGCGACCGTCGCGACGTCGTACCTCCTGTAGCGGAACGCCCCGAAGACCAGGTCGGCTCCCAGGCCGGCGACCCCGTAGAGCAGGTGCGGGTCGTGCGTCCCGTAGACGAAGACCTGGAGCAGGCCGTTGATGCTGAGCGCTATCGTCCCCGCGCCCGGCTTCCTGACGATGCACGCGGCTAGGACCGCGCCCCACTCCAGGTAGTCCTCGAGGAGGTCCCCGAAGAGGGGGCCTCCGGAGTAGTAGGCGAGGAAGTCGTTGAAGATTACGAGGCTGTGGATTCGCGCGACGACGGCGAAGACGACGTTCTCGATCTGCTGGCCCGCGAGCCCTGAGACGACGCCCACGGCGACCACCACCGCGAGCTCCTCGCGCGTGAAGAACAGGCTGCCCCGTCGCAACCGTGCTCAGGCCTCCGCCGCGCCCTCGCGGGACAGCCGAAGGGACACGCGGGTTCTGCCAGTCCCAACGCTTTTATACACTCCGTTGAGCCGGAGCCCGAAGGATGCCCAGCGGAGAGTTCGCAGCCCGACAGATCAGCCTGCACAGGCAGAGGCTGCGCTGGAGCAACAAATACTACAAGAGGAAGGTCCTCAAGCTAGACGTAAAGGCCGACCCGCTGGAGGGTGCCCCCCAGTCCAGGGGAATCGTGCTCGAGAAGGTGGGCATAGAGTCCAAGCAGCCCAACTCGGCCATCCGCAAGTGCGTCCGCGTCCAGATTGTCAAGAACGGCAAGCAGGTGACGGCGTTCCTCCCCGGCGACGGGGCGCTCAACTTCGTGGACGAGCACGACGAGGTCACGCTCGAGGGGATCGGCGGCTCGATGAAGCGCGCGATGGGCGACATCCCCGGCGTGCGATGGCAGGTCTGCAAGGTCAACGGAGTCTCGCTCAACGAGATGGTCTACGGAAGGAAGGAAAAGCCCAGGAGGTAGAGGGCGTGAGCACGAAGCTAGAATATCCCAACCTCCTCCTCTGGAACAAGTGGGACACGACCCACGTGAAGGTCGAGGACCAGGGGCTCGCGAGCGTCATCGAGCTGAGGCCGATGTTGATCCCCCACTCTGGCGGGAGGCACGAGCACCAAAAGTTCTCGAAGACCAAGGTCAACGTCGTCGAGCGGCTCGTCAACCAGCTGATGCACTTTGGGAAGAAGCACGCCAAGAACACCGGGAGGATGGGCGGCAAGAAGCAAAAGGCCATGAACATAGTGAGGACGGCGTTTTCGATAATCGAGATCAGGACCGGGCAGAACCCCGTTCAGCTCCTCGTGCAGGCGATAGAGAACTCCTCTCCGAACGAAGACACCACGCGCATGAGCTACGGCGGGGTGGTCTACCACATCTCGGTAGACATCTCCCCCACCAGGAGGATTGACCTCGCGCTCAGGTCGATCTCCGAGGGCGTCAGGGAGGCGACCTTCAAGAACGAGCGCAGCGTAGAGGAAGTCCTGGCCGACGAGATAATCGCCGCCGCCCACGGCGACGCGAGCAGCTTCGCCGTGAAGCGGAAGAACGAGCAAGAAAGGATCGCGATGGCCTCCAGGTAGGCCGCGTTACGCCGTTCCGAGAAATAAGCCTCCGGGCTATGGATGCACTCTGGTGTGGGTCTAAGAGTGGAAGCAGACCGCCTCGTCTAGGCCTGCCTGCCCGTTCCCCAGTTCTCCGGGGTCTCCTGCTTCAGCGCCATCCCCCTGAGCTCCTTCTCGATCGCCGGGGGCTCCGAGACAGATGCGGACGGGGCCGCCAGGAACGCCCTGAACATCGCGACGAGGTCGTCCCTCCTGGAGGTGAGCAGCGCGTGGGCGTGGGTGAAGTCGTGCCTGGGGTCCTTTGCGACTGGCGGGAGCACCTCCAGCCTGGACGTCCCGATGGCGTCCCTGAGCAGGTACCCCGCCTTTAGCTGCGTGACCAGGTCGTCCTCCGCCCAGACGATGAGGCTCGGCTTCTTGAGCGCGGAGAGCCTGTGCAGCTGGCTCTTGTCGTACGCGCTCGCCACGAGGAGAAGGTTCTCTACCGCCTGCGGCCACCCCAGGGCGACCTCCAGCGCGACCTGCCCGCCCCAGGAGTGGCCGGCGAGCGTCGCCTTCTCGACCTTCATCACCTCGAGGAGCTCGTGGACGACCCTCGCCTCTGCCTTGTAGTCTGGCACCTGGTCCAGACGCGACGACCCGCCGAACCCCACGAGGTCAGGGATGACCAGCCTGTAGGAGTCGGCGAGGCCTAGGAAGCCCTCCCAGTCCCTCCAGCTGGTGCGCCTCCCCTCGCCGTGGAGCATCACTATCGTCGGCCCGCGTCCAGCGGTGGCCACGTTCACCTTGTACTCTCCCACGTCGACCTTCCTCTCATCGACCCCGCCGGGGGCCGGCTTTCCTGCGCTCATCCTCGGTGGCCTGAGTTCCTCTGGGCTTTATCCCTTCCACGGAGGGGCCCCGCGCGGACGTCCTGCCCTGCCAGTGCCGCCCCCTGCGACCGCCCGTGCCATGGAAACGTGATTTTCACACCGTTAATATAGCGCCGGGAGGGGCTGGGACCGTCAGACATGCCACAGGAACCTCTGACCTTCTTCGGTTGGCTCCTCACCCGGTGCGTCAGCGACGACCGTCCGGCAGCCTCGCGCGAGCTCCTCTCGACGGCACTCGTCTTCGCCTCGGGCATGCTCGCGAGCGGGCTAACGATGTACGTGGCCGGTCTCTTCCACGTCGTCTAGGGAATTCGACCTCTGTGTCGAGAAATACTATTCTCCCCCCATTTACCGTCCCACCGCGCCCTCGAAGCCCAGGTTACCAAAATGGGACGAAAAGCAGTTCTGTTCGGATTCTGGTTAGTGGGCTACGCGATCGGGTTCTTCGCATGGCTCGTCAGAGGGCCAGTCGTGAACTGGGTCATGAACCTCGGGCTAAGCGCGGACGTCGCCGGAGCGCTCATCACGGGGCTCGCGAGCTCGATAGTGATGCTCGTGGGCGTGATGCTCTGGAGCTTCCTCTCCAGGGCCTAGGTGCCAGGGGCGGGCTGCCGGGGAAGCGGGCCGCCGCACCCCGCGCAGCTTTCAGGGCTCCCTGCGTACATCCTCCCGCACGCGGCGCAGTAGTGGACGACCCCAGGCGTTATCACAACCCGGGCCCCCGCGAGCGTCTCCTCCGCCTGCCATCGCTCTCCAGTCTCGATGCTAGGCGCGTCCCTCACTGAGGCCCGCCAGAACCTCGACACCCACCAGACGATCACGAAGAACGGCACCCACGTGAGGAATATGACCGGAGCCTCAGGGGTCGGCGCCCCGCTCGCGGTCGTCGTGGCCGCCTCGATCTGGATCTCCCCCACCTCGAAGACCGCCGCAACGATGAGCACCAGGACGATCAGCCCGAGGTTCACCACGAACAACCTGGCTTCGGTCGTGACCCCTGCTCCCCGCCTGACCAGCGTCCTCACGACGTAGATGCTCTCCGTCGCGGCGAGGGCGTATGCCGGCAGCTCGAGCCACGTGCTAGGGAGCAGGAAGAGGGTGGCCAGGTCCTCGTACACGGGCATCCCGTGGACGATCCCGATCACGGCGATGATCCGCGCCGTCTCGTAGAGGGAGAACCCCAGGACCGCGACCCCGAGCGCCGGGATGGTCTCTACCGCGGCGACCCTCACGTTGTTGAGGAAGATGCCGATGACCTGCCCCTGCGCAGGCTGGTTGAGAAGCGCCGCCGTCGTGTTGTACTGCTGCTCGTAGGTCGAGAGCTCGTGCGGGAAGAACGGGAGGTTCGAGACCACCACCACGATGGCCAACTCGAGGAGGAAGGTCGCGAGTATGAGCCGCCATCTCGTCCCCACGATGATCTTGACGGCGTCCACTGCGGAGGTCAAGTCCCCCGCGCGCCCTCTCTGGTAGCCGCCGGAAGAAGACGGGTCGGATACATAGGCGGCCGCTCGCTGGGCCTCGCGCGAGCAGGGGGGTATAAGGTTACACGTCCATCGCGTCCGATGTGCTCGCCGCGGCGTAGCACGCGCCGCGGAGGGCAGCCGCCGACCCCGGACATGTTCGGGAATAGGGATAACCCACCAGCCAACCGGCGGGCGGCCAGGTGTAGTGGTCTGAAGACTCAAAAGAGAACCGTCGGCGACATGGCTTTCGTAGCGGCACTTGTGATAGTATTCGCAGCTGTCGTGGCGGCAGGGCTGAGCAGCGAGGTGTCGGGCAGCCAGAACACGGTCACGGTGACGAGCACCGCGGCGGGATCGCCGGGGGCAGCGACCGCACAGAACTCGAGCTCGCCCTACGAGCTGACGCTCGTGATCACTCCCAACAGCGCGTGGAACTCGACCACCACCGCCCCCCAGTTCTGGGTGGTAACCCCGACCGGGCTGGTCTCTTCGGCGAACATCAGCCTCCCAGCCCACCGCCTCATCCAGCTTACCGTGGAGGACCTTGACACGGGCAACGACCCGCTCCCTGCCCAGTACTCGCAGGTGACGGGCACGGTCGGGAACACCGAGATGATGATGAACCTGACGGCCGCCTCCCAGAACCCGACCAACTCGAGCAACTACAGCGTGGTCAGCTCTCTCGACGCCCAGGGCCAGGTGTCCCACACGTTCACGATCCCGCAACTCGGCATAAACATCCCCTCTCCTGCCCAGTCCGTCGAGGTGGTCGACTTCACGATCAACCAGACCGGGGTCTTCCCGTGGCAGTGCATGGATCCCTGCGGGTTCGGACCGAGCGGGTGGCTTGGCCCAATGAGCTCTGCCGGGTGGATGCAGGGCAGCGTCACGGTCACCTGACCGCCTGCATCGCAGGACAAAGCCCCGCGAGACGGCTCGTTCAATGGGCACCGCCGCGGAGGGGCGCCAGCCTGCGTCCCGGTTGAGTGGATCGGGAATGCGGGGACGAGCTGGCCTCGGGGGTCGCGCGCGCCCGCATCCCAGCCCTCCGGGACCCCGCATGGCTGCACCGGGTGCGACAATCCGGGGGTGAAACGCGCCCCAAATGCCCTGGAGACCCTTCCGTGAGTGTCCAATCTCAATCCCAGGGCTAATCCATCCCCTCCTGAGGGTTCCAGACTTGGTTTCCGGTAGCTAAACCTTAAATAATAACTCGCGAAGGTCAAATCGTAATAACCGGAGTCAATGCGTAATGGCAGACAAACCACACCTAAACCTGATAGTAACTGGTCACGTAGACCACGGCAAGAGCACCAGCATGGGTCACTTCCTCTTCGACCTGGGTGCAGTAGACGACAGGACCATCGCAGAATACGCGAAAGAGTCTGAGAAGACGGGGGCGGGCGACTCGTTCAAGTACGCCTGGGTCCTCGACCAGCTGAAGGACGAGCGCGAGAGGGGAGTCACGATCGACCTCGCCTTCCAAAAGTTCGAGACGCCCAAGTTCTTCTACACGCTCATCGACGCGCCAGGGCACCGCGACTTCATCAAGAACATGATCACCGGCGCCTCCGAGGCGGACGCCGCTGTCCTTGTGGTCTCCGCCAAGACCGGCGAGAGGGAGACCGCGCTTGGGCCAGGCGGGCAGGCCAGGGAGCACGCATTCCTCCTGAAGACCCTCGGCGTCAACCAGCTGGTGGTCTGCATCAACAAGATGGACGACCAGACGGTAAAGTACGCCGAGAAGGCGTACAACGACGCCAAGCAGGACGTGGAGAACTTGCTAAAGGCCTCAGGGTACAACGTCACCAAGATACGCTTCATCCCTACCTCGGGCTGGACGGGCGAGAACCTGGTCAAGGCGAGCACAAACATGCCCTGGTACAAGGGGCCGACCCTCCTACAGGCGCTGGACGAGTTCTCCGAGCCTCCAAAGCCCATCGAGAAGCCCCTCCGCGTCCCGATACAGGACGTCTACACCATCACCGGCGTGGGTACGGTCCCCGTGGGGAGGGTAGAGACGGGTCACATGAAGGTCGGCGACCCCGTGGTGATCATGCCCGAAGGGCTCCCGGCCGAGATAAAGTCGATCGAGACCCACCACACCGCGATGCAGGAGGCCTTCGCTGGCGACAACATCGGGTTCAACCTGAGGGGCGTCGCGAAGACCGACTTCCACAGGGGCTCTGTCCTGGGGCCTCCGTCCAGTCCCCCGACCATCGCCAAGGAGTTCCTCGCGCAGATCGTCGTGGTCTTCCACCCCACGGCCATTGCGGCCGGCTACACCCCGGTGCTCCACGCGCACACAGCGCAGGTGGCCGCGACGATCACTGAGATCGTGGCCAAGCTAGACCCGAGGACAGGCCAGCCGATGGAGGAAAAGCCCAAGACGATCAAGACGGGAGACTCGGCGATCGTGAAGATCACGCCGTTGAGGCCGCTCGTCCTCGAGACGTTCAAGGAGTTCCCAGAGCTCGGAAGGTTCGCCCTCAGGGACATGGGATCCACCGTGGCCGCAGGAATCGTCCGCGAAGTGACGGTAAAGGGTACCGTGGAGAAGGCAGTCGCAAAGGCCTAGGCTGCCGACTCTCCTCACCTTTCTATCCTTACGGCATTTTTAGGATACCAGCGTGAGCTAGGGCTGTTTCGAACGCTTCGAACACACCTTGCTGAACTCTACTAACGTTTACTAGGGCCCACCTGCAAACAGTCCAGTCGGGGTGTCGAGTTGAAGGGATACATGAACCGAGTCGCGGCGGTGGTGGTCGTGGGAATCGTGCTCGCTACTTTTGTCGGACTCCTGGCCATCACGACCGCCCCGGCGAACGAAGCAGCGACGAACGAGCCGACCACCACGCTCAGCGCGTCAGGGCCCGATGCCGCGGTGGCAACGGTCACGGTAACGGGGACCTTCACCGCTCACGCCTCTCGGGCTACGACCACTTACGTTCGGCCGACCAATGCCTGCACCTTCACGTTGCCGACAGCCATACTGACAACCACCACGGTCACATCTTGGCCGATGCCGCCTGCCTCCACGACCACCGTAACAACGACAACGACCTCGACGAGCTACGCCCAAACCATCACCGTGACCAGCTGCACGTACGTCGCGCCGACGGTCACTTCTACGTCCACCACCACCATGAACCCGTAGCCGTCACTAGTTTCCGCGCTCGTACAACAGCCTCTGTACGCGGTTGCGTTCCGAATAGTACTATCTGCCGCACGCGTCTAGGCGCCAACGGCACTAGCACTGCTGCACGCTAGGCACGCGGGGAGAATCCCGCGATAACCTGCTGGGCGGAGAAGGAAAGGACCGCCCAGTCTTCCCGAGCGATCAGCCAGGCGCGAGCGTTCGCCGAGTACGCGTAATAGTCCTGAGCTGTTATTTTTGAATTCTCCCTTCCGAAAGCGACGGTCTGCTGGACCATGACGAAGCTCGAGTTGACGACTACCATGCCGCCAGGTTCTGTGCCTACGGACTGGGTCAAGTTCTCCACCGCCAGGGACCTGACGTTGCTGCCGATTCCCTTTGGGACGATGCCCGGCAAGAGTCGCTTCATGAGCTCCGTGACATTCGCCGTGCCGGTGTAGGAACCGTCCAAGGATCCGCACTGGCACCCCCCGACCGATTCCCAAGCGACCGTGGCGTTCCCCTGGTATTGCCCGACCGCCAGCGACACGTTTCTGGACTCGAGCGCGAGGACGTGCTCGGCGTAGAGCCCGCTCACGAAGGAGTCCGGCTGCTCAGTAGATGTGGTCGCAGTCGTGACCACCCTCGTGCCGAACAGCCCGTTCCCGGTGAGCGACTGGAGCACGAGCAGGACGATGAGGGTCAGAGCCGACCCTACCCCGACCAGGGTGGCGTCCCTCTCGCGCCTGGCTTTCGACTCCATTCCGCTCGCCTCGGAAAGAAGGTGCCCGAACATATCTCCTTCGTCAGTCGGGCGCAACAAGCGAGCGACGACGCCTGGATCGAGCCGGCTCTCCTGCGCGCCCGACCTCCTGCCCTCCACCGCGGGATGCCTCATCCGGCTGCGAACGGTGGCGGCTCGAGGCCTGGGGTAAGGACGGTCCATGACTCTTGCGCGATGAGCCATCCACCGAAGGTGGAGCCGTAAAGCGGGGCGGAGTAGACGTACGCCTCGTCCGCCGTCACCGTCCCGTTGACCTGGCCTAGGTACGAGCTCGTCCCTTTGAAGTCGAAGGTCGCGTTGACGAGCGCCGAGCCGCCCGACAGGGCTGATATGTTCTCCTCGATGGCCGATACCTCGAGCGTCCCCACGAGCCCGAGCGCGAGGCCTCGCTCGAGCGGGACCTCGACCTCGCCAGGTGTCATCTGGCTGGTCTGCGGCGTGCAGCACGTGTTGATGTCCCCCGTCCAGGTGATCGTCGCGTTGTGCGCATACTGGTCGGAGAAGCCCGGGGCGTCCAGAGACGCGAAGTCCTTCACATGGTTGGCGAAGGCTTGGCCGACGATGGTCGCCTCTTGCCTGTCGAGTGAAGCCGTCACTGTCGAGGTCTCGGTCTTCACCGCGAAGAGTCCCGTGCTCGCAAAAGACTGCAGGACTAGGAGCGCGACGGGCATCGCCCCGGCTCCCGCGCCGACAAGAGCCGCACCGTTGCCTCGTCTGCCGTTCTCTCGGTCCAAGTCCGCCCTTTCCCGGTCAGGGGGGTGAGGGGGCTTTGAAGCTTTGGATGCGCCGGCGGTTTCTCGAAGCGACCTGCCTGCCCGGGCGGCGTCCCCTCAGACGCCAGGACGAGAAAGGCGCGGGGCGGGCGTGCCGACGAACGGCCAGACGCCGAGCGCAGGCCCGGCCTGGCTAGAGCGAGGACGTGGCGACGCTCCAGTCCCGGGTGTCCGCACGCCCGCGGGCCCATCCGACGTGAGAGTCGAGGTAGGGCGAGCTCCTCTATGTCCATGCCCTGGAGAGGCTCGCCTGGGTCTCCTGGGCTCCTTGCGCCGCCTGTCCCCAAACGTGTAAGAGGGTCCTCGGGCCTCCTGCTCGGTCGGATGACCTCAAGGGAAGAGGCGATAGTCGGGCTCTCCATGGGGATCTTCCTCGCCGTCTCTTCGGTCGTGGCGGTGTCGCTGGTGCTCCGGCTCTTGACGGCCTGAGCGCCCGTTGCCACCGCGGGCGCTGACGGGCCGGGACGATCTCAGGGGGACCAGCGCCGCCACGCCGGCGGGAGGCCGCCCTCCCTCATCTCTATCGTGCAGTCGGGGCACGCGGGCTTCCTGAACCCCCAGAAGCCCAGCCACCTCGTCGGACAGTCCTCGCAGAAGACCTTCCTGCACTCCGGGCACTGCCAGAGCGCACGTAGGAGTCCACCCACCTGCTTGTGGCAGCGGGCGCAGAGCGCGCGCACCATGTCAATACAACCTTCGTTGTTACTTTAGCGCCCATCCCCCTGCTCGTGGCCACGGGAGCCTGGCTCCGCCCGAGTCCTGGGCCTCTCCTGCCACGGCCTCGCCGCGGCTACAGGAAGGTGTATAATTCCCCCTCCGGCGCGAAGTGGAGCTTGGCGAGCGCCAACCCCACGGTCTACGACGGCTTCGAGTTCAAGGAGAGGGCGACGAAGGACCTCTACGTCTCCCTAAAGCGGAGGATGAGCGTCGCCACCACGATAAGCATCATGGCGATCGTCCCCGGCTTCGCCCTCTTGCTCCAGTCCTACCTCTCGCCCTCCGGCTCGCCGCAGTACCTCTATCTTGTCTTCCTCGCGATATCCCTCCCCTTCTCCGTCCTGAGCTTCAGGACAAACTCGAGGCTGACCGAGCTCATCAACTCCAACGACGTCAGGCACGTGGGCTTCTAGCCCGCCCTGGGCGCGGCGCCTGGGGCCCTAGGGGCCTTCGAACCCGCAGTTCACGCACTTGTACTTGCGTGAGAACTTGCGGCAGAGCTCGTCGCGCCAGATGAGGACCTGGTGGCAGTTGGGGCAGTTGAACCTCACGGCCTTGGTCCCCGGGAGGATGGGCCTGTTGCACGACGTGCAGTGGGAGAGCGAGAATCCTTCTGGCATTGCGCTGTCCAGGGCCCCGCGGTCGGGCGCTTAAATTTTTTGGGTGGCCCGAGGGGTCGACGCGGAGGGTCTCCTGCCGAGTCGTTCCACGGGCCACGCGTCGCGCGCAAACGTTTAATGAGCCCTCCTGGGCGTTTTCGCTCCTTGCGCCCCGCTCAGAACGCTCGCTCCGGTGGGACGGCTCTGGCGGTCGCCCTAGTACTCCTCTCCCCCGCGTTCCTCGTCATCCCCTCGGCAGGCGCCGCGTCCGCGCCCACGCAGGGCAGCCCGCCCTCTCTCCCTCAGGTGCCTCCGCCCCAGGGGACCCCGAGCGCCTTCTCCTCCTTCAGGCCGGCGGGGCCCGCGGGCGCCTCGATGCCTGTCCTGCTCTCCGTGGCGATCCCCCTGAGGAACCTCCCGCTTCTGAGCTCCCTGGTGAAGGAGTCCTCTGACCCGCACTCCGCAGGGTATCGCCACTTTTTGACCTACGCCCAGGCCGGCCAGGAGTTCCTCCCCACGCCGGCCCAGTTCCAGTCGGTGGAAGGCTGGCTCACCTCCAGGGGCTTCACCATCGAGTCGTCTTCGCTCGACTCGATGATAGTCGCCAGCGGGACCGCCGGGCTGGTGGACCGCTACCTCGGCCAGAGCGTACAGCTCTTCACCAACGGAACCTACTCGTACTACGAGGCCACCGGGGCATCCGAGCTGCCAGGGGCGTACTCCTTCGTCTCCAACGCCACCGGCCTGATGATGCGCCCCGACTACGCCATCCTGAAGGGAGCCTCGCCTGGCTACACGCCTTCGAGCAACGTGACCTTCACAGAGGGCGGACAGGCGACGACGCTCCTCCGGGGGGTATACAACTCGACGGGGCTGCTCGCGAGGGGCGACAACGGCACGGGGTACACTATAGGGCTCCTCGACTTTTACGGCTACTCACTCATCGGGCAGGAGCTCGCCCTCTACGACAGCACCTACGGGATCCCCGCCCCCCCGAGCTTCACGGTCACCCCGATAGGGCCGTACAACCCGAACCTCGGCACGCCCACCGGATGGGACGGGGAGATCGACCTCGACGTCCAGGTCTCGCACGCTATGGCGCCCGGCGCCAACATCGTCCTCTACGCGGCAAACGGCGCGCTCCCCCTCTCGGCGGCGATCGCCGCGGTGGTCCAGGACGACAAGGCGAACGTCGTCTCCCAGAGCTTCGGCCTCCCGGAGTGGGAGTACTACGAGGCGGGGCCGACGTCCTACCTCTTCAACTCGGTATTCGTCGACGACTACTACATGCTCGGCTCCGCCATGGGGATTACCTTCCTCGCCTCGTCGGGCGACGGCGGGGGGAGCGGGTTCAGCGCAGGGCCGCTCGGGGGTGCGGAGTACCCGAGCACCTCTCCCTACGTCACGGCCCTCGGGGGGGCGAGCACCTACATCTCCACCATGGCCAACGGCTCGACGAGCGTCGAGCAGACCGCCTGGTCCAACACGGGGTACGCGCCCTACTTCGCCAATGAGGGCGGCGGGGGAGGAGGCGTGAGCGTCCTCGAGCCCGCCCCCTGGTGGCAGTCGTCGCTCAAGGTTCCAGCCTCCTTCCCCGGTGGGAGGATGGTGCCTGACCTCTCCCTCGACGCGAGCGGGAACCCGGCGACCTTCGTGATCTACCACGGCTCTCCGACCCCGATAGGAGGCACCAGCGAGGCGAGCCCGCTCTTCGCGGGGCTCCTCACCCTGGTGATGGGCGCCAAGTCGGGCAGCCTCGGGCTCATCAACCCGACCCTCTACGCGCTGGCGGGGAACGCCAGCACCTACGCCGAGGCCTTCAACCCGGTCACCTTCGGGTACACGATCCCCTGGGTGGCGAAGCAGGGGTACAACCTCGCGACCGGGTGGGGGACCCCAAATGTCGGCGAGATCGCCGGCCTCTACGGCAGGGCGGGCCCCCCCTCTTCGCTCGGGGTCGAGGTTGGGGTCTCGAACGCCGGGGCGCTCAACTTCACCGACTTCACCCCGGGCCAGACGATCGACGTGGCCGCCAGCATCGCGGCGCCAGGCGGCGGGCCTGTCACCGCCGGGCATTTCACGGCCAGCCTCGAGACGCTAGGAGGGACGACACCCCCCGTCCAGCTTGCGTTGAACTCCACCTGCGGCACGGGGACACCGAGCGGCGACTGCTGGACGGGCTCCATACCCGTGGGCAACGAATCGGGCATCGCGGACGTCCTTGTGTCGGGCTCGGGCGGCGGGGCCTCCGGAGAAGGGTTCGCGACCACCTTCGTCGGCTACCTGGCGAACTTCATCCAGCCGGTCGGCCCATACCCGTGGACTTTCCTCCCGGGCCTACAGACCTCGGTGTCCATCAGCGACCTCTTCGGGAGGGTCCCCGCCCTCAAGGACGCGGCGGTGGAGTTCCAGAGCTACTCGATACTCTCCAACGGATACCAGCTAGAGCAGGAGGACCTTCTCAACTACTCGTCCGCGACGGGCGACTACGGGGCGACGATAACGGCGAACCTCACCAGCGGCCCGACTGCCTTGGTCGCGCAAGGGCCTGTGGCGGGCTACCTGCCGTTCGTCAGCGGGATAAGCCTGCTCGGGACGACGGTATATCCTCAGCTGGTGGCTGAGCCCGGATCGGTCGCCCCGGGACAGTCGATCACGATCGTGGCCTCGGTGACCGCCCCCGAGAACATCTATCTTACCACGTCGCTCGCCACCGGGAGCGTCCTCGGGACCACCATAGCCGAGGGCGCGAACGTGACCGCCAGCCTCGTCTCCCCGTCGGGAGCCGTGGTCGCCACAGCCAGCCTGCCCGAGCAGACGTGCACCCAGGCGGTCAGGGTCTGCGGCGCGAGCCTGACCCTCATCAACGGGGCGCTGCCGGTCCCGTCGAACGCCACCTCGGGGCTCTACACGGTCCTTCTCAGCGCCTCCTACAACGACGAGACCACCGGGTTCCTCTACACGGGGAGCTACTTCGGGCAGGTCTACGTCGCGTCGGGCGCCTCCTCGCCCGTGGTGACGGTGGGGCCGTCGACCCTCTTCGAGGGACAGACCGCTACGATCCGAGCCAACATCACCTACCCGAGCGGAGGCGAGGTGACCAACGGCGTCTACACCGCGTTCGTATATCCTTCGTCTGCGCAGGGGGACTACTCGTCGCTGATGCACTCCGGCTACGAGGCGTTCGCCTTGATCCCCCTGCAGTACAACGCAACCCTGGGGCTCTGGGCGGGCAGCGTCACGATGCCCTCGCCGTACAACTCCTCCTCGGCCTCGACCAACGCAAACGCAGAGTACTACGGCGGTCCGTACGACGCCTACGTCTCGGGGCTCTCCTACGACGGGGTCCCGACCTCCTCGGACCTCTCGGCCCAGCAGGCGTTCTACGTCCAGCCATACGTCTGGACCGCCGACACCACGATCACGGACCCTCAACAGACCTCCCGCCTCGCGCTCTCCAACGTGACGATAGACGCCGGCTCCGCCCCCGTCGACCTCTCGGACGACTACTTCGTCGGGAACGACACGGTCAGCGGCTCCGACGTGACGATATCCTCGTCCACCGTGACGGGCTCCCTCCTGCTGGAGGGCGGCCAGGCGACGCTCAGCGGCGTCTCGGGAGGTGCGGTGGTGGCGAACGGGGAGTACGTCTCGCTCGAGCACAGCGCCCTGTCGTCCCTCGAGCTGGGGCCGGGTGCGACCGCCTCCATCGACGCGGCCTCGTCCTCCCTCAGCATCACCCCCGCCCTGCCTGCGGTGACGGTCTCGTCCCCTCTGTCCAACGCCTCGTACACGGGGACCTTCGACGCGAAGGTGCTCGTCACGGGGAGCGGGGTGACCGAGGTCTCGGTGCTCCTCGACGGGCAGCGCCTCCCGTCGCTGGTCGGGTCCAACCTCACCGGACGGGCGATCTCCATCCCCATCAACACGTCCTCCATGCCCGACGGGACCCACGTGCTGACGGTCACCGCGCTCCAGGCTGACCTGCTCTCGTCGACGGCCAGCGTATCGTTCGTGACGGGCAACCACCTCGCCGCGGTCGACAGCGGCCTGGCCAACGCCACCTCGAGGCTGGCCAGCGCCGACCTCACGATCGCATCCCTGAGCCAGAGCCTGAAGACCGCGGACGGGAGCGTCTCGAGCCTCCAGAACACCGTCAGCGGGATGGCCTACCTAGTCTACTTCGCGGCCGCTGTAGCCGTCGTCGCGGTGGTCCTGGCGGCCTTCGCCCTGCGAGGAAGGGCACCGTGGAAGTACTGAGCCTCGCCTAGTCAGGCGGGGCGCGGCGCAGCCGCGCCTGCGTCGACGCCCATCGCCGATATGGCCTCTGCAAGCGCCTTTGTGGCGGCCTCCCTCTCCGACGCGAGCTGGAGAGAGGCCTGCATGGCAGACTCAAGCTCGGCCAGCCTCGCCCTGGCCGCCTCGAGCTTCCTCTGTGCCTCGAGCAGGGCTGGGTCTCCTTCTCCGGCGGCGCGCGCCCTCTGGCTGCGCTCTATCTCCTCGTCCAGGCTCCGCAGCTCGGCCTCGAGCCCCGCCAGCTTTGCCTCCGCCTCCTCCGTGGACGGGGCAGATCTCAGGACGCGCGAGAAGAGGCCGCGAGACTGGTTGGACTTTCTCAGCTCCACCAGCCTCTCCCTCCCCTCCTCGAGCTCGCCTTCCTTCGCTGCCCTCTGCTCCTTGAGGGAAGAGAGGCGCTCCGCCGACCTGCTCCGGGCGTCCTCCACCGCCGCGGCGGACTCGCTCTCCTCGATCGCGAGGCTCTCCATCTCGGACTCGATCTCCCCCGTCTTTGGTACGGCGAGCGATCCGACCACCCTCTCCCTGGTCTCGAGGAACTCTGTCGTCACCCTCCCGTCCCCCAGCTTCTCCTGGAAGTCGTCCAGCAGCGAGTTGAGGCTCTTTATCCAGTGCTCGAGGTCGTAGCCGCCCGGCTCGGTGGAGAGGACCTGGCGGCCTAGCCTCTCCAGGGTGAGCAGCGTCCTCGCCCTTACCTCTCCCAGGTCGACGGGCCCTTCGGGCTGCTCGTGGAGCCTCTTGTGGTTGTGAAAATCCTGCTTCTTGCGCTTGAGCTTCTTCTCCCTGTTAGAGAAGCTCTTGGACCCTGAGCGGGTCCTACCTGACTGGCTTCCGAAGCTCATGGCATCGACATCCTCCCACCCCTGTGACGTCGTTTAAACATGAGGCAGGAGGGCTATGGGTCCGCCTGCCTGGCTATCTCGGCCGCGATGGCACCCGCGACCCTCGCCATCTGGCCTTCGTCGAGCTTTATCCTCGTGAACCTCCCTTTGTCCTCGAGCTTGCTCGGGATCACGTGGACGTGGAGGTGGGGGACGGCCTGGTTCGCCGCCTCACCGTTGTTCTGCATTATGCGGAAGCCGTCAGCGTTCGTCGCGGCAACCACCCCCATCGAGACCTTGGACGCGACCCTGAACACCTCTGCGATCTCCCGCTCGTCCATGTCCCACAGCGTCTCCCCGTGCCGCTTGGGACAGACAAGGGTGTGCCCCTCGGAGAAGGGGTTGATGTCCAGGAAGGCGACGTGCTTTGCGTCCTCGTAGACCTTGTGGGACGGGAGCCTCCCCGCGACTATCTTGCAGAAGACGCAGTCCTCTTCGGAGACGCTGGCCGAGTTGTAGATCCGCTTCGGCGGGGACCTCAAGGGCTGCCTGGGCGCCCCGGTCATTTTTCTAAACCTTTCTCCGTCCCGCGGCGGAACGGATATAACACGACGGCCCGCCGAGCGACAGCAGATGTCTTCGTCCCCGACCCAGCCATCGCAGGACCGGACGGGGGTCAAGAGGATGCTCGTGATATTCGCGATCCTCGCGGTCGCGGGCGTGCTGATGTTCCTGGTCTCAGCCGTCCTGGGGCTGGCCATCCTCGTGGTCGCGGAGGTCTTCTTCGCGATCGCCTACAGGCGGTTCAGCAGGCTCTCAAAGCCTCCGGGCTGAGGCGCGAGGATCAGGGCGCGAGCTCGACGGAGCCGAGCCAGGTCGCGGTCTGCGAGAGGCTGTCCGTGACCTTGATGGTGTAGGTGCAGACCCAGCCCACCTGCTGTCCGGCCGGGGAGAGCGGGATTGTGCCCGTCCCCTTGGACGAAATGTACGTGAACTGGATGTAGGTGTACGTCGTCGACTCGCCTTGGGTCGAGTTGGGGCCGACGCACAGGCGCGAGCCGGAGACCCCGGATACCTGGGTCGAGAAGGCCACGTTGAAGTACGCCGTCACGGTCGTCTCGTTCTGCGTGACCTTCACCAGGCCGCCCTCGTGGAGCGGCACCCCCTGGGATGACGTCCCCCAGTATACCTTGGTGATTACCGGGGTAGACTGCGCGCTCTGGTCGGGAGAGACGCTCGACAAGAAGAGGACCACGATGACGAGTGCCGCGAACTGGACGACGACCAGCCCGCCCTCGCCCGCCTCGAGCTTCATCCAATGGTCCCTCCGTCCCGCGGCATATACGCTTGACTCGCGCTCCTCACCGCGACGCTTCGCGGATGGCCGCCACCACCCTCGAGTTGACCGCCCGGGTCCCGATGGTGAGGCGGAGGCAGTCGCCCACGCGGCTCGACTCTGAGTACGCTCTGAGGACGAGGCCCTTCCTCATCAGCGCGCGCTGAAGCGCCTTGGCCTTCGATGCCCCGCCCTCGACCCTGAACAGGACGAAGTTCGTGACGCTGGGGAACGGGCTGACCGAGCCCGCGGCGCTGAGCGCTTCGAAGACCCTCGACCTCTCTCTAGAGATCCTCTCGACGTTGCGGCGCATCTCGCCGAGGTTGCGAAGGGCGGCCTGGGCAAGGAAGAGCGAGGGCACGGTAAGGCTGTTGGGCGGCCTGGCCAGGTTGAGCTGCTCGACGGTCTCCTTCCCTGCGATGAGGTATCCCACCCTCACCCCGGCCATGGAGAAGGCCTTGGAGAACGTCCTGCAGACCACGACGTTGTCGTACTTCTCGGTGAGCTCCGCGGAGGTCGCCCCTCCGAACTCGTGGTACGCCTCGTCCACGACCAGGGTCGCCTTCGTCTCCGCCGCGATCTTCTCCACCTCGGAGAGCGGCGTGGCGTTCCCCGTAGGGCTGTTGGGGTTGCAGAGGAATACGAGCCTGGTCTTCTGGCCCACCTCGTGGAGCACCTTGTCCGCGCTTATGGCAAAGTCCTCGGGGTCCCTCCAGACCCGCTTGACCCTCGCCCCCATCAGCTCGGACGCGACCGCGAACATGGAGTACGTCGGGGAGGGGACCACGACCTCGTCCCCGTTGTCGAGGAGGACCTTGACCGTGATGTCGAGCCCCTCGTCGGCCCCGTTGGTGACCACGAACCTCTCGACCCCGAGCCGGCAGTACCTCGAGAGGCCTTCCCTCAGCTCGAGGTAGGTCGTGTCTGGGTACTGGTTGACCTCGAGCCGCTGGGCTCCCTTCGCCAGGGCCCTCAGCTCCGGGAGCGGAGGATACGGGGATGTGTTGGTGTCGAGCCTCACGATCTGTTCCGGGCGCAGCCCGACCTCGGCAGCGATGTCCCTGCTCGGGGTCTCCCAGCCGTAGGCGTCGAAGCCCTCGAGCGTCCTCCGGATCCTCAATCCGAGGGCTGCCCGAGTCCACACGGGATTAAAGGGTTCTCGGGCTAGTAGCGGTTGTAGAACCTCGCCATGAGGTTGCGGTTCCAGAGGCGGGCTGCGATCGCCCCGGCGACCGCGCCGCTCAGGACCCCGAAGACCAGGATCGTGACGTCGGTGACCGGGTCGTGCGGGACCGCCGTGAAGGAGCTGGGGAACGCGACCACGCTCACGTAGAACGCCCCCACGCCGACCACCCCTGTGCTGATCATCATGCACGCGACGAGCCTGCTCGTCCTCGCCCTGCCGTCCTGGACCACGCGCAGCTGCGACGCCAGGACGTCGACCAACACCCCGAATAGGGTAGCGAAGGCGAGGTCGACCGGGAAGAATGCGAGCTTGACCACCGTGATCAGCGCGCCGCTGACGAAGCCGACGTAGCTGGCCCCCCCTCTCCCCACGACCAGGTAGCTGAGCGCGAGGAGGAGCGACTGGACGACTATCAGGAAGTCAGAGGTCGGGGCAGGTATGAAGCCGTTGGTGACGAGGATCAGCACGCCGAAGATCGCGCCGAGCGCTATCCTCCTGGAGTTGACCAAACGCCACCGCGGGCTAGGGACACGATTTAAGCGTTAACGAACGCTCGTTAGGGTCTCCGCCCTCTCCTGCGCGCCCCTTGCACAACCGTTAATAACGTTCGGGCGGCCCAACCGCCGCATGCAGGTCCAGAAGAGCAAGCCGGGTCCGAGCGAGATCCTCGCTGTGGCCGCGCGGCTCTTCGCCGAGAGGGGATACTCCAACGTCTCGATCAGGGACGTCTGCAAGGAGGCGAGGACGAGCGCCCCGATGATCTACTACTACTTCAAGGACAAGAAGGGCCTCTTCAGGGCCGCCGTCAGCGACAAGCTGAGCCTCCGGCAGTTCATCTCCGTGCTGCGTGAGACCTCGACCGCGAAGGACGTCCCCAAGGCCGTCTCGTCCTTCTGCAACATCTACCTGAGGTCGTTCCCCGAGGCGGCCTTCGACCCGGGGCTCTACATGAGGGAGACGGCGAAGCTGGACAACAGGAGCGCCGAGGTGGTAAGCAGGCAGCTGGACGAGGTGCAGACCATCGCCACCAACCTGGTCAGGAGGGGGATGGCCTCCGGAGACTTCCGGAAGGTCGACCCGGCGGAGGCGGCGGACTGCCTCATCGGGATGCTCAACCACGTCGTCTTCCAGAAGATCCACTTTTCAAGGTCCCTCGACATCGAGGGGAAGGGGGAGGCGATAACCTCGTTCTTCCTCAACGCGATGAGGCCGTAGGGGCTACCAGAACGGCCGCGTCTCGATGAACTTCAGCTTGGCCTCGAGCAGTTCCCTGTAGAAGGCCTCGTCGTCCTCGTGCATCCTGGCGAGGATCCTTGCGGCCGTCTGCGGCCCGACCCCATAG
>JAJZNC010000003.1 GCA_021848045.1 archaeon
GGAGAACGGGGTGGTCTCGGCGGAGGACGAGGTCTCGGAGGCCCTCTCGAAGCTCGACAAGGCCGGCGGGCTCTACCAGGCAGCCTCTAGTGCGTGACCTCTCCGCCGTCGAGGACTATCCCCTGGCCGGTGACGTAGGAGGACTCGTCGCTCGCCAGGAAGACCGCGAGGTTGGCGACGTCGGCGGGCTCCCCGAAGCGCCCCATGGGTATCGATGACAGGAGGGCGCCTGCAGCCGCCTCGTCGAGCCACCTCAGCCAGCCCGTCCTTATCGACCCGAGTATCATGCAGTTCACGCGCACCCGCGGGACGAGCGACTTGGCGAGCATCTTGGTCATGGTCAGGACGGCCCCCTTGCCGCACGCGTAGACCATCCCCTGGGTGTCGCCTGCAAGGACGGGCGTCGAAGAGACGTTGACTATGGCGCCGCCCTTCGGCATCATCGCCACCGCGTTCTGGGCGCAGTCGAAGGCTCCGAAGACGTCCACCGAGAACACCCTGAGCCACATCTCCCTGGTGACCTCGCCGATGGGGGCGTTCCAGATGCTGCCGTCGGCGAGCCCAGCGTTGTTGACCAGGACGTCCACCCTCCCGAACTCTTTCTTGACGCGCGCGAAGAGCGCATTGGTCTCCTCTGGGACGGAGATGTCAGCCCTGAGGGCCACCGACTCGCGTCCCAGCTTCCTTATCGCCCTCACCACCCGGTCTGCCTCGGGAGCGGAGGACCTGTAGTGGACGACGACGTCCGCCCCCTCGCGTGCGAACGCCTCGGCGATCGCGGCGCCGTTCCCCGTGCTGGAGCCCGTGACCACCGCGACCTTGCCCTTGAGCCTCAACGGCCGCGCGGGAGGTCCCCCTCGGAATTAAGGGTTTGAACCCGCGGCCTTAGGGGCGGGGGGCCCTGTCCCTGGCGGTGCCCCCGACCTCGTAGGTCTTGAGGAACTCCAGGTTGAAGAGCGAGGCCGCGGCGGAGTTCCTGACGAGCTCGTCGGGGTCGCTCATGGCCTTCTCGAGGGTCCCCTTCGCCAGCTGGCTCCCTATCGAGCCGAGGGCGGCGGCCGACTCGTGGCGGACGATCGGGTCCTTGTCCTTCAGGACCGCCTCCTCGAGCGGCCCGACCGCCGAGGCGAGCCCTATCTGCCCCATCGTGAAGGCAGCCTCGTGGCGGACCAGCGGGTCGGGGTCGTTGAGCAGGACCTTCGAGAGGGTGGGGATGGCCGCCTGGCTCCCGAGGTCTGCCAGGATGGTCACGGCGTGCACCCTGAGGACGAGGCTCGGCTCGTCCTGCATCACCTTGATGAAGAACCGCTCGTCCCCCTTCTTGAACTCCTCCTCCATCCGGCTCATCACCTCGAGGCAGTGCTCCCTGTCGTCCACTATGACGCTGGTGTACTTCATTGTGCGCGCGCACCCCGCGGGGGCGAATCTAATAACAGGGACGGGCCCCTAGATGAGAGTGAGTGCGGCGGCGAGCGCACCCAGCTCGGCGGCCCCCCTGGAGTCCGCCCCGGCGACCGTGAGGACGTCTCCTTCTCGCGGACCCGCCTTCCGGGCGGCCGACCAGAGCCTCGGGGGGCCGGCGGCCTCGCAGTCTGACCCCTCCCCGGGGAGCCTGAACTTGCCCGAAGAGAAGACGGCGGTGAGCGCGCCCGACGCGCCGACCCTGACGGAGGCGTCCCTCTGCTCGATCCCAAGCCTCAGGCGCCCGGCCGCCCCCCTGACGAGCACCGCGGCGCACTCGTCGCCGATGCCGAGCGAGCTCGCGTCCACCTCCGAGGACCAGGGCACCTTCTCCTTCAGCCGCCCGAACTCCCTCTCGCCCTTCTTGCTAAGCCTGCAGCCCCCTGGCTCTATTACGATGAGCTCGTTCTCCTTGAGCCTCTTTATGAGGGTCCTCACCTCTCCCTGGCCGAGCCCGACCAGGCTCCCGAGCCTCCCCCTCCCGAGGGTCCCCGCTTCGCCGAGCGCCAGCATGGCCTTCAGGACGTGGACCTCGGAGAAGACCGCCCTTGGCCCCCTGTACTCCGAGGAGAGGACTTCTCGCAGGGCTTCGAGGGTCAAGGTCGGGCCGAAAGCGCGTCGCCCGTCGTATTTCTCCTTTTTCGCCCCGGGATGGCAGGGGGTCTCGCTTGAGTCGGGCGGGACGAACCCCTGGCCGCTGCGCGTCAGGTGGTGTTGACCGCTCCGCGGGCCACGACTGTGGTCATCGAGGAGATCGCCGGGAGCGTGCAGATCGGGGGAGCGCTGGCAGAAGAGACCGAGCCGACCCCCAGGCTCGAGCAGACGAGGGCGATGTAGTAGTCGGCCGCGGCGTACTCGGTCCACGCGAACTGCGTCGACGGGTGAGCGAGGCTCTCGAGGACCTGGTCGTGGGTCATGGTCGCGAGGGGGAGCAGGACAGTCCCGGAGGTGCTCGAGGTGCTCGACGAGGTGGTGGAGGCGAAGTTCCCAAAGTCCGTTGAGTCGGCGCCGAGTACGGCGTGGTTGCCCCATATCGTGTACGGGGTCCCCGCGAAGTCGTTCATCGAGGAGATCAGCCCGACCGCCTTCTCGTACGCTGTGTTGCCCGTCGCTGCCGCCTGGTCGAGGAAGTAGGGGATGCTCTGCATCTGGAAACCGCCCCCGATCGGCGAGGAGTACTCGATCGACAGGAAGGTGACGTACGTCCCGTTGTAGAAGTTGCCGAACTCCGCAGCGGAGCTCGAGTTGTAGTGGGCGGGGGCCCAGTAGAGGGTCGGGACGTCCTGGTCGCCCAGCGCGCTGTACCCGAAGAAGAGGTGCTGGAAGCTCCCGAACTGGCTCAATGCCAGGGCCATCGCCCAGCGGTTCTCCCCGCAGTAGACGCAGGAGATCGCCCCGAGGTAGATCACGGCCGGCTTGCCGTTCACGGTCAGGAGGGGCGCGTAGGCGAGCTGCTGGCCCACCACGGTCGAGAGGCTGCCGTTCAGCCACATCTGGGCCGCGGTCACGTAGTACGAGGTCGGCTCTCCGTTGATCATCCCGAGCTGGGTGGAGTTGAGCGGCGCGTTGATGCCCGTGAGCCTCTTTCCGAAGGGCTGGTCGGCGAGGATCGGGGGCGCGCCGGCCAGGGAGAGGGGAGGCGTTATGAGGGGCCCGGTTACCGATGCGGGCCCGAAGGTCGTGGTCGAGGAGCGCCTCGCGGCCAAGGCGCTCGAGAGCTCCACGGAGAGCGCCGCCACTAGCACCAGGGCCACGATGCTGAGGGTCATCCCGGTGTAGGCCATGAGCCTGAACCTTGCCTGCAGGCCGGCCGAGGACCGGGAAGACTGGAACCGCATGTGGGGAATCCGACGATTCCGGATTTTAAACGATTCGTGGCGCGCGTAGGCAGGGGACGAAGGGCGCTGGCCTGCTTCGCGCGCCTGACGTCCCGCTCAAGGGGCGGGGAGGACGTTGATGGTCCCGTTCACCGCATGGTCTGGGTCGGTCGACGAGTAGTAGAAGTAGCTACCAGGGGTGGTGAAGGTGTAGCTGAAGACCCCGTACTGCTGTATGCCGGTGGAGTTCACGGGCAGCGTGGTGAATACCACGCTGTGGAGGCCCGAGCCCGGCGGGTCGAGGTTCTGCCAGTAGACGGTGCTTCCCGCCGTGACGTTCAAGACCCGGGGGTCGAAGGCGCTGTTGAATATCACCACGCGGTACTTCACCACGCTGACGGTGAAGCTTGCCGTCTGGGTCTCAGAGCCTGCGGCTCCGGTCACCGTTATCGTGTCGTTCCCGACCGAAGCGGTGGGCCCCGCGGTGACGATCACGGTGACGTTGACGCCCCTGTTCGGAGGGACCAGGACGGGGTTGGAGGGCGAAAAGGTGACGTTGATCCCGGGCGGGGCCGAGCTGTCGAGGGTGACCGCCTCCCCGTCCAGCTGTACCGAATGGTCGATCGAGAGGACGACGATAGGGGTGTATCCGCCCGGCTCGACCATAGCCTCGGCGGTGTGCTGCAGTGAGAAGGTGAACGGGAAGACCGAGTAGGAGGTGGAGCTCGTCGACGAAGAGGAGTGCGAGGATGAGAGCGCGACGTACCCGACGACGGCCACGGCCAATATCACCACGACCACCACCGCTGCCAGGACGGTGCTCACGGCCGGCCTCGCGCCGCTTGGTCGCGCGACGTTCTCAGGACCCCTGTGTCCTCCCACTCTGCTGCTCCCTCCCTTCCACGCGGGCCACGCCCTGATAAATGTGGACAATAGCCCGGGGGACGGAGGCGCACGCCCGAGTGAGAGGGGCGCCGGACTAGGCCGAGCCCTTGCCGCGGCCGGCCTCGCCCCGTGGAGCCCGTGACAGACGACTGCCCCTCGCCGCGAGGAGCGTCGACCCGATCCCGGAGAAGGTGGCCGGGTACCCCGACCTCATCCCCAGCAGCAGGAGCGCCGGGGCGACCGCCAGGGCGGCGAAGCCCGTCAGGGCGACCGCCAGGCCCAGGGCGGGGGAGCCGGACTGGGGCGATACCTGCCGCTCGCCAGATGGAGTGGGCGTCGCGATGCTCCCGCCCTTGAAGTACGAGAAGGAGGGCATCCTCGAGACCATCCCCACTCCGCCGCTCGCGGAGACCACGTTGATCGTGCCGTTCATTGTCTGGCCTGAGCTGAGGGAGGAGTAGTAGAAGTAGCTACCAGGTGTGGTGAAGGTGTAGCTGAATATCTGGTACTGCGTGAGCGTCGAGGAGTTGACCCCCAGCGTGGTGAAGACCACGTTGTGGAGGCCCGAGCCGCCCGTGGAGCCGCACGTCCCGGAGGAGCCGTCTACGTTCTGCCAGTAGACCGTGCTGCCGACCGTGACGTTCAGGGGGGAGGGTGTGAACGTGTTGCGGACCATCACCACCCTGTACTGGACGACGCGCAGGTTGAAGGTGGAGGACTGGGCGTACTGGCCCGCGGTCCCGTTCACGGTTATCGTGTAGTTGCCCGGAACGACGGTCTTGGCGGCAGAGACTATCATCGTCACGTTGGCGCCTGCAGACGCGGGGACCATTACGGGGTTAGACGGCGAGAAGAAGATCGAGACTCCGGTAGGCGCCGTGTAGTTCAGGGAGACCGCCTCGCCTGTCAGCTGGAGGGTGTGGCTGATCGAGAGGACCACCGACTCCTCGTACGACCCGGGGGAGGCGAGGGCGGTGGTCGGGTTGTAGAGGTAGAAGTAGAACGGGAACGCCGGGGCGGCCGAGCTGGAGCTGGAAGAGGACGAGGAGGTAGAGCTGGAGGTCGACGATGAGGACGATGAGGAGGCAGAGCTGGAGGTCGAGCTCGAGCTGGAGGAGGAAGAGGCAGTGCTAGAGCTGGAGGTCGAGCTCGAGGAAGAGCTCGAGCTGGAGCTGGAGGAGGAAGAGCTCGAAGACGATGAAGAGCTCTGCGCCTGGGTCGGGGACGCCTTGGGCGAAGAGCTCAGGAGGGCGTAACCTGCCACCGCCGCGACCACTATCACCACGACCACCACCGCGGCCAGGATCGGGCTTATCGCGCTCCTTCTGGCACCTCTCGCGTCACGACTCGAACTTGAAAACATCACGACTTGAACCCTTGTTGTAGCTGGAGGGACATTGATAAACATGTATCCGCAGTGTTCTACGCGTGCCGAAAGCCGTCCCCGACCATCGGCAGGCGTCTTCCCAGCTAGGGAGGAGAGGCGCGCCGCGGGAGGCGCGTCCCCCCACCGGGGGCGAGCCGAGGGAAACACTATTTAGACCGATGGCGGTCGAAGCCCCCTCGTGAACCAGCTGGTTTCGCGCCCCCTATCGAACGGCAGCCTCTTCGTGCTTTCGGCTGTGATGGCCGTCCTCTGCATGGTCGTCCTCGCCTCCCCTCCGGGAGCGGCCGCCGCCACGCCCTCGATCAGCGTCACCCCCAGCACAGGGGTCGTCGGCTCGACGATCACGGTGACAGGGTCGGGGTTCCCCGGTGGGACCAGCGTCACGCTCGGGTGGATCTCCCAGAACGCCAGCTGGCAGGTGAAGGCGATACCCACGCCTCAAGTGACGGGCATCAGCAGCAATCCGCTGGTCTACAAGCTGGGGTCGACGGTCACCGACTCTTCGGGGTCGTTCTCGGTCCAGATCGCCGTCCCCTCGGACTACGGTGGTTCGCACCCCATCCAGGCATACGCGTCTAACGGGACGGCAATCAGCCCGGTCGCCCCGTTCTTCCTTGGGCCGAGCTTCAGGGTCTCGCCCAGCAGCGGGTCGGCGGGGACCCCGATCAACGTGCTGGCATACGGGCTGGGAACGGGGGTCTATTCGACGGACTACCAGCTCTACTGGGACAACAGCTACGTGGGTTACATGACAGGCGTCTCCACCCAGGGGACCGCCAACTTCACCATCTACGCCTCCGGGACGCCGGGGGTCCACACCCTCTCGGTGTTCGAGGGCTCGGACGGCCCGGGCTACCTCAACCCCCAGCAGGCGCCGCCATCCGCTTCGTACTACAACCCGCCCTACATACCGTTCTACGCGAACTTCACCCTGACCCCTGAGACGGTCGTCCTCGGCCCAGCGTCTTCGACAGTGGGGGCGGCCTTCGTCACCCACGCGACGGAGTTCGGTGCGCTCGTCCTTCTCGGGGGGCTGGCCGGGGGCGCGTTCTTCGTCGCGAGGAGGGAACCAGAGGAGAGGCGGGCGATATCCAGGATGGTCGTCGCCGTGGCCATAGTGGTCATCGTCGCGGTGGGCGGGCTGGGGATCTTCCTCACAGCGGGAACCACGGGCGGCTCTACCACGACCACGGTCTCGCAGGGGGGCTCGGCCCCTCAGGTGGTCTTCTCCCCGGCCGTGGTCGTGGACAGGCCGCAGGTCTCATTCTCGGTGAACAACGCGACGACGGGTCCCAGGATATCCGTCTCGCCGGACGTGGCGGGCGTGGGCGAGAACGTCACGGTGAGCGGCCTAGGCTTCTCCCCAGGCGCCCAGCTCCCGCTCGTATGGACGACCCGGCACGGGAGCAACCTGAAAGGGTACAAGGTCGTGGACGAGCCCCTGAGGAACGTCACAGCGGACGCCTCCGGCGCGTTCACGTTCTCGATGCGCGTCCCCTCTGACCTTGGAGGTGTACACTACATCGCTGCTGGGAACCTCACCCAGCGCTCCAACGGGACGCTCTTCATCCAGAGGACCGCCAGCATAAGCACGACTCATGGGCCCGACGGCACCAAGATCCAGGTGATGCTCCAGGGTGTGGGATGGACGTTCAACACCAACATAGCCGCCATCGACTACGACAACTCGTTCCTGGGATACGGCTGCGGGTTCAACAGCGGCGGGAACGTCACCTTCACCATTGTCGCCTCGGGCGCGCCGGGGATCCACACCATCGACGTCTATCCGTCGGTCTGGTGGGGGCCCGAGAACTTCGCGAACCAGTTGCCGGTGGTGTACAGGCTCCCGCTGCTTAGCCCCCAGGACCACCCGGAGCTGATGCCGTCGTTCCACTTCACGTTCCTCGTCACGCCCTCGTAGGCGGCGGCCTTCCTAGACCAGGTTGACAAGGAAGCCCAGCATGAACCCGACGAAGACCCCCAGGTATCCCAGCCTCTGGAGGCGGGGGGACGTGTCCCTGAAGACCCCCCTGAGCATCGGCAGGACTGCGTAGAGGATGGCCCCGATCGCCACGCCGTCGAAGGCGAGGCCGAGGGTCGCAGAGCTGTAGTAGTACCCGACCGCCCCTCCCGCTATCGTCGGGAGCCCGCCGATCAGGAAGAACGCGAGGATCAGCCTCTCTTTGCCTTCCGCCCGTCCCAGGAAGGGGGAGGCGATGGGGAACCCCTCGGTGATGTTCTGGAAGATGAACCCGACGAGAACGACGAGGGCGGCCCCCGACAGCCCGAGGGCGACCCCCAGCGAGCCGAAGACGAGGCCTTCTGTGAGGTTCTGGAAGCCCATCCCTATCGCGATGACCAGGGCGAGCCGGGTCGGGGTGATCCCCTTCTTCGACCTGCCCTCCCCGACGAACAGGACCAGGAACCCCGCGGCGAGGGAGCCCGCGAAGATGAGGTCTCTGGAGGGCGACGACCCGTACCCGTAGAGCGACCCGTTGTAGAGGGTCGCCGCCGCGTCTGAGAAGAGGTCGCCCATCAGGAAGACCAGGATGCCGGCCGCCACCGCGGTAAGGACCGTGATCCGCACCTCGCCGGTCTTCCTGTGGAGGACGATGGGCAGGGAGAGGAAGATGGAGAGGCCCATGACCGCCGAGAACGCCAGGGTCTCCAGGAAGTCCATTCGCCCCCGCGCCCGACCCCCTGCTTTTAACACGCACGGTGTTAATTCGCGGGCTTCACGCTGCTGTCAACAGCCCTGACCGCGCCCGAGCGAGAGATCTGCCGCAGGTAGTAGTAGATCGAGGCCAGGTCGAGCAGGACTATCCCCTCGACGATCGCCTGCTGATAGGCGGCGAGGAACGATATCACCCCGCTCACCTCGAGCGAGTTGAGCCCGATGAAGTACATCACGGGGGCGAGGAGCGGGAGGTTGCAGGAGCAGCTCGCGACGAAAGCCCCGACCACCACCCCCACGGGGCTGCCCGCCACCCCCGGGACCCCCCTCCGGCGGACGGAGATCCTGATGTACGACACCGCGACCGTCGCGAGCGCTGAGGAGGCCAGGACGAATACCAGCAGGAGCCAGAACGGGATGGTGAGGAGGAAGTAGCCGTCGTTGGAGTGGAGTATAAGCCCGTAGAAGAGGAGGTAGTAGGCCGCGAAGAAGGCGGCGTTCATCGCCACGGTCCTCCAACCCGAGTAGAGGCGGACGAACACCCGCCACGGACAGGCTCCGCCCCCGTCGCGCGTCATGCCCCGTCGGGGGCGCCTCCGGGATATGAAGCTCTCCCCCGCGGGCGGGGGAGCCGCCGGGTCGGAGCGACCGCGAATATGAGAATCTTTTATAAAGTCGACAATCATCGAGTCGATTGTTATGGGTTGTTTCGGGCGCAATTTCAGGAGAGCCACGCTTGTCTCGTTCCTAGTGCTGCTCGTCGTGGGAGGGTTCGCGAACGCCAACGTACACGCGCAGGCTGCGTCGACCTCTGGTAACCCCAACTGGCCGGCGTCCTCGTACGACTTCCAGAACACGAACAACGACCCCCAGAACGTGATCAACCTCGCCAACGTCCAGAGCCTGGAGCCGAGCTGGATCTACCAGGTGCCGACCAACCCGTTCGACATCCCGGGCGCACCCCCGGCGCTGGGCATAGAGACGCAGCCGATCGTGAGCAACGGGATAGTCTACTTCGCGACGCCGTACAACCTCGTGATCGCCCTCAACGCGGGGACGGGCGCGTCCATCTGGCCGAACGGCGGCTTCCAGATCAACATGACGAGCTTCATAGGGGATAAGTGGTGGGCGGGAGCGTACGTGATCAGCGGGATCTCCCTCTACGGGTCTGCCCAGTACAACAACCAGACCCTCTTCGTCATGGCATCCGACACCACGGTCTACGCCCTCAACGCCCTGACCGGGGCGCTCGAGTGGACCATACCGGCGGTCGCGGCGAACATCCAGGGCAACACGGGCACCTACTACGGCGAAAAGGCGCCGATCCTGGTGGGCGACAACCTGATCGTGAGGGCGTCGACGACCGACTATGGAGGGAGAGGGTTCGTCGCGGCGTACAACATCAACACCAGGCAGATGGTCTGGACGTGGTACTCCACCCCGCCGTCCACAGGGCCGATCGACACCCAGTGGGACTTCCAGGACATGGTGACCCTCGCCAACGGCACTACCGTGAACTACGGCCAGCCGTCTGGTAACATAACGCCCTACGTGGGCGACTGGGGGAACACGACGCAGGACCAGTTCCTCGCGGGAGGTGGCGCGGCGTGGGGCCTGATCGCGGTCGACAACCAGACGGGCGTCATCTACTTCTCGACTGGGCACCCCGCGGACGGATACGACGCCTCGCTGAGGCCGGGACCCAACCTCTACTCCGACTCGGTGATAGCGCTCAACTCGACCGACGGGAAGATGCTCTGGTACTACCAGATCAACTCGCACGACATCACGGAGCACGAGGGCGGCTGGAGCGTGACCCTGGCGAACGTCACCCTGGGCGGGGTGCCCACCCCGGTGGTGATCCAGGCAGCGAAGAACAACGAGATATACGTGCTCAACGCACAGACGGGGAAGCTGGTCTACGCGCCGATCAGGGTGGGCGCAGCGCCCCTCAACAACTGGAACGACGGGCTGACGACGACCGCGAACCTGAACGCGTCCCAGGCCCTCTTCGGGAACAACCAGCCGATCTGCCCCGGGCCCGACGGAGGGATCGAGATGGCGCCGGCTGTGGACGGGAACATGATGTACGTGGCCAGCCAGAACGCCTGCGGGCAGATGTCGCTGGGGCCCTATTCTTACAAGGGCCAGGTCATACAGGGCTACACCTACACCGGAGACCCGACTGCCGAGCAGAACGCGACCGTGTACGCGATCAACCTCACCACCTCCGCGATCACCTGGCACTATAACCTGCCCAACAGGTACCAGGGCTCTGCCGCGGTGACGAGCGGCGGGGTGCTCTACGCGGTCGACAGGGCGGGGTACCTCTACATGTTCAACCAGGCGACGGGGAAGCTCCTGAAGACGGACGACCTGGGAGGGGTCGGGGCTGCGGGGGTCGCGATAGGGGAGGACAGCCAGGGGCAGATGATGGTCTTCGCCCCGGCGGGAGGCGGCAGCCTTCCTGCGGCCACGGCCGGGATCCTCATAGCCTACGCCCTGCCCGGCCAGTCAAGCACGGCCTCGGGCACCGGCTCCAGCAGCACCACGTCGAGCACCGGCACCCCGGTATCGGCGGCGGGGCTCGAGCAGCCCATCATAATCGCCCTGGGGGTGGTCGTCGTAGTCCTCGTGATGTACATCCTCGTGAGGAGACGGAGCCCTACCCAGGGGGCCGCGTCGGCTCCCTAGCCTCGCGACCCCTGAACGCGAAGAAGATCGCCACGGCTGCCAGGGCTGCCCCGACCACGAAGTAGAGGTCGATGGCAGCCATGAACTGGTCGGGCCTGAAAGCCCCGCTCAGGTGCTTGCCGAAGAGGTAGAGTCCGATCAGGGCGCTGCCTATGGCCAGGCTCACGCTCTGCCCGGTGGACCTCATCATCCCGAGTATCCCGTTCGCGGTGGCCCGGTCCCCGGGAGGCACCGAGCCGAGGTTGGCGTTGGTGTTGCTCGGGGCGAATATCCCCACGCCCGCTCCGAGCATCGCGATGAGGAACGCGACGGTCGTGATCGGGGTCGCCACGCCGGTCGTGCTGAGCAGGAGCAGGGAGAAGGTGACGATCACGAGCCCCGCCACGGCGGGCTCGCGGCTCGGGGTACGGCTGGCGATCCACCCGCCGAAGAGCGCGAAGATGGTCACGGTGAGCGGCTCGACCGTGAGGACGAGGCCGGCGGTGAGCGGGTTCACCTCCTTGATGATCTCGAGGTAGAAGGAGAGCAGGATGAGCGTGCCGTAGTGCGCCATGTACACGAACAGGACGGAGAGGTTGGTCGACCTGAACAGGGTGTTCGTCCTGAACGTGTGGAAGTCCAGGAGGGGCTGCCGCGCCGTGCTCTCCCGGAGGACGAAGAGCGCCGTCGAGGCCAGCCCGACGACCACGATGTAGACGGTGGGGATGGAGACGTAGAGGGTGGGGAGGAAGAGCCCGAGGAAGGGGACCGAGAACTGCTGGAAGTAGAACGAGATGTTGGAGAGCTGGTTGGAGTACGCGGTGAGGGCGACGATGCCGGGCCCGAGACCCCCCGCGAAGAAGATGGCGCCCAGCCAGTCGGTCCTGACCTTCAGGTTCCTGGAGCTCTCCCTCAGGACGATCAGGGAGACGGGGAAGGCGATCGCCGCGACCGCGGCCTCCGCGTAGAAGACGTACCTCCACCCGACCGAGGCCGTCACGGTCACTATCGAGCCGGTGATCGCGACGCCGACCGTCTGGGCCACGTATATCGTCGAGATGTGGGTGCCCAGGGCGAACCCCCTCTGCCTCCCTTCGAAGGCGTCGGCTATCAGCGCCCGCCCGTTGGAGAGGATGAACGCTCCGCCCAGAGACTGGAAGAACCTGTAGATGAAGAGCTCGTAGATCGTCTGGGAGTTCCCCGAGAGGTACGCGAAGATCGAGAAGAGCACGAGCCCAAGGAGGAAGTAGCGCCTCCTCCCGTGGCCGTCGGAGAACCGCCCGAAGATGGGCTGGAAGGCCGCCGTGAGGACGAGCGACTCGATCGGCACCCAGAGCACGAGCGTGACCGGCGCCTTGAGCCCGATGGAGATGGTCGGCAGGATGAGCGACATCACCCCGGTGTCGAACGGCGGCGCGAAGTTCCCGATGTTGACCGCCGCGAGGGAGAGCCACTTGCGCTGCTTCGCGAGCGCTTGCACGTCCGGTGGCGGAGGCAATCTGCCCTTTATGACCGTTCCTGGGGACGGGGGGGCCGCGCGAGGCCCCTGGGTTTAAAGTGCCGCCAGCAGGACCATGGGGCGAGGGACAGCCGCTGGGACCGTCGTCGAGGCATGCCGGGGGCTTGCTGGTCATGCTCCTGCTCACAGTGGCGGTGCCGTCCCAGGTGGCCGGCTCGCCGGCGAACGCCCCGGTCGACTGGACCACGATGAACGCGAACCAGGACCACACGAACTACGTCGCGCAGAGCCAGATAGGGGCGTCCGACGTCCAGAGCCTCAGCCTCGCCTGGACCTTCCCGTTCCCCGCGGCGGCGCCGCACGTGGCGGGGCTCAGCGTGGTCGGGCAGGGCTCGATCTCGCCTCCGCTGGTCGTGAACGGGACGGTCTACCTGGTCACCAACTATCTCACCGTCTATGCGTTCAACGGGGAGACCGGTGCCGTCGAGTGGTCGTACCCCGCGGTCCTCAACACGACAGGCCTGCCCCTCAGCCCCCTCACGGGGCACATGCACGGCATCAACTACTACAAAGGGGACATCTGGGTTAGCCTCCCGGATTGCTCGGTCCTGGGGCTCAACGCCCTTACGGGGGCGGTCGAGACGAGGATAACCGACATCTGCAAGAACGTGCCCGGGAACTCGGGATACTACGATTCGTCGGGCGTCCCGCCGGTCTTCTACGGGGACACCATGATCTGGTCGAGCTCGGTCTCCGAGGGGACGGACGTGGGGCGCGGGTTCGTCGCGGCGTACAACATCACCGACGGCGCGCTCCTCTGGCGCTGGTACGTGACCCCCGCGTCAGGCGGCGACCCGAACTGGGACGCGAACTCGTGCTCGACCAACTCTACATCGACGTGCCACGGGAACGTCGCACCATACCCCGGCGACTGGGGGAAGCTGGGGACGACGACCACCGTCAACGGGACGGCCTACCAGGTCCTCGCTGGGGCAGGACCGAGCTTCGGGGACCCCGTCGTCGACGCCAAGCACGGGATCGTCTTCGTGAGCACATCCCAGGCCTCGCCCGACTGGAACGGGACCTATCGCCCAGGGCCCAACCTCTACGCCGACTCCATCGTCGCCCTCAACGCAACGAACGGAAACATGCTCTGGTTCTACCAGACGACTCCCCACGACCTCTACGACTTCGACTGCGGCTGGAACACGGTCCTGGGGAACGTCACGACGGGAGCGGGCACGCAGGAGGCGGTGTTCAAGGCGTGCAAGAACGGGTACCTCTACGCCCTCAGCGCGCTGACCGGGAAGCTCCTCTGGTACTTCGACCCGCCCACCGTCGCGAGGAGCCTCACGGGGAACGCCAACTATGTCGCTACGGGGAACTACTCAGCCACGCAGCCTTGGATAAACTACCCCTCCACGAAGCCCTTCGAGCAGTGCCCCGGCGAGAACGGCGCGATAGAGGCCGACATCGCGTACGCCTACTCGATGATCTACGTGGCCACTATGAACTTCTGCACCTTCGGCCAGGTGAGCGGGGTGAACATAGAGGGCGCCGGGGTGTGGGGGGTGTCCTACCTCAGCCCAGACTTTGCGCAGGCCAACACCACGATCTACGCCGTCCACGCCTCGACGGGGACGGTGGCGTGGAGCTACTCCATGCCCTCCATCCCCTACAGAGGGTGGCTGACGGCGAGCAACGGCCTGGTCTTCGCGGGGGCCCTTGACGGCAGCATACACATCCTGGACGCGGCCACGGGGAGGGAGGTCTACGACCTCTACGTGGGGCCTTCGCTCTACGAGAGCCCGACCATAGGGTCGGGGATCGACGGCCAGGTCTTCCTGTACCAGCTGACCAGCGCGTCCGCATACGGGGCGTTCTCCGGCGGGGTCCCCGGAGACCTCATGGCGTACACGGTGGTCTCGCCCCCCCAGCCTGGCTGGGAGGGATACGCCGCACCCGTCGCGGTCGGCATCCTCGCGGCCGCGGTGGTCTTCCTCATCGTGGAGAACAGGTCGCTCAGGCGGTCGCGGGTCTAGCCGGTGAGCGAGTCGGCGAGCGGCCTGTCCTGGATGACGTAGGCGACGTATATCGCGTCGTGGAGGCTCCAGTAGATGTCCGCCATCGACTCGGCTGCGTCCACCGCCCTGAGCTGCATCTCCCTGTCGCGGCAGTATCGAAGGACGATCCTGAGGGTCGTCTCGTTTGCCTCGTCTAGCTGCCCCAGCCTGGACATGAAGAACCTGTAGCCCTCAGGCTCGATCCACCGGTAGTGCCGCTTGAAGGCCTCTATCCTCTTCACCAGCTCGCCCTTGGCGAAGTACTCGATCAGGGAGGCTGCGACCCCCTCAGTCCAGTCTGCGCGCCTCGCGAAGTTGACGTATCCGTCGACCGCGAACCTGACCCCGGGGAGGCACCTCGCCCTGAGGATGTCCTCCCTGGGTATCCCCGCCGACTCTGCGAAGCCCACCCACCCCTCCACGTCGCCGATGCTCCCGCCCAGCCCCTCCCGCTTCAGGATCCGCCCGATCCACAGGCGCCTCACGTCGGTCTCGGGGCAGTTGGAGAGTATCGCCGCGTCCTTGAGAGGGATGTTCTTCTGGAGGTAGAACCTGTTGATTATCCACGCCCTCATCTGCTTCGGGGTGAGCTTTCCCTGGTAGAGCATGGCCATCAGGGGGTGCTTGTCCTGCATCTTCTCCCTCAGCTTGTTCCCCAGGACGCGGAGGAACTCATCCCTGGCCATCGCCCTGGACCTGTCGTCTGCCACCCTGCCCGCCCTTGCCTTCGGTGCGCTCACCTTCCGAAGCCCCTCCGCTTCACCACGTAGAGGCATCGCCTGGTCTCCCGCCTCTGCCTCTCCAGTCTGAGGACGCTCCCGTCCTTGGCCTTTAGCGCCCCGGTAAGGATCCCCCTGGTGAACGAGCAGACGAGCCCCCCGTGCCCGCTATTCTCGAAGCACCCCTCGCAGGCGAGCCTCGCATCAGACCCCTTCCTGAGCTCTGCGGAGATCCTGGCCATGCCGTCCGCGTTGAGCCGCTCGCACAGCGCCCTGAGACCCCTGCCCCTCGTCGGGAAGGCGAGCGAGGGGGCCACGATGCCTTCCCCCACCCGGCGCCCGTACTCCTCGAAGACCCCCTCGTCGAGCGAGCCCGACTCCGCCATGAGGCTGTAGAGGTGGTAGAGGAAGATCTCCACCTCCTCCGAGGCCTTCCTTCGCGAGTCGAGGTCGACGCTTATCAGGAGCCTCTCGAAGTGCTCGTCGAGCTTGGTTAGCGCCGCCTCCCTCTCCTCTGCCTTCCCCGCGAAGGCCTGGCCGCCCCTCTTCAGGGCGAACGTCTTGCTGTAGACCCCGCCCCTCACGCTCTTGATGTCGAGGATCTCTATCATGCCCTTCCTGACGAGCGCCTTGGTGTGGTACGAGACGGTCGCCTTCGAGACCCCCAGGTCGGCGGCCATCTCGGTGGCTGTCCCGGGGCGCTTCGCAAGGAACGAGAGTATCCCGTCCCTGACCCAGCCCTTCGCCGGTGTCCCGGAACGCTCTGCGAGAAGCTCTTCCATTCGATGGCGCGCTCCGGTTCGGTTTATTCTAACAAGGGTCCTGTATAAAAGTCGGCCGGGAGAGGCCCCGACGTTGCCGGGGACAGCGCCCAAGCTCAGGATAGGCCCGGCCGGGCGGAAGGGGAGGGGGACCTTCGCCGCGACCAGGATAGAGCCCGGGGAGCTGGTCTGGGACTACGCGGGCGAGGAGAGGTGGATCAAGGAGATCCCGAAGAGGGTCTGGAAGTACTGCTTCCAGGTGGACTACGACAGGTACGTCCTCCCCGCGAGCGGGTCCCCCGGGTGGTTCATGAACCACTCGTGCGAGCCGAACTGCGTCATCATGGGAAGGACGAGGGTCGTGGCGCTGCGCAGGATAGAGCCCGGAGAGGAGGTCGCGTTCGACTACTCGACGAACGTCGGGTGGGAGGGCTTCTCCATGAAGTGCGGCTGCGGCGCGAAGGGCTGCAGGAAGGTGGTGAGGAGCTACCAGTCGCTCCCCGAGGACCTGAAGGGGAGGTACGGTGCGTGCGTCTCTGCATTCCTCCTGCCGGCCAGACAACCCGGCAGGGGGCCGCCGAGGCGGCTCAGCGCGCCTGACCTAGGCTGAAGCCCCTCGCGAGGTACCGCCTTATCGCCAGCATCACGGCGACAGCGGGGACGAACGCGAGCGTCCCCGCCGCGTTGAGGTCGTCCCACCCGAACGACTTCACGACCCCCGTCGTCTCACCGATCCCGCTCCAGACCCCCACGGCCACGGTCTTGGTCGCCGCGCCCGTGAGCGTCTCCGAGATGAGGAACTCGTTCCACACGAGCACGAAGGCGAAGAGGGCGGTGACGACCACGCCGGGCAGGACCAGGCGCATGGCGACCCTGGTGAAGACCTGCCACTCCGACTTGCAGAAGACGGTCGCCGCGTCGTACACCTCCCTCGGGATGTCCTCGAAGAAGCCCTTTAGCATCCAGACCACCACGGCGAGGACCAGCATCTCCTCCGCCAGCGCGACTCCAGGGTAGGTGTCGTAGAGCCCGATGCTCGAGTAGGTCACGAAGAGGGGCACTATGACGATGAAAGGCGAGGCCGCGCGGAGGGCGAGGAGGAGGTAGGCGACCAGCGTCCTGCCGCGGATGTCCACCCTGGCGAGGATGTAGCCGACCGGGACCCCGACCCCCATGGCGATGGCGATGCTGATCGACGCGATGACGAAGGAGTTCAGCATCATCCGGGGGAACCCGAGCACGAAGATGGAGAAGAGGTAGTAGTAGGGGGAAGGGAAGATCCCTCCGCTGTAGAAGGGGACCCCCGCGACGTAGGAGACCGCCTTGCCGCTGAACAGGGGCGCCAGGTCGATGCCGTAGCCTGCGAGCGCCATCACCACCAGGGGCCAGAAGGAGTTCAGGACGGCGAGGACGGCAACGACGTAGAGCAGCGCCCTCCTCGACGACACGCGCCTGCGGCGCCCGGGGGCCGGGCCCGGAGCGTCCCCGTCACCTTCCCCCAATCGTCCTCACCAGTCCGAGCATGAGCGCGGCGGCCGCCAGCGACACCAGGAAGAGGGACACGGCGACCGCCGATATCAGCCCTATAGGGAAGTTGTACGTGGGGATGAACATCAGCTTGTAGAGGAAGAGGCTCAGGGTGTCGACCGGCGACCCCACGGCCGTGGTGCTGCTCACCCAGCTGGCCCAGGTCTGGGGTATCTCGAAAGCCCTCATCGCGTCCATGAACCGGAGGACGATGACGAACCTCATGACGGGGGACCTCATCACTATGGGGAGGGTGACCCTCCGGAACTTGCGGAGCCCCGAGGCGCCGTACAGCTCCGCCGACTCGTAGACGGCCCTGGGGGTGGAGCTGATGACGCTGAGGGCCACCAGCATTATGAGCGGGCCCCACTCCCACGCCTCTGAGTAGGCCATCACGGGGAAGAAGAAGGCCGGGGAGAGCTCGTTGAAGTAAGGCTGCCCGAGGATGAAGTGCAGGAAGGTCTGGATGTCGTCCCACATCTCGGGGGGCGACCAGAGCGTCCCGACGACGATGGGCGCGACGGCGAGCGGGACAACGTAGAAGGCCTCGAGCACGCCCCTCCCCCGAAGGTTCTCGGTGAGCAAGAAGGCGAGGCCGAGCCCCAACCCGACCGCGATGAAGGTGCTGGTCATCGAGTAGAGGAGCGAGATGTTGACGGAGTTCCAAAAGGCCGAGTCGTTCACCATGGCGACGTAGTTCGAGGGCTGGAGCCCGCCCCCGGTGCCTACGAGGCTCAGGTAGACGCTCTCGGCGATCGGATAGAACTCCACGACGGAGAGGAGGGCGAAGAGCGGCACGAAGAACAGGTACCAGAACTTGGCCATGTCCGAGCCAACTCACTGGGGCGGCGGGACCACCGTCACCACGCCCGTCATCGGGGACGCGCTGTCGCAGGCGCCACCGCCGGCGGCGCAGCTCCCCGGGGGTTCGTCGAAGGTGAAGCTCCCGGACTGGCGCGGGGTGAACGTCACCCTCGCGGTGTCCCCGGGCTGTATGGCCCCCGAGTCGACGCGGAAGGCCGGTATCGCGATGCCGTGGGTCACCCGGTCTCCGTTGGAGACGACCAGGGTCACCCTCACCCCCTGGACGACGGTGAAGCTGTCCGGCGAGTACGAGGCGGTCCCTCCAGGTCCGCCCCCCGCGACGATGGAGACGTAGACCTCCACGGAGCTGGAAGCGGCCTGCTGGGCGTCGTAGTAGTCCACGTAGTATGTCAGGCTCGTCGCGTAGATCGCGATGATCACGCCGACCGCGAACCAAGTCCTCGCAGAGACCAAACCCAGTCGACACCGAGACGTTGGCGCGACGGCCCGAGCCTCCAATAAAGCCTTCTCGGGCGGGGAGGCGTCCTGCCTAGACGACCAGCCTTCCTGTCTCGCGGTCGAAGAAGTGCAGCTTGCTCGAGTCGAACCGGAGCCACACCCCCTGGCCCGCCTCCACCCTCGCGTCCTTGGCCACCAGGACCTTGATCCCGGCGGGCCCGCCGCCCGGCCTCACCGTGACGAGCCTGTACAGGGTGAGCGGCTCGTCCAGCGCCACGGTGGCCTGCACGGAGTCTCCCTGGGGC
Source organism: archaeon (assembly GCA_021848045.1). GTDB lineage: Archaea > Thermoproteota > Nitrososphaeria > Nitrososphaerales > Gagatemarchaeaceae > Gagatemarchaeum. The sequence goes on from JAJZNC010000003.1 coordinate 18,995, forward strand.
GGCGCGGCGCTGAGGGCGATCTCCTCCGGCCTTATCGAGACCTGGAGGCCCCGTCCGGCGTGCCGTTCGACGGCTCGCCCCAGCGCCTCCGGGATCGAGAGCGTGAACCCGTCCCCCACGATCGCGTAGGCGGGCGGCTGGCCGCCCGAGCGCAGGGAGACGTTGAGGATGTTGGCCTGAGGGTCGCCGAGGAACCTCGCGACGAACGCGCTCGAGGGCGCCTGGAAGAGGTCCTGGGGAGGCCCGTACTGGAGCAGCGTCCCCCTGTTGAGCACGCCTATCTTGTCGGCGAGGGCGAGGGCCTCCGCCTGGTCGTGGGTGACATAGAGGGTGGTGACCCCCAGGTCCCTTTGGATGCGCTTCAGCTCCGAGCGGAGCTGCGCCCTGAGCGGCGCGTCGAGGTTGCTGAGAGGCTCGTCCATCAGGAAGGCCTTGGGCTGCCTGGCGATCGCCCGGCCTATGGCCACCCGCTGCTGTTCGCCGCCGCTCAGCTCCTTCGGCAGCTTCTCGAGGAGGTGCTCGATGGAGAGGGTCTTCGCTATCTCCCTCACCCTCTCGTCCGCCGCCTGCCTGGCCGCCCCCCTGATCCTGAGGGGGAAGGCGATGTTCTCCAGGACGTCCATGGTCGGGAACAGGGAGAACCCCTGGAAGACCATCGCGATGTCCCGCTCGACAGGCGGCAGGTCGTTCGCGAGCTCGCCCCCGATGTATATCCGCCCGCTTCTGACCTTCTCCAGCCCGGCGATGCAACGGAGGAGGGTCGTCTTGCCGCAGCCCGAGGGCCCGAGGAGGACGGCGAACTCCCCGTCCGGGACCTCGAAGGTGACGCCCTCGAGCACCGCGTCGTCCCCGTAGCTCTTCCAGACGTCCTCGACGCGGATCGCGACCATGGGGTGCTGGGCTCGCGCGTCCCGACGCCGATATATCACTTGTGAGCGGGCAGTCCGCCCCGCCCGGACCGGGAAACGTTATTACAACCCGGGGCCGGCCGCAGGCTGGTAGCTCGCCATGGTCGGGCCTCGGCGCCGCGGGGCGGCAGGGATCAGGGACGCCTCCCGCAGGGCGTTCCTGAGGGGGGCCATCGGGGCCGTGGGCGGCGCGCTGACCGTCGCGGGCGCGGTGGACCTCGGCCTCAACGGCGTCCAGTCGAACCCGAACGCCTGGATGTCCAGGTACCTCTCTGAGTCGACGGGCAGCCAGGCGACCCTCCCTGACTACACGGACTTCCTCGAGTGGATGCGGGGCGTCTCGGGGAGGATATCGGGGCAGAGCGTCGACGTGAGCCTCGAGGAGGAGTTCGCCCCCTACGCGCTCCAGGCGCGGGCCTCCGACTTTGTCCGGTACAGCGGGGCGAGCGCGGGATACAGCCTCCTCCCCTACCTCACCCAGCTCGACGACATGGAGCTCGCGGTGAGCACCCAGAGCCCTTCCTACGACGTCTTCACCGTCGACAGCCAGAACACGGCGGCCTTCAACCAGGCCACCATCCCCCCCGCCGAGCTGATCTCGAGGTACCCCGAGCTTACGTATCCCGGATACGACATCCAGGACTTCGGCACGGCCGCATGGAGCTTCGTCGGGAGCTACCCGCCGGCCGCGGCAGAGGTCACCTCAGGCGCGGCATCAGGCTCGCCGGCCACCGCCTTCAACATGTTCCCCTTCGACTCGCCTGTGATCGTCTTCTTCTACAGGAAGGACATCTACGACAGGCTCGGCCTCCAGCCCCCCGCCACGTGGGACGAGTACTACGCGCAGGCCCAGAGGCTGATGGGCAGCGGGACCCCGTACGCGACGGTGAGCGAGGCGAACGCCGACGTCTCCATACTCTACGAGTACCTGAACCACCTCGCGAGCTTCGGTGGCGCCCTCTGGAACGTCGACGGGAACCAGATAACCCCCAACCTCGAGAGCGCCGAGTGCCTCGCGGCGCTCGAGAACTTCGTCCGGTTCAGGCCGTTCGCCGACCCGGGGTCGTTCGCGTTCACATGGACCGACCAGTTCAACTCGCTCGCCACCGGGGCGTCCGCGACCGCCCTCCTCTGGTGCGGGTACTACGGCTGGCTCAACGACCCGCTCAGGTCCCCCGTCGCCCCCGGCCAGTTCCTGCCGGCGCTGAACCCGGCGGGGCCGAAGGGGTCGTTCTCGACGTACGGCGGCTCCGGGATGGGGGTATCGCGCTTCTCGAAGCACCCCGAGGCGGCTTACGTATGGATACAGTGGGCCACGTGCAAGGGGATGCAGGAGCAGCTGCTCCTCGACTCGTACCACGTCTTCCCGTCGAGGAGCTCGGTGCCCGGGGTCCCGCAGGTCCAGGGCGCCGTCGCCTCGGACGCGGGCGCGTACGCGGCGTTCGCCGTGACGAGGAAGGCCTTCGAGACGGGGGTCACCGCGCTGACCCCGTTCCCAAAGTGGTTCTCGGTGCTGGTCCCCCTCTCGCTCCATCTCAACAGGGCGTGGAAGGGCGAGGAGTCGCCCTCGGAGGCCCTGGCGAGCGCCCAGAGCGAGATCGAGCAGGGCTTCCCGGGACTGACCTTCAGCTGACGCCGGGTCGTTGGAGGCGCGAGGCGTTGGACACCGCAGGTCAAAGGGCGGAGGCGCGCGCCGGCGTCGCGCTCGTGGCAGCGGCTCTCTTGCTGGCGTCGACCATCCCGCAGGCCTGGGCTTTGCCCGCAGCTCCTGTGACCGGCCAGCTCACATTCACAGGACAGGCGCCGGACGGCCAGGGCACGAGCACGATAACCGTCTCCTACAGCCTCCCCACGCAGGCGGAGGTGGGGTCGAACCTCACCGTCCAGGTGAGGCTGGTCGTGGACAGCCTCACGGGCATTACGTCGTACCTGGAGGACTACAACGTCTCGGTCTCCCTGAGCCTGAGCACGGGGAGGGTCGTGTCAGGAGGGGCGGGGGTCACCGCCGTGGAGTCGGCGAGCAACGGGACGCTCCTGCTTCGCGCGGGACAGGCTTGGGGCCCCGTCGACGTGAGCATCCCGCTAACCGGCGCGAGCACCGGGCTCGCGGAAGGCCAGGAGGCGCTGGGGAACGCCACCCTGACGGTCGGCGCGGGGGTCTGGCTGGGGGAGCCCGTCGGCTCTGCTCTGGCCGTGGGCTCCGAGGCCCACATCGGGTACGCCCTGGTCTCGGCCGGGAGCCCCTCGGCCGGAGAGCCGAACCTGGTCGGCCTGGGAACGCTCGCGGCAGGGATCGCCCTGCTCCTCGCCGCGGTCGCCTGGAGGGCGCCCAGGCGCAGCCGCGCCGAGCCCGAGAGCAGCGACCAGCGCGGGAGGCCCCCCGGGGCGGTCTGAGTGCGTCCGGCCGGCCCGCGAAGGACCAAAGCGACTTAAATCTCCCCGCCGTCCGGCGCAACAAGGAGGACCTGGACCTTGAGAGCGGGAGCCGGCGGGCGGCCGTCGAGGCGCCTGGGCAGGACCGCCCTCGCAGCGGTCGTGCTCTTCGGGCTGGTCGTGGCGTCGCCCCCGCCGGGGGCGAGCGCGCAGGGCGCCACGCTCTCTGGGAGCAGGGTGTACTCGTTCGGATCGACGGTGGCGTCCGACCTTAGCAACTACACGGTCTACTACACCATGCCCCAGGTGATCCAGGCCGGGGTCGAGACCAACATGTCGTTCTTCGTCTACGTGACGGTCCTCTCCGGATGGAAGATCCAGAGCCAGACCCAGATCCTGACGATCATCATCAACACCCCCACCACCCAGGTGGTGACGGAGAAGGCGCAGAACAACGTCACCCTCTACCAGGGAGGGAGGTGGGGGCCCTTCAACATGACCTTTGACATCAACGCGTCCCAGGCAGGGCTCGCGCCCGGGCAGGCGACCAACGCGACCGTCTTCGGGAACCTCGTCGTCTACGAGGCCCTCGACGACCCCGTGTCGCCGTTCGTGCACGACTCGGGCGCGACGTTCAAGCTCGCGGACGTCCAGATCGCGGCCGGAGGCCGCACGGCGCCGTCGGCGAACAGGCTACTCACCTCGGTCTTCCTCGGCGGGGCGGTGGTCACCGCGCTCACGGGCTTCACCCTGGCGACCAGGAAGAAGCATGGCTCCGAGATGCCGCGTGCCGCCGCTGGCCCTGCGCGACCCTAGCCGACCTGGCTGTAGCCGCCTGCGATTATCTGGCACGCCGAGGCGGGGGACCCGCACTGGTGCGTGTACGGGTCGCAGGCGTTGTCGCCCGTGCAGCCCGCGTCGAAGATGCAGTTGTAGCACGTCTTCCACGGCTCCTGGGCCGAGCCCACGCCGTTGCCGCAGGTCTCCTGCAGGATGGTGCAGAGCGACGGAGCGGTGCCCGCGGGGCACGAAAAGTTCGGCGCGTTGGGGCCCTTTGCTGGGACGTGGTAGGTCGTCCCGTTGTAGACCACGGTGATGAGTCCCTGGCTCGGGCTCGCGCTCGCGGAGACGGCCACCTGGCCGGCCCCAGGCGGCGAGACGCCCGCTCCGCCCGACGTGGGCGGGAGCGTGTAGTAGTAGATCGCGAGGCTGCCGAAGACGAGCGAGGCCAGCACGAGGGCTAGGACCGATGCTCTTAGGATGACCCCGCGTCTGTTCAAGGCCGGACGCCTCGATTTTTTTCGGAATCGACCCGTATTATAACATTGTTCCCGGTCGGGCCGCCGCGCTGCGGAGGTCTTAAATCGCCCGTCGGCGGCGCGGGCCTCGCCCTCCTCGGCGATGCAGACCTGTGGTGGAACAATGAACAGGCGTGACTTTCTAAGGGCTGGCGCGATACTCGGTGCCGGCGCGGCTGCTGCGGCCGTCTCCTACGTCGCGCTCACCCCCCCGGCCGTCAGCCCGTCGGGCACGGTGTCCGGGTCCTCGACCGCCGCCTCGAGCCTCGGCATAGCGAGCAGGCTCGCAGACCCGTCCGTCCCCTCGGAGTACAAGGACTTCCTCAGGTGGCTCCAGTCGGTCTCCGGCCCGTACAAGGGGACCAGGATCGAGATCAACCTGCAGGACGAGCCGGACTACCGTGCGCTCCAGAACCTCGACCTGGACTTCTTCACGGCCTCGGGGATAGACTCCCAGTACGACCTGGAGCCGTACATCATCAACCTCGAGAAGACGAAGCTCGCGGTCGAGACCCACTCCCCCTCGATAGACATCATAGACTTCGACGCGATAGACATCCCCACCTTCGAGGGCAACCTCGTACCTCCGCCGGTGCTGGCCGAGACCTACCCCGAGCTGACCTACCCCGGGCTGGAGATGAGCGACTTCATGCAGACGCCGATGAACCTTGTCGGCACCTACCCGCCCGTGATCCCGGGCCTGAACACCCCCCCGGGGGAGGTCTTCTGCCTGCCCTTCAACACGCCCGTGATGGTGCGTTACTACAGGACGGACGTCTACAGCAAGCTGGGGCTCGACCAGCCGGCGACCTGGGACGACTACTTCGCGCAGGTCCAGCAGGTGGGGGCGGGGACGAACATCTACGGGTGCGTGAGCCAGGCCTCGACGACCACCCCCATCTTCCACGAGTTCACGAACCACCTGTACAGCTTCGGCGGCGAGTTCTGGAAGATCGACGGCGGGACCATAACGCCCACGGTCAACTCCCCGGCAAACGTCGCCGCGCTTGAGAACTTCGCGCGTTTCTTCCCCTACACGCTTCCATCGTCGGTCGCGTACACGTGGGACGACTGTGTGGACGCCATGGCCCACGGGCTGGCGGCCAACGCCATAACCTTCGAGGACATCTCCGAGTACATCTACGACCCCCTCAGGTCGATAGAGACCAGGAACACCGCGTTCACGGCCAACCCTGCCGGGCCTGCGGGGGCCTACTCGACGTACGTCGGAGACGGCCTTGGCGTCTCGAAGTACTCGAGGAACCCCGAGGCGTCCTGGCTCTGGCTGCAGTGGGCCACCGCCGCCGGCACGCAGATGATGCTGCTGGCGGACGACCTGACGAGGTACTGCCCGAGCAGGACGTCGGTGGTGAACTCCTCGTTCGCGCAGGAGATAATCGCGACCCCCGACTACGACCCGGTCCGCCTCTCACTGGAGATACTCGCCTCGGGGAAGATCGGGCACGTCCCTAACTTCAAGACCTCGAACGTCGCCGCGGGGACGATAGCGCAGCAGATCTACAACGCGTTCACCGGGGTCTCGACGGCGCAGGCGGCCCTGGACGCCGCCCAGGCCCAGCTTCAGGGGAGCGCCTACGGCTTCTAGGCCGCCGCCCGTCTCCGACCCCCGGCCCATCAACAAGTATACTAAACCGCCGCCGCAGTCCCTCGTTCGGGAGCTCAGCTCGAGATGACGAACCGACGCCCAGATGCTGTGCGGACGCCTGCCCTCGCACGCGCGACAGAGGGGGCGCGGTGAAGCAGTGAGCGCCCACTTCGCAGAGACGAGCTCGAAGATAACCGGCTACCTGATAGGGGCGGTGAAGAGGGTGGTTCCAGCCTCCGCGCAGCCGGGGGCGAACAGGCTCTTCGACAAGACGACGAACGGGGTGGAGAGAGCCCTGGGGTGGAGGGAGGACCTCACCCCCCCGCTGAGGATCAGGCTCCACATCGGGCCCTTCGCCGACCCGAGGCTGTACAGGCTGGCAGGGGACGCGAACGTGGAGGGCTTCAGAGACCTCGCGGGGCTGAGGCCGGGCTCGTCCTTCTTGGACATCGCCTGCGGGTGCGGGAGGGTCGCGAGGGCGCTGACCAGTTACCTGGGACCGGGCGCCACCTACGAAGGGTTCGACACGGCGGTCAAGCCCGTGGCGTGGGCGCAGAGCGTGATAACTGCCAAGTTCCCCAGCTTCCACTTTCGGACGGCGGACACATTCAACAAGAGGTACAACCCGCAGGGCAAGACGGGCGCGTCCGAGCTGATCTTCCCCTACGAGGACGGGACGTTCGACTTTGCGTTCGCCGGGTCGCTCTACACCCACATGGTCCCGGACGAGGTCGCGAACTTCGTCGCCGAGACAAAGAGGGTCCTCAAGCCGGGCGGCAAGACCCTCGCGACCTTCTGCCTCCTCAACGAGAGGACGCTCCCCCTGGTCGACGCGGGCAAGACTATGCCGCGCCTCGTCTACAGGTACGGCGACTGCCGCGTGAGGACCGAGAAAGACCCGGCGCACTTCATAGCCCACCCGGAGTCCTGGGTGAGGGACCTCTACGCGAAGGTGGGCCTCAGGATCGTCGAGCCGATAGAGAGAGGGACGTGGGCGGAGAGCACGCCCGAGTCCAAGGCCCTCGAGAAGTACCACCTGGGAGGGAGCCCGAGCAAGAGCGCCAGCCAGGACGCGGTCATCGCGGTCAAGGCGTGACATGAGGCCGCAGAGCACGCCCGGGACGGGAGCGCCCAGTTGATGCAGGCCAAGCGGTTCGGGAAGACGGGGAGGGCGGTCACGGAGATAGGCATGGGGACGTACTACGACAAGCCCTGGATCAGGATAGCGAAGCACGGGGTGTCCCTGGGAGCTTCCACGAAGGTGAAGGCCATCGCGGCAGGCCTGGACCACGGGATCACGCTGATAGACTCTGCCGAGGCGTACTTCTCCGAGCCCTTCATCGCGAGGGCGATGCGAGGGAGGAGGAGGGACGAGGTGTTCATCGCGACGAAGGTCTGGCTTGACCACCTCCACCACGACGACCTCGTCGCGGCCCTGGATAGGAGCCTCCGCCGCCTTGAGACCCCGTACGTCGACCTGTACCAGATACACTTCCCGAACCCGGCCGTCCCCATCCGCGAGACGATGGGCGCGATGGAGGAGATGGTCGAGAAGGGGAAGGCGAGGGCGATAGGGGTCAGCAACTTCTCGCTCGAGCAGATGAAGGAGGCGAGCTCCGCGCTCTCCAGGGTAGAGATAGCCGCCGCTCAGATCAACTACAGCCTGGTCCACAGGAAGGTCGAGAAGGACATCATCCCGTACTGCAGGGAGAACGGCATCGCCGTACTGGCGTACTACCCGCTCGGTCACGGCCTCCTGGCGGCGCGCGACGCGAGGCTGGACGCCGTGTGCGCGAGGAACTCAAAGTCCCCCGCCCAGGTCGCGCTCAACTGGCTGACCTCCAGGCCGGAGGTCTTCGCAATCCCGCGCGCTTCGCGGCCCAGCCACGTCATCGAGGACGCCGGAGCCAGCGGCTGGAGGCTGAGCGAAGCAGACATCCAGGAACTCGACCGGGCGTTCCCCGTGACGCCTCCCCCGACCTAGGGGGAGGCGCGGCCTCACCGCGGCTTGCCGTTCCGGCCGCGAATCACCAGGTTGGCTATGGTCACGACTATGGCGAAGGTGACCGCAGCGTACGAGATGTAGTTCAGCGGGAGGTCGGTGCCCACCGCCACGGCCGTCGTCGAGACGGTCGTGCTCGTGCCGCCGCTGCCGCTAATCCCGGTGGCCAGGCTGAAGGCCATCAGCGCGCCAGGCTGTGTCAGGGTCCCTCCCACCTGCCCTATGGAGAGCCAGCGTCCTCCGCCGATGATCTGGTAGATGAACCACTGGCCGTTGGCGGCCTGCCCGATGGTCGGGTCAGAGAACATCGGGGCGCCGTCGTAGAGCTTGCTGATCACGCTCCCGTCCTTTGTGCTGAGGAAGTAGATCGTGCCGTTGCCCGTCGGGACGATCAGCATCCCGTTGGTCACGGTCATCCCTCCCCTGAAGACGGTGTTGGCGATGAACTTGCTCCAGACGACCTTGCCGGTGTTCGCGTTGAGCGCCATGATGGTGCTGTTGTCAGGCCAGTTCAGGGTGCGGACAGTGTCCGCGTACTGGGTCGTGTTGCTCATGGTGTAGACGATGGGGGCGCTGTTGTACCACGCGCCGTAGAGGTTGGTGCCGTCGTAGGCCATGTCGGCCTCGAGCGCGCCTCCTAGGCCTGGGGACTGGATCCAGGTCGCGTTGGGGTAGTTAGGCCACGGAGTGAGCATCTGGGTCGCGTTCGTGGGGTCGAGCGGGAGCGAGCCCGGTTCGTACTTTATGGTGCTGTTGCCGCAACCCGTCGTCGCTATGCCGGTGTACCCCGACGAGCAGAGCGAGCCGGGCACGAAGACCCAGTTGGCCTTGCCCGTCGCCGCGTTCAGCGAGAAGACGAGGCCCTCCTTGTCGCCCTTGAAGATCGCCGGCACCCCGTTCGTGCTGCCGATTATCGTGTTCCAGGAGGAGTCCTGGTCGTTGAGCCCGTGTGGGACCATCTGGTACCACCAGGCGAGCTTCCCCGTCGTCAGGTTGACTGCCATCAGGGTCGAGGAGTAGAGGTTCAGACCTGGGCGCTCGTTCTGGTTGGCGGGGCAGGTCGAGCCGTAGCAGTACTCGAACGGCCCTGCGTCTCCAGTGCCGAAGTACATCATCCCGGTCTTGTTGTCGATCGCATACTGGCCCCAGCTGGTGGAGATGCTCGCTGCGGCGGCCTTTGGAACTCCCCAGTCGCCACCGCCCAGCGTCTTTACCGAGTTGGGTATGTTGGTGCATGCCACGCCGGTCGTGCCGTTCTGCAGGTATGCTGTGTAGTCGAAGACCCAGCCCACGTTGCACGCGTAGTTGTCCCAGTTGGGGTCCCCTGTGCTAGGAGGTTGCATGTAGATCTGCCACATCGGGCCCTGGCCCTGCGTCTGCGGAAGGCACGTCCCTTCCAGGGTGCCTACCGTGTAGGTGCCGCCTCCCGGCGCGCACGCCCCGTCGTATCCGGCCGCCCCGGCCAGCATCACGCTCGTCGCGTTGAAGGCGACGAGGGTGGTTCTGCCGCCCATGTCGGTGTATCCTCCCATCACGTAGACGAGCATCCCGTTCCAGTACTCTGGCGGGTCAGAGGTGTACGTCGCGGGGAACGCTCCGCCGCCGTTGCCCGGTATGTTGGTGCAGATGTTCGTGATGTGGTAGGCCACGTCGCCCGTGATCGCGTCGAAGCCCCAGACCTCACAGTCGAAGCCTGTGACGCTGATTATGCCCTCGGGCTGCCCGCCGTTGTTCGGGTTGGGTATGGTGAGGTAGTCGATTCCGTGCTTGTGCTCGACCGGCGAGGGGCAGTTGATCGCGGGGTTGACCGCGCTGCTGCACCAGAAGGTGTCATTGAAGCCGCAGGCCGTGGACGAGCAGGGGGTGATCTTCCCCTGACCGACCTGCGTCTCGATTATCGGAACCGTCTTCAGAGCCGACTGGAAGTTGGCGGTCGTGGGCTTGCTCCAGACCGTCGCCCCCGTCTGGGCGTTCATCGCGTAGACCACGCCCTGGTTGGTCACGATGTAGACTATCCCCTGGACGACCAGCGGCGGCGACTCGGCTCCCGGCTCCACCGACCACGTCGCGCAGTTAGGATAGCAGTTCGGGGAGTTGACCTGGGACCACGACGGGTCGGTCTGCGGCATTGGGACCGTCCAGTTCATGACGAGGTTGCCTATGTTGCTCGGCGAGAAGAACGTCTGAGGGGAGTCGTTGGTGCCGTTCAGGTTATAGTTGATCGTCTGCCAGTTGGCACCTGAGTTCGTCGGCGCCGCCTGGGCGCTGACGGAGGTCGGCGGGGAAGAAGCAAAGATCCCGACTATCCCGGAGATGGCCAACAGAGTGAGAAAGGTTACCGCGAGGACGCGATAGCTACGCATAACTTCGTCGCCGGGAATTTTCACCATTTATAGTTTGTTCCTTTCGTCGATGCTCGACGACCTCAGGGAGGTCCTGGAGGCAGGGTTCCGCGAGGCTCGTTCGCGTCTGCAACCCAGACGGGGGACTCGTTGCGACGGCGACCGAAGAAGACCCGAGGCGTCGCGCGCTGGCACCGGTCGAGCTACGAGCATCCCCCGTCAACGACGGCCTCACCCAAGCGGACATTTCAGCGCCGCGTCGACGAGCCCTTGCGGACCCTGCACAGGGCGGAGATGCGCCTGGAAGCGCACTGGGCGGGGCCTCGTTCGACTGCTCTGCGAGAGCGGACGGACCAGCACGCTTCAGCAACATGACCAGACTAGACTAGGGCGCTGCCGCCTTGCGGGCTGGCCCAACCCCCGTGTGGGCCGAGCCGGAGCTGGTGGCCGCCGGCGAGGGGTCGATGCGCGGCGCTGCGGCGGGGGTGTTGTCCACCTGGCCGCGTTCCGTGCGAGAGGCGCTGGTCAGGCTATACCGGCGCAGGCGTGCGCCTGCTCCGATACCTCATGACCCCGAAGGCCAGGACTCCCAACAGGAAGGCGTAGACAGAGGCCGCGACGTACGGGCCCGCGTGCCACTCGAAGCTCTTCTCCTCGACGAGGTTGGGGTTCTGTCCCATCTTCATGGCAGTCCATTGCGGGAACGTGGTGGCCGCGACCGGGTACTGCTCGCTGAACGTCACGTAGTTCCAGGTCTCCTGGACGATCTGCCACTGCCCGCCTATGTAGTTCCACTGCTGGTTGGCGTCCACGGTGATCGAGAGCGCACCGACCACGCTGCTGTTCCCCTTCATCAAGAGGGTCAGCGTCACGTCGTAGTTGGTCGGGTTGATCTCCTTGGCGTTGTAGTTGGAGATCGAGGCGTTCAGGGACGTGGTCTTGCCTATCGAGGACCCGTAGAGGATCCTGATGTTGCCCACCCCGTTGTAGACGCCGGTCAGCCCGGAAGCCTGACCCGTCCAGTCGACGACTGCGTAGGTGGAGTAGAAGTTACCCAGAGCGCTTACGTCCCGGATGTTGAAGTCGTTCACCCACTGGTCGACCGCCGCCTTTACCGTGGTCGTGGGGGTGCAGTTCGAGCCCGAGCACGAGTAGACCGTGGACGTCGCGCCTGCGGAGGTGGTCGTCGTTGCGCCGCCTCCGGACTGGGAGGCCTTTGGAAGGAAGACCAGCTCGACGGCTATCCCTACCGCGACGAATACAACAACCGCCACGGCGAGGGCGGATATCGCGAGCCTCCGACGAGGCGACCGTTCGGCATGAGTGAAATTTGCCAACTCTAATCGGTTCTCTTTATGGTGAGCATGCAGGTTGCTATAAACCCTTGGCTGACTCTCGACGCGTCCCTCATCTCAAGCATCCTTCGTTGCCTTGGCGTTCACGTAGACCAGCACTCCAAGGAGGATTCCGAGGAGGGCCACGACGATGAAGGCCGCCTCCACCACGACGGGCATGTCGCTTAGGACGTTCGAAGCGTCAGTCGAGAGCGGCGGGAATATGTTGAGCGAGATGGCCTCAGCCGCCACAGCCGCTCCACCTCCCGTCGCGATGACGCCACCCCCGACGTAGCCGACCGCGGCCATCGTGGCCGTAGTGCCGAGCACGCCGACCTCGAACATCAGTAGAGAGAGCCTGGAGAAGAGGCTGCTGACCTCTCCCTTGCCCCTGAGGATGTCGCCGAGGTAGTAGAGCGCCGCCCACCCGAACGCCCCGAGGACGCCCACGATGAGCCAGGTGAAGTATCCTATGAACAGCCAGGTGCCTGGCCAGCTCGTGACCATGTCGCCGTGGCATCCGAACGTTCCGGGGTTCACAGATACGCAGAGGTACGGGTCGAGTATCACCGCAGTGAACAATACCGATAGGATCACGTTGAACGTGCCGAGCCTCAAGAACCTCTTGGCCAGGTCTATGGTCCGTATCGACGCCGAGAATCCCAGAGACTTCATCAGCTTAGGACCTCTTCAAAGCAGGTTGAGGAGAAGGTTCCTTGCATTTTCGGTGCGCCGGCTTGGCTTGGCAAATTATTAAAGCGTTTACCCGTCCCTGGTCGGAGAGCGCGCTGCGAGAGAAAGCAGGCTGCGCGTCTCGCGTCCATGTAATTAAATAGCTCACCCCTTGCGGCGAAAGGCATGCAGCCTTTGCGCTTGGACAGGTTGGTTAGATATTTCATCTACATGACAATTTTCAACGTTTTCGCGGCGGTGGCATTCACCACGCCGGTCATCATCCCTCAGCTGGCGTTCCCGCTGAAGCTCACCGTCTGGCCGGGGACTTGGATGTTCATCGCGTACTTCGTCTTCCTGATAGTCGGGGTGCTCGGGACCCTAGGATGGGCGGTCTTCCTCGACCTGATCAGGAGGGTCACGGGGGTCGAGTCCTGCGACAAGTTCCTCGCCATCACAAGCCTCGTCCTGATCGAGGTGCCCGTCTACACCCAGGCGAGCCTGATGTTCACCGCAGGGTACATCGGCGGGACGTACGCCTTCGCCACCCAGGTCGGGTCGGCGCTTATCACTTACATCATAGGGCCGCTGGTCATCCCGATAGGGGTCTCGATCTTCATCTACCTAGTCGGGACCCTCCTGGGGCTCATGAACGTGGTCTTCATCTTCAGCGACAGCCGCCAGCCGCCCCAGGGTACCGCCCCGCAGGCCTCCCAGGCGCCTCCCTCGGCTGCCGCTGTCACGGCGCGCGTGCGGGCCTGAGCCGAGGGAACGCTAAAAAGAGGCCGCTCTGGGTTGCCAGCCATGCCGTCGGAGTCCGTCCTTAGGGAGCCGACACTGTACTGGGCGATATCTGTGCTGACCCTTCTCGCCGGGGCCAGCTTCGTCTACGTCGCGATAAAGGCCCCGTTCTTCTGGGGCGTGATCTTCATCCCCGGGGTTGTCCTCCTGAACGTCTGGCTCATCGCCACCATCATCGGGGCGGTTTTCGCCCTCCAGAGACGCAAGTCTGCGGCATAAAGGTCACGAGCCGCTAGAGCTCAGACCGGCCGCGCGGTCCCCGCGATCAGCCCGTGACTATGACCTGCGCGGTGGTGGATATGTGGGCGCCGCTGTAGGAGACCGTCCCCGCGGCGGTGAACGTGTGGCCGTAGATGTCATACTGCCCAAGGTTTCCGGTGCCCGAGGAGAACGACCCGTTGGTCGCCGTGACGTCGTGCATGTCGGGTCCGAGGTCTGGGCTGGAGGAGGGGTCGAGGTTCAGCCAGTACACCTTGGTGCCCACCGGGACCGTGAGAGAGCCTGGATGGAACGCGTTACCTTGGATGACCACCAGGGCCGCGACGCTCTTTATCGGCATCGGGGTGGAGTATACGCTTGAGCCCGCGGTCGCGACCACCTTCATGGTCGAGTTGACCACCGTTGCCCCCGAGGAGGCCGAGAGCGTCATGGTGACGCCCGTCTGGAGGTCTGCCGGGAGGCTCACAGAGCTCGGCTGGAACGTCACGCTTACCCCGCTTGGGAGGGACGCGGCCGAGAAGGTATAGTTCCCGGTCACCGTCCCGATCGCGGTCATGCTGAGGACGACCGACATGTTCTGGTTGGGTGCGACCATCAGCGGCTGAGGCGTGCTGATCGAGAGCTGCCCCGTGGAGGTGGGGCTACCCGACGAAGTCGCGGAGGTGGAAGCGGTGGTCGAGAGCGAAGCGGTGGTGCTCGTGGTCTTCGCCACCATCGGGATCTCTATGTAGAACGCCGCCGCTATGATGATGACCACAACCAGAAGGCCGACAGTTGCGCTTACCCCGGAACGGTGCTCCTTCAAACCGTCCCCACCCCCGATTTCACGGATTTATCTTTTTCCGGCAGCCGGGTCGGCGTCCCCCCTACCGCGCTCCCCCTCGGATTGGGCTTTCGACCGAACCGTGCGCGCGGCGGGCGGTAGCAGGCACCGTGGCAGGGCCCTATCCTCGGACATTCTCCCGCGAGACCCTCCAGCGCAGCCCCCCGGAGACCAGCCTGACGGCCAGGTAGAGTCCGAAGACGATCGCGGTTATGAAGAAGCTGACCGGGTAGGGCGTGAAGAAGGCGACGAAGAGCCCCAGCCAGACCGCGAACAGGGATATCGCGACAGAGATGACTATCGCGCGCTGCGGGCGCCTGGCGATGTATGTCGCCGTTGCGGCCGGCGTGACCATCAGCGAGAAGATCAGCAGCACCCCGGTCACCTGGACAGAGAACGAGACCGCCACCGCCACGATCAGCATGAATGCCGTCCCCAAGAAGAGCATCGGCATCCCCTTGGCCTCCGCCACCTCCTCGTCGAGGGACGCGAAGAGGAGGGGCCTGTAGAGGAAGCCGAGGAAGGCCAGGATGGCCGCGCAGGCCGCCACCGTCAGCTCGACGGCCCCCGAGCTTATCCCCAGGATCTCCCCGAAGAGGATCGAGTACGCCTCCGTCTCGTATCCGCTGTAGAGGCTGATGAACAGCAGCCCGAGCCCCAGCGAGAACGCCAGCACTATCCCTATCTGGGTGTCGCGGTTCGCAGCCCTCCGCCCGAGCGCGGCGATGCCGAGGCCCCCGAGGATCGAGCCCGCCAGGAGCCCGAGTATCGGGGCGACGGACAGCAGCACGGCTGCCGCTGCCCCCGCGAACCCGATCTCGGAGAAGGCGTGAGCCGTGAAAGCCGAGCGCCTGAGGACGACGAAATATCCCGTGCACCCGGCGAGTATCGCTATGACGGTCCCCGCCTCGAAGGCGTGTTGCATGAACTGATACCGCCACATCTCCTCCAGATCGACGACGGGGTTCGGGTCGATCCCGAAGAGCAGGCCGCCCAAGCTACGCGTCGACCCCCTCTCCGTGGTGCTCCTCTACGCCGATGATGGCCACGTTGCCGTGCGGGTCGCGGAGCACCTCCACCTGTATCCCATAGAGCGACGTCAGGCTCTCCGAGGTTAGGACCTTCCCCGGGGTGCCCGTCGCCACCTTGCCGTTCGCGATGTACATGACCTTGTCGAGGTGAGGAAGGAGGGGGTTGATGTTGTGCGCTATGAGGAGGGCGGTGACACCCCGCCTTCTCACGACGTCGTTGACGAGATGCAGCAGCTCGGTCTCGCGCCTGATGTCCAGGTTGGAGAGCGGCTCGTCGAGCAGCAGTATGTCCGGTCTGCTGACCAGCGCTTCGGCGAGGAAGATCCGCTGGAGCTCGCCTCCGGAAAGGACGCCGAGCGGCCTGCGGGCGAGCTCGGTGGCACCGACCGCCTCGAGGGCATCGAGCGCGGCCCTCTGGTCGCTGCGGCCGAACGGGTTGAACCCCCAGCGCTTCCCGGAGAGCCCGAGACGGACGAGCTCCTGAGCCTCGATGTTCGTATCTGAGTCTATCGTATGGCGCTGGGGGACGTACCCTATCCGCGTGTTCCCACGCCTGGGCTCCGCGCCGAGTATCCTGATGCTCCCGGCCAGCGCTGGCTGGAGGCCGAGGAGCATCCGGAAGAGGGTGGTCTTCCCGGCCCCGTTCGGCCCGATGACGGCCACGAACTCGCCCCGGCCGAAGGCAAAGTCCGCATCCCTCCAGACGACCTTCTCACGGTAGCCCGAGGTGACACCCTTGGCGACGATAAGGTCGGGGGCCGCCACTCCGACCTCGAGTGGCAGTCCCCGGGATATAGCCATTCTTCAGCTCCCCGGGGCCCCGGCATCGAGGCAGTTCTGGAGGCCCGCGACCTCGCCCTGCATCCAGGTCTGGAAGGAGAGGGTCGGGGGCTGGATCGTCTCGGACACCTGCGCGAGGGGGACCCCGTACTGGGCGGCGACCGCCTTCATCTGCTGCGTGAGGGGAGTCACCGTCTGTTCGTTGTAGACGAGGCAGCGGACGGAGGTGTTTCCGCCCTCGAGCTGTTGCTGGAAGGTCGCGAGGTCGACGGGGGAGGGGTCGTTCCCTGCGGCCACAGCGAACATGAAGCCGATGGGCGAGACGATGTTCAGGCCTGTCGCGTTGGCCAGGAACTGGACGATGCTCTCCGTCGCCGCTATGCTGACGTTGCCCGAGTACTGGCGCAGGACGTGCTGCGAGACCGTCGCAGACCCGCCATACTGCGCCCTCATCTGCTGCTCCGCCTTCATGTAGTCCTGGTAGAGCGAGGAGTTCAGCGAGGAGTACTGCGAAGAGAAGTAGGAGGCGTCGGCGGGGTCGACTTTCACGAGGGCGGAGTACATCGCGTGCACGGTGTCGTTCACGTAGTAGGGGCTGTACCACAGGTGCGGATTGACGGCCGCGTAGGTCGCCAGGGTATCGGGGAGGCCCACTATCTGCTGGGCGTCCAGGACTATCTGTCCTGGGCTGGCGCTCGCGCTGACCAGCTTCTGCGCCCAAGTGTCGTACTCCATCCCGTTGAATATGACGATCTTGGCGTTGGCGACCGCCCTGGCGTTGGCGAGGCTGGCCTCGTACTGGTGAGGGTCGGTGTTCGGGTCGGAGACTATGCTCGTGACGTTCCCGTGGACGCCGGCCAGCTGGCTGGCCAGGCTCCCCCAGAAGTTCTCCGCGG
>JAJZNC010000034.1 GCA_021848045.1 archaeon
GCGACCATCCTCGTGAAGGGAGGCAGGCCGCTCGAGGCCGACGCAGACGCGGCGGCCTCGGCCATCGCGGAGGTCGCCAGGGCCAAGGGGTTCGGCGCCCTCCTGGTCGGCGACACCAGGTTCGGGGCGCTCGTCGCGGCCAAAGTGGCCGCTAGGCTGAGGGTCGGGTCGCTCGGCAAGGGGAAGAGGCTCCGGGTGGAGGGAGGGGCGGTCGTCCTCGACAGGGACGTCTACGGCGGGAAGTTCGTGGCCCGGGTCGCCGCGAAGACCCCCTGCGTTGCCCTCGTCCAGGCCGGGGCATACAAGCCGGCCGGAGGCAGGCCGGGCGAGGTCGAGACGATGAGCGTCGCGCTCGGGGACCCTAGGGTGGCCGTCGTCGAGACCAGGCCAGGAGAGAGGCGCGAGGCGGGGGTAAAGTCCGCCCGGGTGGTCGTATCCGCGGGGCGCGGCTTCGCCAGGAAGGAGGACCTCGCCCTCGCCAGGGACCTCGCCGAGGCGCTCGGGGCTTCGCTGGGGTGCTCCAGGCCGCTCTCCTCCGACCTGGGGTGGCTAGGCGAGGAGGCCCACATCGGGCTCACGGGGGCGTACGTCCGCCCTGAGCTCTACGTGGCGGTGGGGATCTCCGGCCAGCTGCAGCACGTCGCGGGCATAAAGGACTCGAGGATCATCGTGGCGATAAACAAGGACGAGCGGGCGCCCATCTTCCAGGTCGCCGACTATGGGATAGTGGGAGACCTCTACGAGGTGCTCCCGGCGCTGACAAAGGCCCTCAAGCAGCGCTAGCCGCGCCGCCCTCGTCCTCGAGCCTCTCGGCGACGATCTCGGCGACGTCCTTCACCCTGACGCCCCCCTCGACGCCCTTTGCCGCGTCCTCCAGCATCGTGATGCAGAACGGGCAGGCCACCGCGATCGTCTCCGCGCCGGTCTCCTTCGCCTCCTTGACCCTGAGCGCGCCGATCTTTGCCTTCTCGGGCACCTGGTACCAGGCGTTGGCCCCGCCGCCCCCGCAGCAGAAGCTCCTCTCCCTGCTGCGGGGCATCTCGACCAGCTCTATCCCCTTCGCGGCCCTGATGGCCTCCCTGGGGGCGTCGTAGACGCCGTTCACCCTCCCGAGGTTGCACGGGTCGTGGAAGGTGACCTTCTCCGCCGAGCCGCCGACCCTGAGCCTCCCCTCCGAGACCAGCTCCGCGATGAGCTGCGAGTGGTGGACCACCTTGAACCCTGCCCCGAACTCCGGGTACTCGTTGAGGAAGGTGTTGAAGCAGTGGGGGCAGTGCACCACCACCTTCTTCGCTCCAGACCGGGCGATCGCCTCGATGTTCCTCTGCGCCAGCTCCTGGAACCTCGCCTCCTCCCCCAGCCTCCTGACCGGCTCCCCGCTGCACGCCTCGTCGTTCCCGAGTATCGCGTAGCTGACCTTGGCCGCCCCAAGTATCCTGACCACCGACCTGGTGAGCTGCCTGGACCTGGGGTCGTAGCTCCCCTGGCAGCCCACCCAGTAGACGTACTCCGGCCGCGGGTTCTCCCTCAGGGTGGGGACGCCCTCCTCGACCAGCCAGGTCTGCCTGTCCTTGTGGGGGAGCCCGAACGGGTTGCTCGCGCGGCCCACGTTCTCGAGGAACGCCCTCTTCATGGGGTCGAGCCTGTTCTCGGCGACCAGCGTCCGCCTAAAGTCGACGATGTAGTCCACCTGGTTGATGGAGACCGGGCAGGCCTCTACGCAGGCGTTGCAGGTCGTGCAAGACCAGAGCTCGCCCTCCCTCAGCACCCCGGCCGAGAAGAGGTCGGCCCCCGGGGCCGCCCTCCCCTGCATTCCGAGGTCTCTGACGAGGTCCCTCGGAGAGAGGTCCCTCCCGGCCGCGTGCGCCGGGCAGACCTCCTCGCACCGCCCGCAGTTCGTGCAGGCGTCCAGGGCGAGGAGGCGGAGCGGCGAGAGGTCGCCAGCCCGTCTCGCGCTCGGCGGTGGCTCGACCTCCCCCGTCTCTACCATCGCCGCCAGGCTGAACGGGGTCCCCAGCCTCCCCCGTGGCTTCTCGGGCGCGAGCACGATGTTCGACGCCGAGGTGAAGACGTGGACGAGCTTCGTGTACGGGGTCAGCGCGATCAGGGCCATCACCGAGAACATGTGCGCCCACCAGAACCCCTGGTAGACCACCCGCGCCTGGGGGAGCGAGAGGGAGGTCGCCCGCTCGATCACGGCCGAGAGGGCGTCCCCCACCGGTGAGAAGGCCGCCCACTGCGAGGGGAGCGCGATGAACCTGAGGGCCTCGATGACGAACCCGGAAAGCCCGATCCAGACCAGCATCCCCAGGACGAGGTAGTCGTCCCACCCCGTCCTCAGCTTCTCGAGCCTCTGGGCATAGCGCCTGTAGACGGCGATGGCGAGCCCCACCACGAAGAGCAGCCCCAGGGTGTCCCCCAGGAACTCGAGGGTCAGGTAGAAGCCGCCCTTGATGAAGACCCCTCCGCCGAATATGGGGAGTATGTCGGACTGGACGAAGATCAGGCTCGTGTACGCGAAGAGCATGAGGAAGCCGAAGAAGATCGAGCCGTGCATCAGCCCCCCCGAGCCGCCCCTGAGCACCTTCCTCTGCCCCAGGCCGTACTCGAGGAACCTCCTTGCCTTGGCGGACGGGTCCTTCACGGACAGGGACAGGAACTCGCCCACGCCCATCCCGTAGCTCCTCAGGTGCCTGTACAGCCCGTAGAGCATTATCAGGCCGGCGGCGAAGAACGCGACGTAGACGACGGTGGGGGCGTAGGGCGGGAGGAACAGGTAGCTCTGCCTGACCGGCTCTGACATCGCCGTCCGCTTCGTCGGCGTTCGATTAATACCTCTTGCGCCGCCCGCCTCTCACCCCGCCCTCTTGTCGGTGCGCCGCCTGACTATCTTCCCGCCGCCCGCGGGGAGCATCCGGAGCACGTCGTCCACCCCGGGGCCCGGCTTGCCTTCCACGAAGGGCTCCAGCTCGTGAAGCACCTTCTTGGCCGTGTCCGACGGCTTCTCCCTGCTGGGGACCATCGTGACGTACCCCCTGGCAACCTTCATCACCGACTCCTCGGGCCCCGAGACGACCCTGCCCGACTCGTCGATCCCCACCGCGAGCTCGACGGGGCTCTTGGCGACGAAGTTCTTCCTCCCCTTTATGGCGAACGACCCGTGCGCGAGGTACTCCCCGGTGGGCGCCGCGCTGCTCACCTGCTCGGGGGAGACCCAGTACGCGTCCGCCGCCCCGAGCCCAGTCTTCCACGCGCTGCTGAACGTCACGGTGGCTCTGGCGACCTCCCTCACCTCCTCCTCGCTCTGGTCACTGCCGCCCTTGAGGACGAAGAAGGGCGACCCGAAAAGGTCGGCGTGGTAGACCGTGTCGCCCGGCTGCAGGTGCCTCCTTATCAGCGCCGTGTTGCTCTGGGCGTCCCTGCCGCCGATCGCCAGCTTCCCGCCCGTCGTGAAGAACCACCTGAACTTCTCGTACCATTCGCGCTTCGCCCTGGAGATTGATATCGCCCTGACCCCGGGCGGCTCCCGCCTCGCGCCCTCGCGCTTGAGCTTGGACTGGAGCCCCCTCACGGCCTCGTCGATGTCCGCCATCTCGCGCTCTGCGGCCTTGGCGCGGTCGAAGAGCGCCGAGCGCACGGAGGCGGGCCCCTTCCCCGCGGTCCCCTCGAGGGAGGCGAGGAGGTCTCGCGGGACCACCCCCGAGACGCGGGCCACCTCGAGCGCCCCCTCCCCGTCGGGGGCCCCCCCGGCAGACGAGGCCACGCCCCGGAGGTCTGCCGAGAGCTTCGATAGCCCCGCCTTCTTCGCCTCGAGGCCCGATATCGTCGCCTGGTACTCGCGCGCCCGCCTCTCGCTCGCGTCCGCCGAGGACTCCCCCGACCCCTCGCGAAGGGTGCGCGCGGCGTTCCCCTCCTCCTGGGCGATGAGCTCGGGGTAGAGGGCCTTGTCAAGGAGGGGGCTGAGGTCGGGGGACTCTTCGAGCACCCGGGCGCTCCTCGGCCTGGAGACCATCACCTCGACGCCGCCGGCCTCCGTCCTCACCAGGCACGGGTACGGGGCGGACTCGATCCCGCCGAGGAGCTCCTCGACGGCCGCGGCTATGGAGTCGGCCTCCTCAGGGGTCCCTGAAGGAGGGTCGTCCTGGCGGCGGGACGCCCTAGCGAGTATCTCGTCCACGTACCGCCTTGGGATCGAGAGCCCCCTCCCGAGGGCCCTCCCCAGGGTCTCCTCCCCCGCGAGCGCCCGCTCGAGGCCGTCCCTCGTGAGCGTCTCGAGGGACGCCCTGCTCTGGGCCGGCGGGGAGTAGGGCGAGCCCCGTGCCACCCGCCTCGCCCCCGACCTCGCCTCACGGAGCGCGAGGGCGACCTTCCCGTCAGGGCCGACGAGGACCAGGTTCCCGGGGGGCATCAGCTCGAGGACGAGCTTCGACGGCCCCTCCTCCTTCCCCTCGAACGTGAAGAGCAGGACCCTGTCCAGGTCGACCTGCTCGACGCGGGTCAGCCTGGCCCTCAGGACGCGAGACCTGAGCGCCGTGGTGAACTCGGTGGTCTCCACGCGCGCCGGCCTCTCCGTGAGCCACGCTCCGAGCCTCGGCGAGACGACCAGCGAGACCTCCGAGGGCTCGCCCCCGTCCTTGGCGGGGCGCCTCATCCTGAACAGCTGGCTCTCGCCGACCGAGTAGATGTTGGAGACGTAGGCCCCGTCCAGCGCCCGGGCGAGCTCCCTTGAGAGGACCCTGAACTCCAGGCCCGACACCGACGTCTTCGACCTCTCGGGGACCTGGGACAAGGGGCTTCGCTTGGCAGGCCGGGGCGGCGCGAGTCTTATTGGTTTGGTCGCGGTCGGGCCCCTTGCGGCCGCGGATTCGGGTATCTTTTAATAGCCTCCCGGGGCTCGGGCGATTCGTAGTCCTCTCGGGACCTCGTGACCACCCCTTGCCATTGACCGACCTCGACAAGATATACTGGTTCCGGGCGGGGCTGGGGGCCGTCGGGGGCACCCTCGCAGAGCTCCTGACCGGCTGCAAGGTCCTCCTCAGCGCCAAGGGCGCGTACACGGGCGCGTGCGTCGGGGGGGCCGCCCCGGACTACTCGACCGGGGTCCTCGTGGGGCTCTTCCTCTTCCTGGCCTCGTACTACTTCCTCAGGGCCACCGTGGGCAAGAAGCTCGGGAAGGACGAGCAGAGGAAGGTCTACACGACGGGGATAGGGAGCTACGCCCTGCTCTTCATCTTCAGCTGGACGCTGCTCTTCACGCTGGGCGTCACTTATCTGAATCTTTGACGCGCTTCGCCCACTTGCCCAGCGTCTGAAGGTACCCCTTGTCGAGCTCGTCCACCATCTCGACCTTGGGGAGCCTGTCTACCGCCCGGAGTATCTTCTCGCGGTCGGCCATCTTGTCCGGCGTCTTGTTCTCCGTGACGTTGACTATGCCGTTCAGGGCGAGGAGCGCCCCCTTGCCGTACTCCGAGGAGACCTGGGGGGTGAGGTGGAGGAGCCTCTGGCGGGCGTCTTCGAGCTTCGTGTTGAGGATGGACTCGATTATCACGTCCACCTCCTCCTTGATCATGCTGCTTGAGAGCATAGTCGCAGCCAGTTCGCCGAGCTTCGCTTAAATGCTTACCGCATGAGAGAAGCCCAGACGGGCGCCAGGACCGGCCGCACGGGGGCAGTCTCCCGTTCAGCCGCCCGTGACGAAGAGGCTGAGGCTGGTGATGGCCTCTGGGGCCCTCTCCGAAGGCCAGAGGTAGAGCGTGTACACCCCTGGCCCGTGGGCTGCCTCCAGGGCTGCGAGCGAGAAGGCGATCTCGAAGCTCCCCGTCCCCGAGTCGTAATGCCAGGTCTGGGCGTAGATGTAGTTCCCGGAGACGCACTCCCTCCCCTGCGGGCAGGGCTCGAAGACGGTCGAGACCTCCGTGCCCGGGTTGTATGCGCCCTGGTACTGGCAAGCGGCGGACTCGTTCAGCTCGTTGTACTGGCTGCAGGCCCTGAGCCGGTCCAGCTGGCCCACCGCGATCGAGGACGGCGTAGGGTCGTAGTAGACCAGGATCTCGGCACCAGCCTGGCGCGTCATCCAGGCGTACGGCTCCTGGGGGAGCGTCCCGTTGAAGCTCACCGCCCCCGAGGAGACCTGGAGCGACTCCGAGCCGATGTAGGAGTCCTCGAAGTCCTCCACCAAGAAGACCGCCGTCGCGTTGTAGGCGATGCCTATCGAGACCATGTTGTGCAATGGCCCAAGGATGTTCTGCCGGTGGCCGTTGCTGCAGCAGACGGTGTCGTTGTTCATCATCATCCACTCGGACGCGTTTATCGCGCTCTCGACGGTCCTCTGCGTGCAAGGCGCTGCCACCCCGGAGCTCGTGCAGTAGCTGAGCGCCACGTTCTCTTCGACGCTCCCTGTCCCGCCCAGCAGGGTGTAGCGCATGTACGGTTTGTACCCCTGCACGTCCCAGTGGCTGAAGTAGCCGAAGTAGGCCATCGAGTCGGCGTGCTGCTGCCCGGAGGCCACCGCGCTCATGGAGACGGGCCCCAGACCTGCGGCCGACCTGTCCTGGTTGATGAGCGACAGGGTGAAGTTCGCCAGGGCGGCGTATCCTGGGGGATAGTCGAGCGTCATCCCTCCCTGGGCGATCGAGGGGTCGTCCTTCAGCCACGCGTCGGGCGACGTCCCCGCGGGGCTCAAGACGCTCGCAACCGCGACCCCTCCAGGGGCTGTCGCGCTCGAGACCGCGGAGGGAGCGGAGGTCGACCTCTCGCCAGCTCCGAGGGGGCCATATGTCGTGGCCGCCCAGACCCCGCCGGCGACGAGGACGGCGACCGCCACTGCCAAGACCGCTACGCCGCGCATCCCGAGCTCCTCGTTGGAGAGGCGGGGCGCCGGTATA
>JAJZNC010000027.1:0-2702 GCA_021848045.1 archaeon
ACAATGTTCGAGCTCCCGTGCGAGACTAGGAATCCCGAGCGGCCTACCTGCCTGGCCGCACCCAAGACCTTCACTTGCATGCGTTAGATCCGTCTGGGACTGGCGCTCGCGAGTCCCTCTTTAAGCATTTCACCCGGGCGCCCCTCCTGGGCTAGTTGAGGCCTATCTCTGGGAAGTTGGCCTTTGGGAGGCCGAGCTCGGACTGGAGCGTCCGGATCCTCTCGGCGTACTTTAGCATGTTCGGCGTGTCGCCCTTGACCTTGGCTATCTTGTAGGCGCGCCAGGCCTTCTTCAGGGCCGCCCATGTCTGACCTGCGGTATATGGCATGTGCGCTTCATCCACGCCGAGCGGTTGTCCGTTTTAGGCTTTTGGTCGCGACGGGCAGCTCTCGCACCCTAGGTCGTGCCCCGCTCTTCCGCCGCCGGCTGCGTGAGGTCGAGGATCCCAAAGGTGCCGGGCTCCTCCGGCTGCGCGCTCTCCTCGGCGTGCTCCACGCGCGGGGGATCCTCCTGGTTGCGCTTGAACCAGGCCACCGGCTTGCCCTGCTCGACCACGACCGCCGTGAGCCTGTACCCGGCCCCCTCGATCCGCTCGATGAGCGGCCTCGTTATCTCGTTCTTGCTGGTCTCGATGCTCAGCAGGTCGTCGAGCATCACGCCGATGGTGTACACCGGCTCGACCTTCCACCTGAACTCCTTGAGCACCTTCGAGACCCTCACCGCCTCCTGCCTGTTCTGGTTGCCGCCCTGCACGTACCACGACTTGGACACAAGAAGGTACTCGTCCTTGGCCTCGGGGACCCTTGGGGGCTCCTCCGCGACGGGCTGCGCCTTCTTCTTCGACCGTTTCGCGCTCGGGGTCTTCTCCAACGGCGGAGGCGCGGTCGCCTCGGCGGGCTCGGGTGCAGGAGGAGGAGAGGCCGCCTCGTCGGCGTGCGCTGGCATAGGTGGCTCCTCGATCGCCGGGACCGCCTCGTCCACCCGAGGGGGGCCGAAGAGCATCGCGTTGGTCTTGGCCACCGTGTCCTCCGGCTCGGGCGGGACGACCGGCTCGGTCTTCCTCCTCTCCGGAGGGAGCCCCAGCTTCTCCCTCGTGCCCTCTTCGAACTCTATGACGGCCGGGTCCCAGACGTAGCGGACCTCGGGCGGGCCGTGGTCGACGTGCTCGCCTCGGGCGAGGACGTCCCGTATCTTTGACGGGTTGCCTGGAGACGAGGTGACGACGAACGCAAGCTCGAGGTCCGGGGTGAACCCGCGTATGCGCAAGACCGGGTTGGAGAGCGCCGGGAACATAACGGAGTCGACCACCACCTTCGCGAGCCTCGTGGCGCCCTCCTCGTCGAGGCGGGGCTCGTCGCGGGTCGCCGCGACCGGCTCCACCTGGAACTCCGCCACCGGCTCCGGCTCGGGCTCGGGAGGCGGGGGCCGCGCCTGGGCACCCCTCTGGGGCTGCGCGGCCTGCCTGGGGTGGTCGCCCACCACCGTGACGTCGTGGCCCCTGTGCGTGAGCTTGAAGTGGTCTACGCTGAGGTTAGAGTAATAGGACTCGGTGACCCCGCACGTCCTGCAGGTCACCTGGATCTTCTGCAACGTGGTGTCCCCATCACCCTCCGTGCGGTTCAAGCCGCCCCTTCCGCGTCCCTGGGACCAGGAATGGAGAGCGCGGACGCGATGAGCTCGCTGGCCGACTCGCTGATGCTTAGGCGGCCCCTCTCGCGCTTGCCCTTGGCTGCGGTATAGTCGATGAGCTGCAAGTAGACCACGTCGTCCAACGTCACCGTGATTTTCCTCAAATCCGCTATTTAGGGAATTTGACTATCTTATTTGTCGATTGGGCCGATTCAATACCCTCGGCCTCGGCCCCTTGGGAATAGGCTGAAACTTTAAGGAGCCCACCTGGAGCAGGCCGGCTCTCACCTATGTCCTCTCCTCCGCGCGACTCCTCGATCAGGATCCTCCCAGAGGTGATCGGGAGGGGAAGGATGGAGGCGAGGGCACTGATCGCAGGCTTCCACGGGATAGGGGCGACGGGCTACTGGACGGTGAAGTTCCTCATCCAGGAGCTAAAGGCCAGGCGGGTCTGCTACATCGACTCGGAGTACGCACCCGCGGTCTCGTCCACCGTCAAGAACGAGATATCGACCCCCTACGAGCTCTTCGGGGTCGACGACCTCTTGTTCCTAAAGGCCGAGGTCCCGCCGCTGAGGGAGAACGAGACCAGGTTCTTCAGGGAGCTGGGGCAGTGGGTGATGGGCACGTCCATAGGGGAGGCGGTCCTCATAGGGGGGCTCGACGAGTCGCTGAGGTCGGACGACTCGAAGTACAGGGTGGTCCTGACGGACGCCATGAAGGCCGGAGAGCACGGCAGGGGCCTGGAGGCCGAGCCTGTCCTCGAGGAGGGGCGGATGATAGTAGGGCCCGTGGCCGTCTTGCTCAACGCCTTCCAGATGGGGGGGTTCCCCGCCGCCGCGGTGCTCTCGTACTCGAACACCGAGCGGATCGACCCGAGGGCCGCAGCGGCCGCGGTCGAGTTCGTGGCCAAGAGGTACTCGCTGGAGGTCAACACCGAGCCGCTCATCAAGGGGGCGGAGGAGCTCGAGAGGGAGCTGGTGGGGCTGGCGCAGAAGGAGAAGGAGAAGGGCGGGCCGTCCGGCGCTATCTACACCTAGCGCTCCGCGCCCCCGTCCCCGGCCACCACGACC
>JAJZNC010000027.1:2712-6622 GCA_021848045.1 archaeon
CGCCCTGAGCTGCTTCTTGCAGGCTTCCACCGAGGCCTCGGGGGAGGTCCCGTCCGCCATCGTCTGGCCGAACGGGAAGACGAACTCAAGCTCGGCGGGGTACGCGCCGAGGGCGGGGTTGATCCTGAATATGTCGGCCTGGTCCAGGCCCCTGACCCTGCGGATCCTGCCCGAGCTCCTGGTGAGGGGGGGTGGCGCGGAGCTCCGGACCAGGACGGCGACCCTCCCGGGAGGGGGCTTGGCCTTCGCCAGGAGCCGTCTAAGGTGGTCGCGGGCAAGGGCGAGCTCCGGCCTGGATGCGTCCTCGTGGCTCCTCACCATAAGGCCGCGCCCCTTCAGGAGCGGGGTCGGCTTGGCGAGCCACGCTGCATGGGCCTTCACGAGCCCCCGGAACGCGGCCGTCGAGCTGGTGTGGGCCATCGCCCGCTCCTCGACCAGGTCCCAGAGCCGGCCCTCGCAGATCGCCTCCCTGCAGCGCAGCACGTCGGCGGGGGGCACGTGGAGGTTGTGGAGTGCCACCTTGCGGACCCTCTCCTCGCGGGGCGACGACCTCAGGGCGCCGAGGCTGGTCGAGTTGCACGCCTCGCAGCTGCAGGGGAGGTAGGCCATCCTCTCGAGGTGGAGCGTCCCCCTCTCCGTCATGTAGCGGTCCTTCTTAGCGTAGAGCATGTAGCTGGCAGAGTCGAAGGTGTCGCACCCCAGGGCCACGGAGAGGGGGAGGGTGAGGGGGTGACCCGCCCCGAAGAGGTGGAGGGGCATCGAGTACGGCATCGCCTTCCTGGCGTTGACAATCATCTCGACAAGGGGGGTGAAGCGGTACCCCTCCATGAGCTCGACCGGGCTCCCGAGGGCCAGGAAGTCGAACCCCGCTGCCACAAGGCCCTTGGCCGAGCGCCTCACCAGGTCGCCGAATATCCCCCCCTGGACCGGGCCTACCCAGGTCGTCTTCGAGCCGGAGTGGGCCTCGATGGTCTCTCTGGCCGCATTCAGGCTGTAGAGCATCGTCTCCCGCGCATAGGGCCTGGAGGTCGAGTATCCGGTAGGCTTGTCCAGGGTGACCGCGAGGTCGGAGCCTATGCGCGACTGGAACGAGGCGATCTGGTCTGGGGTGGCGTCGGCGTCCCCATACTCGAGCACCTGGTAACCTCCCGAGTCGGTCATCAGCAAGCCGTCGAAGCCGATGAGGCTGTGGAGCCCCTTCTCCAGGGCCTCCTCGCGCTTGCGCTTGTAGAGGATGTAGGAGTTCGTCATGAGGACATCGAAGCCCATCGACCTCATCTTCGCCAAGGGGATGTCCCTCCAGACCGGGTGGACGACCGGCGTCAGGCACGGGGTCTCGAAGGAGCGCCCGCCGACCCTGGCCACCCCCGTCCTCCCCATCAGGTCGGTCTCCTTGACCTCGAACGAGAACGTCCCCGGCATCGCGGCGACCGGGCCGCCCTCCACATATCAGGGTTCCTCGGCCCGCGCTCCGACAAGGCTTATCCTTGGCCGCGACGGCTCCGTCGAGCGACCCGCATGTCAAGGGAGAGGGGGCGAGGCACGTGGCTCGAGGTGGCCCTCTCCCTCTGCATACTGCTCGGGCTCTTCTTCGTCGAGTATCCGCCGATATTCCTGGTGGGGTACTGGTCGTGGGGGGCGCTCGTCCACAAGGTCCTCTCGGGCGTCCTGATCGCCGTCAACCTCGTGATAACCCAGTACGCCGCCAGGCGGCTGGGGTTCTTCAGGAGGAGCGAGGCGGCGGCTCGCTAGGCGGTGCCGAAGGCACGGCGCGCCTGGGCCTTGGCGCCGGGCGCCTTGAACCGTTCCTCTGTGGCTACGTCCCCCCTCTCGTGGTACCCGGCGCGCTCCCAGTACCCGTCCGCGTACTCCGCGATCAGCTCCAGCTTGGTCAGCCACTTCGCGCTCTTCCACGCGTAGAGGCGGGGCACGAACGGCCTCGCCGGGAAGCCCTGCTCGGGGGAGAGCGGCCGCCCGTTGAGCCTGAGGGCGATGATCGAGTCCTCCGCCATCGCGTCCTGGAGGGGGACGGGCGCTGTGTAACCGTCAACGCAGTGGAACATCACCCAGGTCGCCTCGGGCTTGGGCCCGGCGGCCTCCACGAGCCGCCTGATCGGGACACCCTCCCAGAGCGGGCTCTCGATGCTCCACGACGTCACGCAGTGGAAGCTCTTCGAGTGGGCTGCCATCGGCATCCTCGCGAGCTCGTCGTACCCGATGGAGAGGGGCCTCCCTACAAGCCCGGTGACCTGCAGCCTCCAGGAGGCCGGGTCCACGTGCTGGACCCCCATGGCGGCGTAGACGACGAACCGCTTCCCCCAGACCTGGCCTGGCGGGAGCGGTTCTCTCTCGGAGGAGGCGGGGCGGGACAATCCTCGCGTCAGCGATCCCGCGGAGAGATAAAGCGTTTCCTCGTGCCAGGACGAGGCTCCGCCGAAGTCAGCCACCACATCGTGAATGGTCGATGTGGCCAGAATGAGCGGTGTGTGTCAAAGTGGACGAAAATGGCACCCTGCTCGCGCGAACAACCGCGAATCGTGCTCCGCCATCGAGATTTTGGCCGTGGCGCGCCTCCTCGTCGTCTTTATATTTCGAGATTACGCGTAACGCGGCGCCATGATGCGGAAAATAACAGTGGCATCGACAGCCTTCCTCCTGGCCTTACTCTTCGCGGCTCCTGCGTTCGCACAGCCGCCAACCAACTCAACCATAGTAATGACGGGCACTCCTTACAACAACGTCTTCCTTTGGTTCGGCCTGAACACGTTTGCAGATAACGTTCCATTTGGAACCTGGTCGAACTGTCCTTTCGGCTCGACCACTATCTCGACACCTCTCTGTTCTTCGACCGCGCTCACAAACGCGAATTGGGATTCCAACGACGTCGGCTACATAGGCAACTGCGGAACCGGATTCAGTTCGTGGTGTCTGGTAAGACACAACAACGAGCTCATCATGAACGCGTCTTTCATAGAGCCTCTACTTTGCTCAGTCGGGCAAAGCTGCTTCAGCTCTCCACCTCCCTACGCGAGCGGTCAGATAACGTTCCACAGAGAGTCCGGGGATAGGTGGGTCGCTGTGTCATCCCACGCCAATAGGTTCGTGCTTTCCCTCACTCCGGGAGGCACACCATACTCCTACGTCTACGAATCCGGAACACTGCAATTCAGCGGAACTCCGTCTGCATCGACATTCGTCAGCGGAACGATCGACCAGTGGTCGTACGTCACGCCGGCAGCATACGGCACTTTTCAGAGCTTCCTCCCCAACGCGGTGTACGTACGGAGCATGCACTTGTACCTCGACATGACAAGCGTAATCTCGCTGTCGGGAACGCAGCTAACTCCCTCTGGCCTGACGTCGCTAATACAAAGCACACCCTACCTAGGGCAGTCGCCGTTCCCCTCGGGCTTCGCCTGACCTTGTCAGAGGGGGTCGTCGACCCCCCCCCCTCTTCCCTGTTTTTTCCGATGCCTTCCTACGTTCTTCGGTAGCGATGTTCTTGCTAGTTGAGGTGAATCGATTGGTTCTCGGTCAGTCGGCCGGTAACGTATCATCTTGCTCGGCTCATCACCCTCCGGCGATGAAAACTGTCCTTCGCTAGTCCTTCCGTCATACGCTACGACGGCAGGGGAGCTGGAGGCGCGGGCCGAGGCTGTCAGGTCGTCCGGCAGCGCATCGTGCCCGCGGGGGCGGCGCTCACACGGCCGGCACTCCTGTGGGGAGCCCAGGGCGGGCGGATGCCACGTGACGCTCCTCACGTTCACCCCGCACCCTCCCGGACGGAGATGGGGACGTACGCGAGGGTCGAATGAATGATTCTGTCCCGTGCTCCGGTCATTGACCACAGTTTTATACGCCTCAAAGGGAGCCATGTGCAAGGAACGCGCGCAATGATCCTGTCGACAGC
>JAJZNC010000037.1 GCA_021848045.1 archaeon
TCCGAAAGAAGCCGCTGCGCCGATCGGATGACTTCCTCCGAGGCGCTAACGAACCGAAGGTTAGGATACGCGGCGAGCCTCTCGCCAACCTGGATCGAGTCTGCCCTCCCGAGGACTCGTCGCACCACCCACACCACCTCGTCCCACGTGAATGTCGATGTGTATGCGGTGACCTCCGCCTTCTCGATCGCCGCGAGCACCTTTCTCGAACCGATAGAATCCGAAGAACGCTCGTAAATCAGCGGGGAGATGAAGATGTTCGAGTCAATGTAGACGTTTCTGGCGCTCAACTCGCTCCTCCTCCAGCAGCTTCTTGATGTTCACCGTGTGGTCAAGTTTCTTGGAAAAAGTGTTCGTAAAGTAGTCGACGTAACTCTCCGTGGGAGGGCTTGCCCTCCTGATTAGGACGGTGCCGTCTCTCGCTTCGACGACGACCTCAGACCCCTCCTTTATGCCGGTTTGCTCCCTGATCCCTTTCGGGATGACCACCTGTCATTTCTCTCCGATCCTCATCCGGCTTTTCATACATGTAATCCAAGGTATGATATACACTCATACTTTTGTGGTGCCCCGGGCGGGATTCGATCCCGCGTCGCCGACTCGAAAGGCCAGCATACTTTCGATACTGACAACCAGTCAGTTTGACCGGACTATACTACCGGGGCCCTGACGCGTGGCTCTCAGGGACGCCCATTAGAGGTTTCTGTCGCTAACGCTCGCTGGCTGGCCGGACGAGGCACCACTCTCCCAGCTCGGCAGCCGCGGCGCGCCCCTGGACCGGCGTGCCCCTTACCTCGACGACCGAGTCTCTCGGCAGGAACGAAGAGTCCGACCCGCCGGAGCCCATCACCCTCAAGGAGGAAAGGAACTCGCCCAAGGGAAGCTCAGACCTGAAGTACACCTTTGCACCTACCTGGAAGGGAGAGGAGCCGTCCCTC
This sequence comes from archaeon, assembly GCA_021848045.1. Classification (GTDB taxonomy): domain Archaea; phylum Thermoproteota; class Nitrososphaeria; order Nitrososphaerales; family Gagatemarchaeaceae; genus Gagatemarchaeum. The sequence goes on from JAJZNC010000037.1 coordinate 939, forward strand.
GGCGAGGCGGTGACGCACGCCACCGTGCCCGCGGGGTCTGCCCCGCCAAGCGCGCTCTTCAGCGCAGCGGCCTCGTCGGGGGTGAGCCCGCAGAGCCCCTCGCCCCTGAGAGAGGTCCACGTTCTCAACGACTCGAGCCTCGGGAAGACCTGCAGCCGGGTGAGCCCTCGGGAGCGCCTGACCGAGAAGTAGAGGGAGGAGACGTCCATGGGGCCTGAGATGGTCTCTCGGCCCCCCGTCTCAATGAGCTTCGGTATCGCAGGACCAACCACGTCGAGCATGTCTCCACCGGAGGAGGCGAGCCCGAGCTTGCCGTCGACCGAGATGCGCATCGAGCCCTTCGTGGCCAGGAGCTTGGCCTGGCCACCCCCGCGGCGCACCCCGAACCCACCCTTCTCCAGGTGTTCCGAGAGGACAGAGAGCGAGCCCTTCCCCAGCTTTGGGAGAGGGAGAAACCACCTTTCGAGAGACTGCAGGTGGAGCTGCTCGAGCTTGAATCGGAGCAAGGGCAATCCGGAGACATCGAGACAGGATAAAAGGGCACGCCAGAAGTGCGCCTCGACGCGGCGACCGCGCATCGGGGGACCACCCCCTGGCAGGGACCCCGACCGTGGAGCCCGGCGCCCCGTCCAAATACGGGATTGCGCGAACGAGCCGCCACGCCTCCGGGAAAAATATAATATATATCACGCTCGGGTGAAGGTCCAACGGTCCCGCGCTTTTGGCGAAGAAAGACCTAGAGTTCCTGAGCAGGATCGAGGTGAAGACCACCCAATACCTCGAGAACATCAACGGAGCCATCGAGGCAGAGCTGAACCGCTACTCGGACTCCAGGTTCTCCGGGCCTCTGAAATACGCCCTCGAAGGAGGGAAGAGGATCCGCCCCCTCGTGCTTCTCCTGTCTGCCGAGGCGGTAGGACATTCGTACGACGAGAAGGTCCTCGACGCGGCGGTCGCCGTCGAGCTCCTCCACGCCGAGTCGATAATCCATGACGACATAATCGACCAGGAGGCATCGAGGCGGGGGAGGGCGGCCTTCCACGTCAGGTACGGGTATAGCACGTCGCTTCTCACAGCGGACTTCGTCTTCGCCATGATTCTCGCCATCGCGGCAAGGTACCCCGACCGGAGGGTAGCCTCCACGATCAGCAACGCTGCGATGAACATGTGCGAGGGCGAGTACGCCGAGCTAACGATAGACCCCGGCGTCTACAAGCTCGACTGGGACGAGTACCTTGACGTCATCTCAAAGAAGACGGCAGCCCTCTTCGAGACGTCGGTGCGGCTGGGCGGCCTCGTCGGGGGGGCATCGACGGAGACCCTGGAGGCGCTGACCGAGTACGGCAGGTTCCTGGGGATAGCGTACCAGATCCACGACGACATCCTGGACTGGGGGAGCGAGGACAAGATCACGGCGGCGCTAAAGAGACACGGGGACGAGCGCCAGCTCCTCGCGCGGCTCCAGTCGATGACAGACGGCTACGCGAAGAAGGCCAAGGACCGGCTCTCGGTCCTAGAGGAGAGCGAGGCCACCTCCCTCCTGCGCGAGCTCACCGACTTTTCAGTGAAGCGCGACTATTGACAAAGGTCAGCCGGTAAGCGAGGCGAGGGCGGGCACCGCGTGCTGGGCTAGCGAGATGATGGGTCCCGGCTCCAGCCCGAAGACGACTATGAGCGCGACGAGCACCCCAAGCACCAGCGCCATGGTCAGCGGCTCCTCGACCGGCGACTGGTCGCCGCCCGGCTCGTCGAGATACATGCGCTTGATCACCCACCCATAGTAGCCCACGCTCAGGGCCGTGTTCAGCACCCCCGCAACGGCGAGCCAGGCGTACGGGGTGTTGATCACGGAGGTGAAAAGCATCAGCTTGCTCCAGAACCCGTTCAGCGGTGGCACTCCCGCGAGGGCGAGGAACGACATCGCCAGGCTGAAGGCGGCGATGGGCATACGCCTCCCCAGTCCGTCGAAGGCGTCCAGGCTCCCGCTCCCCAGCTTCAGGATGACCAGCCCGGCGGCAAGGAACGCCGCTCCCTTCATCACCGAGTGGTTGATTATGTGGAAGAGCGCCCCGGCCATCCCGAGCTGCGCCTGCTGCGCGAAGGCCGGGTTCGCCTGGCCGTACGAGTATATCACGAACCCGATCAGGATGTACCCCGCCTGGGCTATGCTCGAGTATGCGAGGAGCCTGGTCATGCTCTTCTGGGTGAGCGCGGCGAGGTTCCCGAGGGTCATGGTGGCTAGGGCGAGGACCGCGAGCACGTTGGGAAGGGTGAACAAGCCGGAGCCGGGCGTGAGAGCGACCGCCGTCGAGATCGCAAGCACGACCCGGATCATCGCGACGAAGCCTGCCTTCTTGGTCCCGGCCGCGAAGAGGGCGGCGATCGGGGTCGGTGCCCCCTCGTAGGCGTCTGGCGCCCACATATGGAACGGGACGATGGACATCTTGAAGCCGAATCCCACCACGAAGAGGAGAATCGCGATCCCCGCGACCGGGTTGGAGAGGTGCGACCCGAGGGAGGCGGCCGCGGCGGCTATCCCGAGGGTCCCCGTCAGGCCGTAGGTGAGGCTGATCGCGTACAGTATAGTGGCCGAGGAGAGGGCGCCGAGGATGGCGTACTTTACCGCGGCCTCGTTGGACGCCGCGCTTCCCTTCTTGAAGCCAGCGAGCGCGTAGGTGGGGATGCTCATGAGCTCCCAGGCTATGAAGAGCATCAGCAGGTCTGTCGAGTACGAGATGAGGACCATGCCGAGCGCGGCGAAGGAGAGGAGCGAGTAGTAGAACGGCGAGTTGGCCGTCTGGCTCGACGGGACCAGCGAGAGCGAGGCGACCGCCACGAAGAGCGCGACGCCGAGCGTCAGCATCGCGAAGAGGTTGCCCAGCGAGTCAGACGCCAGCAGCGACCCGAACGGGTAGGCGCTGGTCGAGCCTGAGGCGGCGTTGGCGGCGATCGCAAGGAACGCGACCCCGACCGCAGCGATCACGAGGTACCCGGACGCGTTCCCCCTCCTGGCGAAGTACTGGAGGAACGGGACGCCGAGCGCTGCCACGGAGAGCGAGGCCACCGCCAGGAGGATGTAGTCGGCCATCAGAGCTTCGCTCCGTGGACGAGGTTCGCGGTCCATTGCGCGACCGGGGCGGCGGGCGTCAGCACCAGGAACGAGAATACCGTGAGGAGCACCAGCGGTACGAGGTACACGGCGACCAGCGCCGCGTCGAGGCGCGAGACGTCAGCGGCCTCCCCGGGCTCGCCGGCCTCCTGCGCGGGGTCTATCACGACCCTCTTCAGCATCCACAAGAAGTAGCCGCCGGTTATCACCGGGACGAGTACGGTGACGGCCGTGGAGGCGTACGCGGAGATGCCACCCGAGATGACCATCAGCTCGGCTATGAAGTTCGCGAACGGCGGGACGCCTATCGCGGCTGCGCTGGAGACCGCCAGGAGGGCGGCGGTGACCGGGAACCTCCTTCCCAGACCGGCAAGCTTGGGGATGAGCCGGGTCCCGGACTCCTTCTCGACGAAGCCCGAGAGAGTGAAGAGCGCGCCGACCGCCAGGGCGTGCGCGAACATCAGGAAGATGGCGCCCTCGATCCCAAGCGGATTGCCGGAAGCCACGGTCGCGAACGCCCCGAAGAGGACGAAGCCCATGTGGCTTATGCTGGTGTAGGCGAACATCCTCTTCAGGTCCTTCTGCAGGAGGGCGACGACCGCCCCGTAGAACATCGAGATGACGGCCAGGAGGATGAAAGCCCAAGCGTAGTCGTAGGCCGCTGCAGGGAAGAGGCCGAGGCCGATCCGGATCACCGCGTACCCGGCGAACTTGGGGAGTATCCCCGACAGGAGCGCGTTGACGGGCGCGGGCGCCTGCTCGTAGGCGTCGGGCTGCCAGCTGTGGAACGGGAAGACCGGGAGCTCCACCGCGAACCCGACGAAGACCGCAAGGAGCGGGAGGTACTGGAGCGCGACCGGGACCCCCGCCCTGGCGAGGTTGGGGATGTCGAAGGTGGAGGGGGAGACCCCGAAGTAGAGGGCCAGGAAGCCCAGGAGCATCACTGCGCTCCCCGCGAAGGTGAAGATGATGAACTTCAGCGCGGCGTACTTCCTCCTGTCCCCGCCCCAGACCCCGATGAGGAAGAACATGGGGACCAGGGCGAGCTCCCAGAAGAGGTAGAAGACCACCAGGTTGAGCGATGTGAACGCGCCCATCACAGCCCCGAGCACCAGGAGCATGAGCGAGTAGTACGCGGGCTCTCTCTTGTCTATCAGCGACCTCGAGCTGAGCACGGCCAGGACCCCCACGATCCCCGAGACCAGGATGAGGGGGGAGCTCAGCCCGTCCGTCCCGAGGAGGATGTCTACCCCGAAGCCCGGCAGCGCGATCCACGGGTGGTCCTCCGTGAGCGCGTAGTATCCGGGGGCGGGGGTGTTGGAGTAGACGAACCAGAAGACGTACGCCGCGATGGCCACAGTGGCCAGCGCGAAGGCTGCCGCGATGTACGAGGCGCTCTGCCTCCTCCCTCCCAGGCTCGAGGCCGCGAAGGTCACCAGGCTCCCGAGGAGGGGGACTAGGATCAGGAGGGAGAGGACGTAGCCCATCTACGCCACCACCCCCGAGGCGAATATGTACAGGAGAAGGATGACCGCGAGCCCCGCCGCGAAGACGAGGGCGTACCGCTCGACGACCCCGGTCTGGACGCGCCTCACGGCCCTCGAGAGGGACTCGCCGTCCACCGCGAAGGCCTTGGCTATCCTGTCGACGACGCTGCCGTCGACCCAGTTCCCCCCGCGAGAAATGTAGACCCAGAGGGCGGCGGTCCCCGCGTTGACCCGCTCCAGGCCGTTCAGCTCGAAGGCGTCAAGGAGCCACCCGGAGACGGCCAGCAGCGGGTCTACGAACACCCTGTAGTAGACGGCGTTGATGTACCATCTGTTCTCGAGGAACCTGTAGAGCCCGTGCATGACGCCCGTCTGCCCGACTATCCTCGAAGGCTCGACCCTCCTCGCGAGGTAGATCACGTAGGCTGCGCCGAGCCCCACCAGTACGAAGGCAAGGGCGATCGCCGCGGACTCGGCGTCGAAGGTGAAGCCCACCGGTGCGGGCTGGATCCCCGCTGCCGGGAAGAGCCCCTGGAGGTAGGTCGTCGCCGCAGACTCGAGCGCCCCGTAGATGTTCAGCGGATAGGCGAGTACCCCGATGACCACGGTCATCCCTCCGAGGATCGCGTAAGGGATCCAGCCGAGCGGGCCTGTCTCGTGAGGGTGGTGCCCCTCCATGTGGTCGCTCGCCTTGCCGAAGAATACGAGGCCGACGAGCCTGAACGAGTAGAACGCGGTGATGCCCGCGGTGATCGCCCCGACCGCGAACAGCGGCCACTGCCCTGCGCTCCAGGCTGAGGCCAGGACCGAGTCCTTGCTCCAGAACCCGCTGAAAGGCGGGATCCCTGAGAGTGAGGCGGCCGCGATGAGGAACACTATGAAGGTGAGCTTCATCTTGTCCCTTAGGCCGCCCATCTCGTTCGCGTACTTGGTGCCGGTGGCGTGGATGAGTACGCCGGCCGCCATGAAGAGGCACGCCTTGAAGATGGCGTGGCTCATCAGCTGGAAGACGCCCGCGGAGAGCCCCTGGGCGAAGTTGGTAGAGAGCCCCGCGACGCCCAGGGCCAGCATCATGTAGCCTATCTGGGAGGCCGTAGAGTACGCCAGGATCTTCTTGAGCTCGAACCCGACCATCCCCTGCGTGGCCATCAGGAACGCGGTCATCGCGCCTATCCAGGCTACGGTCGTGAAGAAGGGCTGGACAAGGGCCGGGTCGGTCTGCATCGCGAAGTAGAATATCGGTCCGATCCTCGCGACCAGGACCACGCCCGCGTTGACCATCGTGGCGGCGTGTATGAGCGCCGAGACGGGGGCTGGGCCCGACATCGCGTCGGGGAGCCACTCCTGGAGCGGGAACTGGGCGGACTTGCCTATGGCGCCCCCGAAGAGGAGGAGCGCTGCGGGCACCAGGAGGCCGGCGTTGGACATCGCGGTCGCCCACGCGCTGCTGCTCGCGAGCGCCTGGAAGCTGAAGGTGTGCGCGTAGATGAACACAAGGAAGAGCCCTATGAGCATCGCCATGTCGCCTATCCTGGTCATGACGAAGGCCTTCATACCGGCGTGGGAGGGCGAGTAGGCCTGCTCTTCGCCGAGGGCCTTCTGGCCCGGGGTCCCGACCCAGTTCTCCGCCTCGTCTCGGTAGTGGAAGCCTATCAGGGCGTAGCTGCAGAGCCCGACGCCCTCCCACCCGATGAACAGGGCGAGCAGGTTGTCCGAGAGGACGATGAGGAGCATGTTCCCCAGGAAGAAGTTCATGAAGAACCAGTAGCGGGTGAGCCCGTGCTCGTTCTTCATGTAGTCGAGGCTGTAGACCATGATCAGGAGGGCGATCGAGGTCACCACGTTGACGATGATTATCGTGAACGGGTCGTACAGCACGCCCATCCTGATCCCCAGCTCAGAGATCCACGGGACAGAGGTGGGGATCACGGAGTTGTAGACGCTGATCTTCTGGCCCTCGAGCACGGGGACGAGTAGGAGGAACGCGAAGAGGGCGGAGAGGGCCGTGAAGCCGACCGCCGCGTAGTCCCTTGCCTTCCCCCCGATCCTGGAGAACGCGGGAGTCAGGAGCGCGCCCACGAACGGGAAGATGACCACCAGCCAGAGATAGATGGAGGGGATCTGGGCGGCCATCGGCTTAGACGCCCCCCTTCAGCGGAAGAGAGTTCGCGAACCCGATCAGCATCTTGGTGAACAGGTCGGGGTAGATCCCGACGACGACCGCCACGGCGGCCAGCGCGAGCAGCGGCAGCGTCATCGTCAGGGGGGCCTCGGTCACGCTCTCCAGGTGCGAGGGGAGCGGCCCGAAGAAGATCCGCCTGATCGGCCAGAAGACATAGGCGACCGTGAAGGCGGTCGCCACGATGCCCAGGAACGCGATGGCCAGGTTGACCGTCGCCCCGTAGGCGCCCTGGTAGAATATGCCTGCGAACATTATCCACTCGGCCTGGAAGCCGCTGGTGGGGGGGACCGCGGAGAGAATGAGCCCCCCGATCAGGGCGAGCGTGGCGGTGAGGGGCATCTTCCCAGCCAGTCCGCCCATCCGCTTCATGTCCCGGGTGCCGGTCCTAGCGAGCAGGATCCCCGCCACGGAGAACAGGATGCACTTGCCCAGGACGTGCGAGAGGAAGTAGAACACCCCGCCTGAGACGCCGAGGACGGTGAGGCTTCCTATCCCGAGGAGCGAGTACGCGTTCTGGCTCATCGTGGACCAGGCGAAGAGGTACTTCACGTCGGTCTGGACCAGGGCCATCGCCCCGCCGAAGCTCATCGTGAGGAGCGCCATGAACATGAACGGGATCGAGAAGCTGTGGAAGATGGCAGGCATGTTCTGGACGAGGAGCCTGGCCACGGCGTAGTTCCCCACGCCGACCACGGTCGCCATTATCGGTGCGAACGACGACGGCGGCTCCGCCTCTGCGGTGGGGAGCCACATGTGCACTCCGAAGACCCCCATCTTGATGAACCACCCGAGCATTATCAGGAAGAACACCCAGTAGGGGAGCGAGGAGCCCGTCGCGAGGCCGGAGAGCGAGGAGATCGCGAAGCTCCCCGTCGCGGAGAACGCCAGGAGGACGCCCGCAAGGAAGACGAACGCCCCGAGCTGGTTCCAGAGGAAGTACATCGTGGCGACCCGCCCCCTCTGGACGTAGCCGAACAGGGCGAGGATGAAGAAGGTCGGGATGAGGATGAGCTCGACGAAGAGGTAGAGCTCGATCAGGTTGGTCGCAAGGACCACGCCGAGCAGTCCCGCGACGACCAGCAGGAAGTTCAGGTAGTACGTCCCGTAGGGCTGCTTCTTCTCCGCGCCGTAGAGGGCCTCGATCCTCTGTTTCATGTAGGGCATGGAGTGCACGGCGATCGCCGCGCATACGAGCGAGATCACCAGGGCGACCGGGAGGCTGAGCCCGTCAGCGAGGAACCCGAACGCGAGCCCCGCCGCAGGCGCCCACGCGTACGACTCCGAGACCGGCGCCCCCCCAGAGTAGAGGCCAGAGCCTACTGCGAGGAAGAGCAGGACGGGGTACAGGACGGAGGCGAACCCGATCCAGCCCACGCGCCTCCCGAGACGACCCCCCAGGGCGAACGACACGGCGCCGCCCAACGCGGGCACGAGGACGGACTGGAGCAGCACGTACGGGATGGCGGTCACCCGCGCCTCTCCCTCCCTGCGCTAGGCACCAACGCGCTCGCTGATGGTCGGGTCACGTTCTTTTCGCTCAATTTGTCTATCCCTTCAGCTCGTCGAGCTCGCTGACATCGACGTCGTCGTGGATCCTGTAGGCGACCACCACGATCGCGAGTATGACCGCCGCCTCGGCCGCCGCGAGCGCTATGGAGAAGAGGACCGCCGTCTGCCCCAGGGCGGCCGGCCAGAGGAACCTGTTGAAGGCGATGAAGTTGATGTTCGCAGCGTTGACCAGGATCTCGACCGAGAAGACCAGCCTCATCGCGTTCCTCTTGGTGAGGAGCCCGTAGACCCCCACCGCGAAGAGGATCGCGGACACCACCAGGTAGTCGGTGAGGGCGACCGCCACCTAGGACCCCTCCTTCTCGGCCGCTGGCTCGACCTTGGCCAGGGTCAGAGCGCCAAGCACAGAGGCCGCGAGCACCAGCGCGAGCACTTCCAGGGCTGGCGCGTAGGGCCCTGTGAGGAGCTGGCCTATCTGCACGAAGCTCGGGGGGGTCGGCTGCTCTGTGGCCGTCGAGAGGCTCGAGGCGAGGAAGCTGGACACCAGGGAGGCTATCAGCGCGAGGACCGTGACCACCGCCGCCGCCCTCGACGCCGGCCCCATCGAGTCGCCGAACCACCTCCCCTCCCTCACGAGCATCACCGTGAAGAGGACGAGCACGGCCACAGCGCCAACATAGACCGTGATCTGGAAGGCCGCGACGAAGGGCGAGTCGAGGAGGAAGAAGAGGGACGCGACTCCGAAGAAGCTGGCGGCCAGGCCGACGGCTCCGTAGATTATCTCCCTCGCCTCCAGCGCCGAGACGGCACCGCCGATGGCGACTATCGAGAGCCCTGCGAAAGCGATGTCTGTGGCGTCAACCATGCGTCACTGTGCCTCGCTTCTTGTCGAACTTCACCTTGGCAGTCCCCAGCTCGTCGGGGGGCGGGAGCATCAGCATGTCGGGCGTGTACTTCAGGCTGGCCTTGTCGTAGGAGGAGAGTTCGTAGTCGTTGGTCATGGAGAGGGCGTCGAACGGGCACGCGTCCACGCAGTTCGAGGTCGCGAGCCCGAGCGGGCTGAAGGTGTGGTCATCCTCAACGGTCACGTCCATGACCCTGTGGTCGGCGACCTCCTGAGTCTCGATCTCCCTGATCGGGAGGTAGACGTAGTTCTCCGAGATGTGGAACTCGTCCGCGTGCTCGGTCGGGCTGCGCTCGAGCTCCACCGACCAGAGCTCGGCGAGCTTCGCCGCCCACCTCCCGGAGACGTCTACGTGGTAGGCCTGAGGCTCGCCCCCCTGACCCCGCTCGACGGTGGCGACCACCCCGACCTTTGCCAGAAGCTGCTGGAGCTGGAAGGCCAGGACCTCCGACGCCGTCCTCATGCTGAGGCGGCTCCGACGCGCCCCGCCGGCGCCGTGCCCATCGCCCTGCCACTCTCCCTTCACGACCTGCAGGATCTTCTCGCGCTCCGCGAAGAATACCCAATCAGGGAGCCGCTTGTCGGGCGCCCCCCTCCCAAACTGGGAGAAGAAGGCCTCCGCTGCGGCGGAGTCCAACGCGAGGCGGACGCCGCTCTCTCCGTTCTTCCTAGAGACCCCCGGCTTGCCGAAGAACGTCCGGAGCAGGCCGCTGCAATCCGCCGCACCCCCTGCAGCTTCCTTCACAAAGTCGAACCTGACCGTCCTGGCGCCGCTGCAGGACCCTCCCGACAGGTAGAGCCCGACCAGGCGGAACAGCTCTGGGGAAGCATCGAGGACGATCCTCCTCTTCACCGGGCCGATCTTGTACAGGGGGACATCCTTCTCGTAGGTCTCCACGGGGCGCTCTTTCTTCACCACGGGGCTCACCAGGTAGTCGCCCGGCTTCAACTCGCCGGGCTTGTGGAACTTTAGCGGCTCCGTCGACCTCGAGAGCCCGCCATCCTTCCCTTTCGACATCCTTCTGGAGACGGCCATTATCGGGTGGTCGGCGGTGCAGACGAGGGGCTCGGGCTTCCCGTAGACGTGAATCCGATAGAGCGTCCCCGTGTAGCGCATGTCCCAGACCTTGGTCACAGGCTTGTACTCGCCGGTGTGCGTGAGGAGAAGGTCTCCCACCTTGACCTCTTTCATCGGTTTCAGGCCCGGATTGGTCACGACCGGCGTATCGGGGTCGATGCAGAGACCGCAGAAGACGCAGTTATGGACGGCGATGTTCGCCGCGACGTAGCTGTTGTCTCCGTCGACCTCCAGGTTCCTCACTTCATAGTCGACCACGTCGGCGACGTCGATCTTCACGACCGGGGTCACGACCATCCCGTCGCTGATGTGGACGGAGCTGCGGGAGAGCTCGTCGTTCTTGGCCGGGACCTCCACCAGTCGGCCCATCGCCTCGACGTAGGGCGTCTTCACGGTGACCGAGTAGCACGTGCTCCGGTCATTCTGGCGCTGCGCGCCCATCGATGATAGTATCCCCAGCCGGCCGAGCATGTAGTGCGTCTGGATGGCCATCTCCCGTGACGCGGTACTGATCGTGAGGCAGTTCGAGCTGCCCTTGATGGGATGGGAGTCGTTCGAGAAGCGCCCGTCGCCCCAGAACTCGCCCCGAACGACCTCCCCGATCCTTGCGCTCGGGAGCAAGACCATCCCCCACGGGAGCTTCTTGGTGTCTGCCGAGTGCCCGAACTGGGAGAAGAAGGCCGCCACCCTGGGAGAGTCGACGCACAGCTTCAGACCAGCCGAGTCCTCGTCGGGCTTGGCCGAGACCCCTGCGCCGAAGACCTTCGTCAGGCAGTCTGTGATGTCGGCCTTCAGGTCGTCATCGCGCTCGCGGACCGTGAACGAGACGCCGTGCCTCCCGGCCGTGCCTCTGGAAAGGTAGTAGCCGACGAGCCTCATCAGCTCAGGGGTGGTCGGAAGGGAGACGACCTCGGTCGTGGATGCCCCTCCGCGTCCAGCGGGATGGTAGAGCTCGTAGCTGTACTCGATCCTCTCCCTCGGCTCCTCTTCGACGATGACCGGCCTCGTGAGATAGGTCCTCGGCGTGACCTCGCTCGCGTAGACCCAGGACACCCCCTTCTCACCGTAGACGAGGATGGGGTGGTCCTCCGTCGTGGTAAGGAGCTCGTAGTTGTCGAGCGTCTTGAACGTGTAGAGCTTGCCGGTGTACCTCCTGGCGAAAAGGCGCGTCACTTCCCTGAACTTTCCGGTGTGCGTCAGCACCTTGTCTCCGACACGGACCTCCGAGAGCGGCTTGGTCCCATCGATCGTGGTTATCGGTGTGGAGGGCGGGAGGCACCGGCCGTAGTCGACTGCAGGCCAGAAGTTCTTCTTGTTCTGCGGCTTGTTCCGCACCATGGTCTGCATCTCGATGGCGACTGCGACCCCGTCGCATGCGATGGCGCAGAGCTGACATCCCGTGCACTTTTCATCGCGGAGGAAGTGCCTTCCCTTGAACCCCGGGAGGCCGACGCCCGCCTTGGGGTCGAAGTGGTACCCCGGGCCCTGGAGGTCTAGCTTCTGGTCGGGGTAGCGCAGGGTCATCCTGGGCCTAAAGGCGTGCCTCACCCCGGACCAGCCGGAGATCCAGGCGCCCTTGATCGACGAGAGAAGCCCCACGACTCATGCGCCTCCTACGGTGTACAGCCCAGCCGAGACCACAAGGAGCGCCACCAGCACGTTAAGGAATGCCATTATCATCAGCTTGGTCCACCCGCCCCTAAGCAGGACGTCAATCCGGACCCTCGGGAGGACCGCCCTCGGCAGCATCATCGCGAGCATGACCAGGAATGTCTTGACCAGGAACCAGAAGGGCCCCGGGACTGGCCCCGGCCCGAACCAGCCACCCAGGAAGAAGGTCGTGAATATCCCCGCGAGCGAGTAGAACTTTATGTACGTCGCGAGCTGGAATACCCCGAAGTTCATCCCCCCGTACTCGGTCGTCCAGCCCGCGACCAGCTCGGTGTCGGCCTCCGGGAGGTCGAACGGGATCCTCTCGAGCTCCGCGAGGACGCAGATGAAGAAGACGATCGCGCCGAGCGGCTGGAACAAGATGAACCAGACGGCGCTCTGCGCGTAGACTATCTTCACCAGGTCGAGCGACCCCGCCAGGACCACCACCCCCACCACCGAGAGAATCATCGGGATCTCGTAGGCCACCATCTGGTGGAGCGCCCTGAGAGACCCGAGCAGCGAGTACTTGCTGTTGCTTGCCCACCCCGCGAGCATCACTACGAGGGGGGTGAAGCTGATAATCGCGAATATGAATATCGCGCCGATCGACGGGTCGGCTATGTAGGTCGTAGGCCCCAGCGGGAGCAGGGAGAGGAGGGCGCCCGAGATGAACATCAGGGCGAGCGGGACGGCAAGGTAGACCGCCCTGTCCACCCCGTCAGGGATGAGTATCTCCTTGAAGAGCAGCTTGAAGAGGTCCGCGAAGTTCTGGAGGATCCCCTCGAACCGCCCCGCGTACTGGGGGCCCACCCTGAGCTGGACCTTCGCGATGAACTTCCTCTCCACCCACACCATGAAGACCGTCGAGAAGAGGGCCGCGAAGGTGAACCCGGGGAACGTGGTGAACTCGAAGAGGCTCTTGGTCGGCTCTGTGCTCATGGTCTGCCCTATGAAGGCCAGGAGCGCCCCTGGGTTGGTGATCAGCGAGATGAAGTAGCCCGGGGTGTGCCCGGTCAGGGGCGCGATCAGGTAGATCGCAGGCATGGTGAGGACGACCACCACTACGAGAACCATGACGAGCAGCTTTACGACGCCTTTGACGAACTCATCGAAGGTGCTGATCTGCTTGGGCACGCGAGCCTTTCCTGCTCTCGACAGAGCGCGAGCACGATATTTCAATCTTCCGAGCAGGGAGGCCGGGGATTGATGTCCGAGCCCGCGGAGGGCGCCGGTCGGGGTCATCGTGGGATGCGGCTAGAGCCTAGCCGCGAAGTCCTGCAACATCTTCCTGTACCTGCTGCGCGGGGGGAACCCCACGCCCGTGAGGTAGGTGGAGAACCGCACCCTTGCCTTTGCGTCCTTTATGGTGTCCTCGATCGCGTGGATCTCCTCCCCGACCACGGCGTACGCCGTGGCGTACCCGGGGAACATCCCCTCGTGCGCGGGGAAGAGCTGGTAGTAGACGTTGCTCTTCGGGACCCCGGTCCTTGCGTGCGCCCAGTCGATGAACTCGAAGAGGGTCTGCCTCCCAGTGTTTATCCTGACATCGCCGATGACCCGGAGGAAACGTATGAGGCGCCACTTCCTGGTCTGGAACTCGAGCTCGGCGTTGACCAAGCGGAGCCCTCCGTGCCTCTCCAGGAACGCCACGTAGGCGGCCTCCGCCCTGGTCAGCTTCTCCTTTCCCTCGAGCCCGAGGGAGGCCTCGAGGAACTCGCGCTCCCTGTTGAAGGAGAGCCCCTCGGTGACGGGCGCCTGGAGGAGGGTCGGCACCATCTCTAGCTTGCCCGCCCGCCCGCCGAAGTGGAGGACGGTGTTGGAGTGGTTGACGCAGTGCCCGTATTCCTCGTGGACTAGGAGGTCCATCAGCTGCGAGACCGACCTGGGAGGGTCCCTCTTTGGGTCGGTGGTGAGGAAGTATAACTGGAAGGGCTTGTTGGTGAAGGTGTCGAAGAACGAGGCCGCCCCGGTCGGGAGCATCCCCGAGAGGTACGCGGGCGTCTCGACCACCTTCGTCTTGTACTTTTTGTTGATCTTGACGACGTCCTGGTCGACGAACTGCTGGACGACCTTCCTCATCCCGTTGGTCAGCCTGAGCAGGTCTCTCGGCTTGAGCCCTGCCCTCTCGACGAGGTGCCTCTCCACCGCCTCAGGGGTCGCCTCGCACTTGTAGAGCCTAGCGAGCCTCTTGGTCACGTCCTTGTACCTCGGCAGCTCGTCCTCGAGCCACGCCATCGCCTTGGCCTCGAGCTCGTCGGGGGTCTCAGAGTAGTCCATCCCGTTCTCGAGCGCGACCCGGTAGAACCGCTCCCTCCCGAGCTCGAACTTCGTCTTCTTGAAGACCGCCTCCACCTCCTCGAAGGTCCCCTTGCCGAACCCCTTCAGCTCGAAGAGCGCGACGAACCTCCTCGCCTTCTCCCTCAGCCTTTCACAGTCCTTCCTTAGCTCCTTCCCCTTTATCTGGCCAGATATCGCGTCCAGAACCTCGAGCACGCCGTCCAGCCGGTAGAGCGTGAGCGCCTTGACGGCCGAGGGCACGGCCTTCTTGCTGAACCTCTTCTGGGTGACGTCTATCGCCCTGATCGCGTCCGAGACCAGAGACTGGAGGTGCTTCTCGTTCACCCCCTCCTTGGTCAGGTGGTTGAAGATCGAGCCTACGATGTCGTCGAGCACGGGCTGGGGCTCGTCGAAGGAGAGCGACGCCTCCATGCTGTCGAGGACCTTGGTCTGGAGCTCGTTCTCGGCCCGGCTCCTCAGGGCCCTCACCCTGTCGAGGGCCTTCGCGAGGTTCTCCTCGCTGGGGATGAACAGCTGCCCCGCGTACTCCTCGAACCCGCAGGTGAACGCCCCCGACGGGCTCACGTCCTTCCAGAGCTGGAGTATCTCGTCGTCGAGCGACTTCATCTACCAGGCGACCTCCAGGTCCTAGGAGGCGGCGCCGGACATGTTGAAGCGCCTCTTCGTGTCGTCGATCTCGACGAGGAGCTTCTTCCTCCACTCGGGGAAGCCCTTTGGCGTGGCCGGGTAGTCCAGGTTGTGCGCGACGAGCGCCTCGCTCTTGTCGGCGGTGTACCGCAGGCCCTTTGCGAGCTCCATCTGGCTGGCCACCCTCATGAGGAGGATCGGGTTGAGCTTGCTTATCGCGTTGAACTTCGGGTGCCGCCTCTCGGTTATGGCGTCGATGTCCTCCTGGGTCAGGAAGTGCTTCATCCCAAAGTCGATCTGCTCGTTGGTGATGGTCTGCAGGTAGCGCCGCAGCACCTCGAAGGAGGCCATCTGATAGCCGTGGGTGTTCATGTATTCCACGTTGTACTGCCATAGCCCCTCCTGCGAGACGTCGTTGGCCTCGATGGCCTGCGCGACCACCTTGCCCAGGATCATGCTGGCGTACATCGCCGGCCCCATCCCGCCCGCGTCGAGCGGCCTGGGGAGCCAAGCCGCGTCGCCCACCACTGCGAAACCGTTGGCGACCATGCAGTCGTTCTGCCTCCTTACAGGGACCTGCCAGTTGCCCTTCTCGTTGCCCTTGTCGTCGGGGTTTGTGGAGAGCCTCCCGTTCCTTATGCAGGGGTTGTCCTTGACGTACTTGTCTATGAGCGTGGAGAGGTTGTCGCTGAGCCCGAGCCTCTTGTTCCTCCTGTCTAGACCCGGCTTGGAGACGCCGAGCCCGATGTTCACCTTGTTCTGCCCCTTTGGGAAGACCCACGCGTAGCCCGCAGGGGCTATGACCTGGTCGAGGTGTATCAGGCAGTACTCGGGGGTGAAGTACGTCTCGTCCTCAACGCCCTTGTCGAACTCCATGAGGTACCTCCCGGTGGCCTCCATGTCCTCGATGTCGATCTCCCGCTCGATGTAGCTGTCGATCGGGTTGAACTTACGGAGCACCGAGGAGGAGCCTGACGCGTCGATGACCACCTTCGCGGTGGCCTTGAACTGCTGCCCCTCAGAGTCGCGACCCGTCACCCCGCGGACGTATCCGTCCTCGGCGATGAGCTTCTCGGCGGTCGCCCCGAACTTGAACTCCACCCCGAACCCCTTCGCATCGTTGACCTGGCGCTTGGGCATCAGCTTCCTGTTGAGTATGAACCCCTCGCCCTCGAAGAGGACCTTTGTCTTGTGGTCCGGGGAGTAGACGTAGATCCCCTTGACCGGGTGCTCGAGCTCGGGCGACCCATACTTTATCCCGATGCTCTTCTCGATGAACCCGATGCTCTTCTTGCTGGCCGCGTCGCCGCAGATCCAGCCCGCGTTGGTCTTCTTGCCGGGCTCGTCGGCGGAGTTCCTGTCCACCACGAGGACCCTCGCCCTCTGCTTCGAGTAGAAGCCGACGGCCGAGGCGGTGAGCAGCCCGGACATCCCCCCTCCAGCGATTATAACGTCGTAGTCGAATCTATCCAATCGATCGCACCGAGTTAGTCGCGAACGCTACTAATACCTATATAAGCGCTTCTCGGACCGCCCTCGCCGACCGGTGAAAGAAGTGCGAGAAGACGAACTCTCCTCTGAGCTGAGGAAGCTTGGGCTCACCAGCTACGAGGCGAAGTGCTACGTCTTCCTGGTCAAGCTCGGGCCGAGCGACCCGAGGAAGGTGGCGGCCAAGGCCTCGATCCCCTATCCGAGCGCGTACGAGGCGCTCAAGAGGCTAGCCCAGCTCGGTTGGGTCGAGCTCGTGACCAGGAGGCCGGCAGTCTACAGGGCGAGAGACCCAGGGACCATCCTTGGAGAGACCGAGTCCCGGCTCAGGGAGACGTTCGCCGCGCTCCAGGCTATGTACGAGGCGACCCCGGCGGAGCAAGCCGAGCTGGTCTACACCCTCCGGGGAAAGGACAGGGTGCTTTCGAAGCTGGTGGAGATGATCAGGGGGGCGCGCGCCAGCATGATGCTCGTGACCCCCACCGAGACCCTCGAGCGCTCTGAGACGCTGCTCGCGGAGATCAAGGGGGCGGCCGCCCGGGGAGTCGAGGTCCGCGTCATGACCGACGGGACGAAGCCCGAGGGGCTCCCGCCAGAGGTGCAGGTGAGGAGGGGGGCGATAGCCGCCTTCGACCTCCTCGTCGACGACAGCAGAGCCCTCATCGGCCTACCAGACCTCTCCGCTGCGGGCTGGGTCGAGAGCAGCGCGGTGGCCGCTCACTTCATGCAGTTCCTGGAGCTCTTGTGGGGGACGGGATCGAGCTAGTGGCCGGCCGAGCCCTCGACATTATCCAGCGGTAGGCGAAGTACCCGATGTACAGGAGCGAGGCGGCCGCTGCCGCAGGGAGGAGCGCCTGCAAGGCGCCCGACCCGGAGGCGACTGCGCGCCAGGCCGGCCCCGCGCTGAACCCGAGGTAGACAAGGAGGGCCGACCAGCCCAGGGAGCCGAGGAAGGTCATCGCCAGGAACGCCCCCATCTTCATCTTCAGGGCGCCCGCGGGGAGGGATATCGACGACCGGAGGCCGGGTACGAACCTCGCCACGAGTATACTCCAAGCGCCCCGCGCGCCCAACCACCTCTCTGCCCTCGCCATCCCCTCCCTTCCTCCGCCGAACCAGTCGAACAGCTTGGCGACGAGAGGCCTCCCGAACTCGAGCGCAAGGTAGTAGTCGACGAGCGCCCCCACGACCCCCGCCCCGGTGCTCACGAGGACCACCCCCGCGAAGCTGAGGCTCTTGGTGTAGACGAGATAGCCGGCGAAGGGGAGGACGACCTCGCTCGGCACTGGGAGGGAGGCGCTCTCCAGCGCCATCAGCGCGAAGAGGCCGGCGTAGCCGAACCTCCCCAGGGAAGCGGTAAGGAACCCCATCGAGACGACCGATCCGGACGCCGCGAGGTGCGCGGCGGTCGACTCGAAAGGCAGCTCTACGACGTCGAGCATCTCCGTGAGGGACGCTACCAGGACTCCCACGGATGCGAAAAGGGCCAGGTGCCTCAGCCCCAGCGAGGGGGCGGGGAGCGCCCTGCCCAGGACGGTCATTCAGGGGTCGGCGCGCCCGGGGAATATTGACGCTTGTGGTGCAAGCGTAGATATCGCGAGCCCCCGGGCGGCGGCGGGCGGCCGGTCCGCCTAGCCCCCGCTGCTGAAGACGGACTCGTCCTGGACGGACGGGACCTCCGGGAAGGCCTCGCCCATCCGCTTCTCGGCGACCGCTGCCGCCTCTGCCATAATCTTCTCCGACTCCTCGTTGGTCTCGCTGTTCATGAAGAAGCTGGACCCGCTCAGCCCGCCGACGTCGGACATCATGGTGCTCAACTCTGTCCCGATGTCCCCCAGGGCACCCTGGGCGTCCGGGAGGGCGGTGGCAAGGGATGTCCTGACGTTCTTGATCACGCCGATCGCCGGGGCGAGGACGGCCGAGAAGTCGCCGAACTCGGTCACGGTCTGGAGGCGCATCGTTATCTGCTCCAGCGCGACCTTGGACTGGGTCACGATCTTCGTCATCTTCTTGACCTCGGCAAGCTCGTTGGAGTAGGCCTTGGAGGTGGCCTCGTCGTGGTGCTGCACCGCCGTCACCGTCTTCTTGAAGATCGCAGACTCCCTCTGCCTCATCCTCGCGAGGGCGCCATCCAGGCGGTGGATCTCCTGGTTCAGCTGGGTCGTGGCCTTTTGGATCTGTGGCTTTAGCGGCTGTGGGCCCCTGACCGTCTCCCTCGTCCTCTGCCCGAAGCCGCCGGAGGCCGAAGCTGCAGGTTTCCAGTTCTTCTCGAATTTACTCATCTGTAATCACGCGACCGCGATGTCGCGAGATGAGGTGATACCGTGCTCAGGCAACAAGCCTTGATTCCGTGGTTAAGTTTGGTTTACTCGCGCGGGGTCGCGAGACTCCTTATCGAGGTTTGCACCACAACCGATTATTAACGTTCGCGTCGCCAATCCACCGAACGTCTGATGGCAAAGGGGGCGAACCGAGAACGGCTCCCCCATCAGGGCCGTCAGCTCGAGGGAGGGCATCGCACTGGATCGAGCCCATCAGGCTCCTCCGGGGGTCCCGCCAAGGCTATCGCGAACGTCAACTCAGGGCAGGTGGAGAGGCCCGTCTACTTCCAGTACCCCTCGGGGTTCCCCATGGTACCGTTCAAGAGGAGCGACGGCGCCGTCGCGGCAGACATCGCAGGGGGCGTCTTCCCCACAGCGGTCAGCGTGTACAGCCCATGCTAGGCGGCCCGGCAGTCAAAGCACCGCCAGGGCAGGCTCCGCGATGCAGACGTTTAAGCGTGGGAAGGCGGGCCGCGATGTGTTGGGACCTGCTGCCGCGCG
Organism: archaeon; assembly: GCA_021848045.1. Taxonomy (GTDB): domain Archaea; phylum Thermoproteota; class Nitrososphaeria; order Nitrososphaerales; family Gagatemarchaeaceae; genus Gagatemarchaeum. Next base: position 20,096 of record JAJZNC010000037.1, read on the forward strand.
GTGGCCGGAGGATGACGTCCCATTCGCATCGCCGGGCGGCCGCGCGCCTCTCAAGGACATCGACCCCACCCAGAGGAGGATACTCGAGTTCATCGCGGCGCGCCCGGGGGTCCACCTGCGAGAGATCTGCAGATCTCTCGGGCTTGCCATGGGGGACGTCCAGTACCACCTCCGGAGGCTCGAGCGAGACAGGAGGATCACCTCCACGCGCCGTGGCCTCTACAAGTTCTTCTATCCGGCCGACCTCTTCGGGGAGAAGCAGCGAGAGGTGCTGAGCGTCCTGGGCCTCGACACGCAGAGGGAGCTCCTGCTCGACATCATCAGGAGCCCGGGGACGACCCAGGAGGCGCTCGTGGCCTCAGCAGGTCTCTCCCAGGCCACCGTCTCCTGGCACCTGAAGAGGCTCGTCGACCTCGGGATCGTCGAACGCGGGCAGCAGGGGAGGCTCTCGACCTACAGTGTCCCGAGGGGGGACGAGATAGCAAGATTCATCAAGACTTACCACCCCACTGTCTGGGAGCGATGGTCGAGTAGGCTGGCGGACATATTCATCGCCTACTCGGAGGCGGACGAAAAGTGACCCCGGCGCTCGTCGGCCTGCACGACCTGGCATTCGCCTTCTTGGACGTCGACCAGGGACAGGAGATCCAGATGGTCCTCGACGCCGCCATCGCGGTATTCGCCCTCGTCCTCTTCGCCCTCTCGCTCTCGGCGTACAGGCGGACAAGGCTCAGGAGGCTCCTGCTGGTCTCGGCGGCGTTCATCCTCTTCGCGGTCGAGGTCGGGATCGCGCAGCTCGACGACTTTGTCTTCGCGGTAGGGTACCGGACCGACCTGATCATCGTGGCCGCGATGGAGTTCGTCATCCTCTTCCTCTTCTTCTTCGCTGTGGTCTCCAAGGACTAGCAAGACGGCCGCACCTCCTCGCCTCGCAGGTCGGATGACCTTCCCGCCGACAAAGCCCCGGACGGGGAGACCACCCAAATCCCTGCCCGCCGCTCCCTGGCGGCGAGGCTGAGGGACGGATAAATATCAGGGCGGCGCCCCCGGACCCTGGAGAGGTAGCTTAGCGTCCCGCCCGTCGCGCTCGACACGTGACAGGCCCTGCGAGCAGGTACGTGCATGAGGCCGCTTGCGCTCATCCCGATCTGCCTGCTGCTCATCCTCGCCCCGGCGCCTCACCTCGCGCTCCCTCCGGCTGCCGGGACGGGCAGCCCCATCAAGCACGTCGTCGTGATAGTCCAGGAGAACCACACCTTCGACAACTACTTCGGGACGTTCCCGGGCGCCAACGGGATCCAGAACGACCCCCCGGGCGTACACCCCTACCACCTGGTGAACTCCACCGTGAACCTCTGCCACCTCACAGGGTGCGCCCTGGAAGACTACGCCGGCGGCAAGATGGACGGGTTCGTAAGGGGAGAGGGAGGGAACCAGACGTTCGGCTACTATGACCGGAGCGACATCCCATACTACTGGAGCCTGGCGGAGAACTACACCCTCTTCGACGACTACTTCACGTCGGACATGGGGCCTTCGCTGCCCAACCACCTCTACCTCGTCTCCGCCCAGAACGCTGGGGTCGCAGACTCGACGTACAACCAGCAGGGCGACCTAGACGTCGGGTCGATCGCCAACGAGCTGGCCGCCGCCCACGACTCGTGGGCGTACTACTCCCCGTACACGGTGGGCGGGGAGAACGCGCTGGGCCTCGTCACCTCCGTGGCGGACAACGCGACGATGATGGCAGACATCAAGCCCACCGACGCGTTCCTCTCAGACCTCAGGAACGGGAGCATGCCCGACGTGGCGTACCTGACCGCCCCCGACAGCGAGAACGAGCACCCGCCGTTCAGCATACAGGCAGGGATGGCGTGGGTCCAGGGGGTGGTCGAGGCGATCCAGTCCAGCCCCTACTGGGGCTCGACTGTCGTCCTGATCACCTGGGACGACTACGGGGGCTGGTACGACCACGTCGCCCCGCCCCAGCTCGACAGGCACGGGGACGGGTTCAGGGTCCCCCTAATCATGGTCTCGCCCTTCGCGAGGCACGGGTACGTCGACCACGCCCTCTCCGACCACACGTCGATAATGAAGTTCATCGAGATGGTCTTCGGGCTCCCTCCGGTCACCCAGAGGGACGCAGGGGCATCAGACCTCTTCGAGGCGCTCGACTCGGCCTACTACGCCCAGGCCCCGCGTCCCGCGGGCGACGCGCTCTGCATCCAGGGCACCCCGAGCCCCCTCTTCCTTCCCGGCGGTGGCCCCGATGGTGAGTTCAACCCCAGCCTCGCCGTAGGGTACCTGAACGTCCTCGACCACGCCCAGCCCGCCGTGCTGACGGCGATGCTGAGGAACCCGCTCAACCAGACGATCCAGGTCGCCTCCTTCTCTGCGCTCGCCCCCGCGGGCGCGGTGGTGGACGCCCCGTTCTACTTCAACGAGGTCCCCGACGGGAACTACAGCGTGAGCGTCGTTGCGCTCGCGCCAGACGGGGCCGCCGCCTCGAGGCCCTTGCTTCTCATGGTGGAGGACTCCACTCTGTGAGCAGCTACGCCGCCTCGCCCATCTCGTACGTGTCGATCGTGTCGTTGATCAGGTCTGCGAGCTCGACCAGCTTGGCCTTCATAGCGTCGAGCTTCCCGTTCTCGTTCTTCGGGTCGAGGGGGAGCGCAGCGGTGGCGTGCACCTCGGCGCACACCCTGTCCAGCTTCTCGATCCTCTCCTTTGGCAGGAGCAGCTCCTCCTGGACCTTCTTCGCCTTGTAGACCAGCTGGTCGCCGTTGCCCTTGAGGAGCGCCTCCTCCCGCCTCGCGCGGTCCAGCCCTGAGTACAGCTTGCTCTCCTCGATGAGGCGCCTACGCTCCTCCTCGGGTATCTTCATCCTCCCCGTGATGTTGACCGTCCGCTCCACCCCGCTTGCCAGCTCCTTGGCCGAGACGTTGAGTATGCCGTTGGCGTCGATGTCGAAGCCGACGAGGATCTGGGTCGCGCCCCTCGCCCTGGGCGCGAAGCCCTCAAGGTTGAAGCGGCCGATGGAGACGCAGTCTGCAGCCATCGTCCGCTCCCCCTGGATGACGTGGATCCCGACCTCTGTCTGGTCGTCCTCCGCGGTCGTGAACGACTGGGTCCTGGAGACGGGTATCGGCGTGTTCCTGTAGATCACCCTCTGGACGGTCCCCGCGGCGTCCTCCACCCCCAGGGTGAGCGGTGTGACGTCGAGTAGCTTGTAGTTGAGCTTGCCGGCGAGCACAGCGCCCTGGTAGGCCGCGCCTATCGCCACGCACTGCATCGGGTCCACCCCCTCCTCGGCGGCCTTGCCCATGTACTGCTCGACAGTCCGCCTCACGAGCGGCATCTTGGTCTGCCCCCCGATGAGTATGAGCTTGTCGATGTCCTCAGGGCCGAGCCTCGAGTCGATAAGCACCGACCTTATCGTCGCCTCCACCTTCCTCACGATCGGGAAGGCGATCTCCTCCAGCTCGGCCTGGGTGAGCTCGTACTTCAGGTGCTTCTGGACGCCCTCCACGGTCGCCAGGAAAGGCACCCCGACCTCGACGCTGAGCTCCGTGGAGAGGTCGATCTTCGCCTTCTCGGCGGCCTCCTTGAGCCTCACCATCGCGGAGGGATTGTCCCTCAGGTTGACGTCGTTCTCGTTGTAGAACCTGTTTGCAAGCCTCTGGACTATCGCGTTGTCGATGTCCGCCCCTCCGGTCTGCGTGTCCCCGCTCGTAGCGAGGACCTTGTAGGTGTCGCCGTCTATCTCCATGGTCGTGACGTCGTGGGTCCCGCCGCCGAAGCTGAACACCATTATCCGCATCTTGCCCTGGCCTGCCGCCGCCCTGTCGAGCCCGTACGCGAGGCAGGCCGCCGTCGGCTCGTTGATTATCCTCAGGACCTCCAGGCCCGCCATCGCCCCGGCCTCCATCGTCGCCTGCCTCTGGTTGTCGTTGAAGTGGGCGGGAACCGTGATCACCGCCTTCCTCGCGGTCGCGCCAAGGTAGGCCTCTGAGTCAGACCTTATCTTCCTCAGTATGAGGGAGGATATCTCCTCGGGGCTGTACTTCTTGCCCCCCACCTCCACCCTGTACTCCGTGCCCATCTTCCGCTTTATCTCCAGGACCGTCCCGTGCGGGTTGAGCGACATCTGCCTCTTCGCCTTCTCGCCCACGACCACCGAGCCGTCGGGCATGAAGGCCACCACCGACGGGAACATCTTGCCCCCCGTGGCCGCCCCGTCCTGGCTGGGGATGGGCACGGCCCCGGAGCCCTCGTAGACCGCGGCGGCCGAGTTGGTGGTCCCTAGGTCTATTCCGAGTATCTTCTCAGTAGCCGTTGTCGCCATCTGTTCTCACGCGCCCAGCCGGGGCGTATAAGACTTCGTCAGGCTCGCGTCGAACCCGGGGCTCCCGCATCCGACAGGAGTCGAAGCTCAGGCCCTCCGCCTCGGCCTGCGCGCCGCGGTTCAGGAGGGGGGCGGGAGCTGGACCTCGTCCACCGCGCGTAGCGGGTGGACCACCCTGACGCCGACCCCGTCGGCTATCTGCATCGAGCAGACGCTGCTCTCTGTCGCCACGAGCTTCCTCCCGCTCTCCCTGAAGAGCCTGAAGAGGTGGTCCCCGACCTCCATCGAGAGGTTGAACCCTAGGTCGCCGTGCTTCATCCCGAACGTCCCGGCCATCCCGCAGCAGGTCCCGTTCTCGACCACCTGCACCTGGTACCCGGCCGCCTTCAGGAACGCCACGGCGGGCATCCCTCCCGAGACCGAGCGCTCGTGACACGGGATGTGGAACCCGATGGGCTCCCCCGTGGGGAACGAGGGCTTGAGGGAGAGGCGCCCGACGGCCCGTTCGACGAACCCGAAGAAGGGGAAGCTCGACCCCTTGGCCTTCTCGGCGAGGTCTCCGGGGGCCAGCCGGGGGTACACGTCCCTGAGCATGTAGACCGCGGTGGGCTCGGTGGAGACCACCGAGTATCCCTGGTCGAGGTACGGCCCCAGGCTCTCGAGGTTCTGCCTTGCCACCTTGGTGGCCTTGGCCACGTCGCCGTAGGAGATGTAGGGCATCCCGCTCCAGCGGAGGTCCGGCACCTCCACCCTGTAGCCGAGAGCGAGGAGGATCTTGACCGCCCTCACGCCCAGCTCGGGGTCGTTGTAGTCCGCGTAGATGTCGGGGAAGAAGACCACCTTCCCCGAGGCTCCCTTGCCGCTCCCCAGGGGCGCGAGGCGCTTCCTCAGCCTCCTCCTCGAGAAGCTGGGGAGGGTCCTCCGCTTGTCGACCCCGACCAGGGACTGCATGAGAGACCTCGAGACGCCGTTCCGGATGAGCCAGTTGGAGACGGGGGCGGTGGCGCTCGCGACCTTTGCGAGTGTCTCGGAGGACATGAAGAAGTCGTTGACGAGGAGCTGCCCGTTCTTCTGGTTGTCCTCCTCCTTCACCTTGGCGATCATCAGCGGGATGTTGATGTCGACCGGACAGATCTCCTTGCAGAGGCCGCAGGAGACGCACAGCTGCGCGAAGGCCGCCTTGTCGAGCCCGTGGACCTCCGCGGTCCAGGGGATCCCAATCGGCCCCGGGTAGATGTACCCGAAGGTGTGACCTCCCGCCACCCCGTACGTGGGGCAGACGTTCATGCACGCGCCGCACCGGATGCAGTTGAGCGCGTCGGAGAAGAACGGGTCCTCCCTCATCTTGGACCTGCCGTTGTCGAGTATGACGACGTGATACTCCCTCCCCTCTGCGGAGCCTGCGAGGGGGCCGTGCTGTGTGATCAGCGAGACGTAGACGGTCATGTTCTGCCCTGTCGCGCTCGCGCTGTGCCCCTTCACCAGGTAGGTGGCGTCTTCCCACCGTGGGACTATCTTCTCCATCCCGATGACCACGATGTGCACCTTCGGGAGGGTGGTGACCAGCCTCCCGTTGCCCTCGTTGGTCTCGATGACGATCGAGCCCGTCTCGGCTATCCCTATGTTTGCCCCGGTGACCCCGATCTCCGCCGTCAGGAAGAGCCCCCGCAGGTACGACCGGACCGCCTTTAGGATCGCTTGGTCGTCCGGCGGCACCTCCTTGCCCACCCCCTTGGAGACGAGCTCGGCGATCTCCTTGACAGACTTGTGGGCCGCCGGCATCACCAGGTGGACGGGGGTCTCGCAGGCGAGCTGCAGGACGAGCTCGCCGAGGTCGGTCTCGACAGAGCGGATGCCCGCCTTCTCCAGCTCCTGGGTGAACTCGATCTCGTCGGTGGTGAGCGACTTTGCCTTCACGATCAGCTTCGCCCCGACCCTCTTCGACACCTCCTCCACGTACCCCAGGGCGTCGGCGCCGGTCTTGGCGAGGAAGACCTTCCCTCCGTTCCTTCGGACGCTCTCCGCGAACTCCTCGACCAGCCTCGGGTCTGCCGCCACCGAGGCTTTCAGCGCCCTGTTGGACTGCTTGATCGCGTGCATGTCCACCTGTCCCTTGGCCAGGAGGTTCGCCCTGTTGGCCCTTGCCTTGGTCATCGCCCCCCAGAACTTCTCCGAGGACTCCTTGTCCCTGAGCGAGGCCCTCAGCTTGTCCAGTAGCGCCTGTCTGCTCCCTGCCAACCCGTCAGCTCCAGTCGAGGATGACCGCGTGGACCGTGTGGGGCCCATGGACCCCGTAGAGGAGCCTCATCTCGATGTCCCCCGTCTTGCTCGGCCCCGAGATGAACGAGATTATCGGCTTCCGCTCAGGGGGCGCCTCCTTCACCAGCCTGTCCACGGTCGGCATCGCAGCGGCGAGGTCAGGCACCAGGCTGGCCGCCTCGAGGAGCGCTACGTGGACTATCGGGAGGGAGGAGGCGAGCTTGAACGCGTCGTCGTAGACCACCTCCAGCAGCGCCCCCTCGAGCGCGACCCCGGCGACGGCCCAGGTCACCCCAGTGTCGGCCGCGTCGAGGACCTTCACCACCTCGGAGGCCGGCCTCCCCTGGAGGTCCTCCAGCGAGTCCGCCTTCACACCGCCGAGCGCGTCCTTCACCGCCCGTGCGTAGCGCGGCGGGATGCCCGCCACCACCACCGACCTGCTCTTCGACAGCAGCCCCTTGATGACCCGCGTCGTCTCGGCCTCGTCCTTCACGACGTGGCCCTCCACGTGGAGGTCCCGCAGGGAGGCCAGGAACCTCTCTACGACCCCCGCCCCCTGTTGGTCTCTGAGCTCCGTAGGTCTCTGCATCTCTTCTTCGTGGAAAGCCGTCCATGTTTTAAGTCATCGTGGCGACCCATCGACAACCGTCGGAAGACTTCACCCCGGTTCGTCGCAATATTCATAAACGGCGGGAAACGACCGAATATTCTCGTGAGCAAGAAACTCAACAGTCAGGAATACGCGGTGGGAATGCAGGAGCTCATGAGGAACTCTGAGAAGCTCATGGGCGAGATCCCTGCGCTCCTCGTCGCCGCTGAGAAGACGTCTTACGAGGACAGGACGTTCTCGTACGCGAGGGGAGGTCCCGGTGGAGTGACGCCGTTCAGGGCTGCGTCGGAAAAGGCCTGGATAGTCCTATCCCAAGTGACGGACATCCTTGTCCAGAGCAAGCTAAACAAGGTCCCAAAGGGGAGCTACGAGAGAAGGCTCGCCCTCAGGGAGATCGAGTCCAAGTCGCCCGAGATCGCCCAGAAGCACTTTTACGACAGGTACGGGGCGCTCACGAGCTACCTTAGGAACAACCAGAACTACATGAGCACCCTCGACCTCGAGATGCTCAGGTTCGAGGTGGCCAGGCTAGGCGTCTACGTCAACGACGTAAAGGCCGCGGCCTCGAAGTAGACAGAACCCCGGCCCCCGTTTCCATTTTCCCGGCTTTTCTTCGACCGCGCAGCGGGAGCAGGACAGAGCTCCCGCTGGGCTGCCTGTTCACAGTTCGCGTTCGTGGCTGCCTAGGCGGTGATCGACGGCCTTTCCTTCTTCGCCTTGTTCCAGTCGTCGAGGAAGCGCTTCAGCCCGATGTCGGTGAGAGGGTGCATGAGGAGCTTGTCCATCACCTCCGCGGGCATGGTTCCGATGTCGGCCCCCAGCTTCGCGGCCTGGAGGACGTGGATCGGGTGCCTTATGCTGGCGACCAGGACCTCCGCCTTGAACCTCTCGCCATACGCCCTCTTGATCGCGACGAGGTCTGCGATCATCCCCATCCCGTCCTGGCCTATGTCGTCCAGGCGCCCGATGAACGGGCTCAGGTACGACGCCCCAGCCTTGGCTGCGACGAGCGCCTGGTTGGCTGAGAAGATGAGCGTCATGTTGATCGGGATCCCCATCTTGCTCAGGGTCTTGGTGGCCTTCAGCCCCTCGGGGATCATCGGGATCTTGACCACCACGTTCTCCGCCCACGCCTTGTTGCGCTTGCCCTCGGAGACCATCCCCTCGTAGTCGGTGGCGGTGACCTCCGCGCTGACCGGGTTCGGGTAGACCTCCTTGCAGATGGCCTTTATCGTCTCCTCAAAGTCCGCGCCCTCCTTCACGATGAGGGAAGGGTTTGTGGTCACGCCGTCGACCAGCCCCATCGCGTTGTACTTCTTGATGGAGGCGAGGTTCGCAGTGTCCAGGTAGAACTTCATCATTTCGACCGACGTCCAGTCTCTTTTTCTATTAAGTCTACCGGCGCTTCATCGCGATCGCCTGCTGAGCGGCCTCTTCGATGTGCGCGGCCGTGAGGCCGTACTTGTTCAGGAGCTCCTGGGCCTCTCCGCTCTCGCCGAAGGTGTCGTTGACCCCGACCCGCTTGAGGGGTATCGGGTACTGGTCGGTCAGGACCTCGGCGACGGCCGAGCCCATCCCGCCTATCACGTTGTGCTCCTCTGCGCTGACGGAGGCGCCGCAGAGCTTCGCGTACTTCACCACGGTCTCCTGGTCGATCGGCTTTACGGTGTGGACGTCTATGACGCTGGCCTTTACGCCCTTCTTCCCGAGGGACTCGGCGGCCCTCATGGCCTCAGGGACCATGATCCCGCACGCGAAGAGCGCCACGTCGCTGCCGCCGTCCATGACGACGTTGGCCTTGCCAAGCTTGTACTCGAACCCGTTCTCGTAGACTATTGGGGTGTTCGAGCCCTTGATCACCCCCCTCGTTATCCTCACGTAGAAGGGCCCCGGTATCTCGGCTATGCCCTTGATGATGCCCTTGACGGCGACGGCGTCCGCCGGCACGACGACCCTCATGTGTGGTACGGCCCTCATCAGGGCAAGGTCCTCCACCTGCTCGTGCGAGCCTCCGTCAGGGCCAACTGTGATCCCCGCGTGAGAGCAGACCAGCTTGACGTCAAGGTCTGCGTAGCAGAGCATGTTACGGATCTGGTCGACGCACTTGCCAGGCACGAATATCGCGTATGTCCCCGCGAAGGCCACCTTCCCCCCGAACGCCAGCCCTGCCGCGACCCCGACCAGGTTCTGCTCGGCGATCCCGAGGTTGAAGAACCGCTCGGGGTACTTTTGTCCGAACATCCCGGACTTCATCGAGTCGGTGGTGTCAGCCCCCAGGACCACCACCTTCTGGTTGTTCGCCCCGAGCTCGACCAGAGCCTCGCCGTAGGCGTTCCGCATCGCACCCATCTTCTCTAGCATCTCAAATCGCCCTCGCTCCGGCTTCCTGCCTAGCCTTTTCGCGGAGGAGCCCGACAGCCCCTATCGGGTCCGGCTTGTAGTACACGCCCGCCCCTGCGACGAGCACGTTCCCGCCGCGCTTCACCACGTTGCCGAGCGTCTCCAGCTCCACGCCACCGTCTATCTCGATATCTATCGGGAGGCCCCTGTCGTTCAGCATCTGGGTGATCCTCTCGAGCTTGGGCATCACCGCCATTATCATGCTCTGGCCGCTGAACCCGGGGTTGACGGTCATCACGCAGAGTGTGTCGAGCTTGTCGAGACGCTTCTCGACCCATCCGGGCATCTCGGTGGAGGGCTTTAGCGCCAGCCCCATGACCTTGCCCTGGGCGTGGACCTTCGAATAGATAGCGTCGAACCTCTCCCCCGTGAGCGCCTCCGCGTGGAAGCAGAAGAGGTCGGAGCCGGCGTCGAGGAACTTGTCCACGAACTTCTCGGGCTCGTCTATCATGAGGTGGGTGTCGAACTTCATGTCCGTCCGCTTCCTGAGGGCCTTTACCGTGCCCGGCCCGAAGGTGATGTTCGGCGCGAAGTGCCCGTCGATCACGTCTAGGTGGACCTGGTCGGCACCCCCCTTTACGGCGACCTCGAGCGCGGAGGCGAAGTTCGCCTGGTCCCCACCGAGGATGGAAGGGGCGATCTTGATCTTCCTCTTGACCTCAGCGAGGGGCGCAGACTTTTCCAACCTACTTTAGCTCCTTGTAGATGTCTTCCATCTTCTCCTTGGTCGGCGGGGTCCCGTGATAGGTCGGAGACCACTCCATGAACGAGATCCCCTTGCCCTTCACCGTGTGGGCGATGATCATCGTGGGCCTGTTCTTGACCATCTCGGCTGTGTCGAACGCCTCGATGAGCTGGAGGTAGTCATAGCCGTCCACCTCGATCACATTCCAGTTGAAGGCGCGCCATTTTGCGGCCAGCGGTTCGAGCGGCATTATCTGCTCCGTCAGCCCATCCTGCTGGATTCCGTTCCTGTCGATCATGCCAACGAGGTTGTCGAGCTTGAACTTGGACGCCGACATCGCCGCCTCCCAGACCTCCCCTTCGCCCTGCTCGCCGTCGCCCATCAGCACGTAGGTCCTCGTCGGCCTGCCATCGAGCCTGGCGGCGAGCGCCTGGCCGACGCCGACGGAGAGCCCGATCCCCTCAGAGCCAGCGGGCATCTCGACGCCCGGTATGTCCATGTCGGGATGCCCCTGGAGGAGCGCGCCGAGCTTCCGTAGGGACTTTAGTTCGGAGAGCGGGAAATAGCCCGCCTGGGCGAGTATCGAGTAGAGCAGTGGCGCCCCGTGGCCCTTGCTTAGGATGAACCGGTCCCGATCAGCCCACTTTGGGTTCTTGGGGTCGTGCCTGAGCTTGTAGAAGTAGAGCGTCACCAGCAGCTCGACCGCCGAGAGCGAGCCCCCGGGGTGCCCCGAACCGGCCTCCGCGAGCGTCTCCAGGATTATCTTCCTGGTGTTCCTCGCCAGCTCCTGAAGCCTGGCGATCTCCTGCGATGTTGTCATGCCCATACTCTAACGCCTCACCGGCATCTGGGTGACCCGGTTCAGGAAGTCCCCCATCAGCTCTACGCGCTTCTCGAGGTCCTGGATCGTCAGCGTCGACGTCCTGGGCTTTTCGCTCCGGACGGTCCCTGCGATGTTGCTGAGGCACGCAGCCTCCGAGATCGAGCCGCCCGCCGCCACGGCGAGGGAGAAGACCCCGGTCATCGCGTCCCGCACGCCCACCCTGTTGAAGAAGCTCTTCCTTCCGAAGGGCAACGGTAGCGTCGTGATCTGCTCGCGGTCGAACACCGTCATCCCTTCCTCTCCTCGGGTTATCACAATGCCCTTGCAGTCGAGCCGGCCCATGAGGTTCACGCCCATGTTCCTCAGGCTTGTCTCGTTGACCATGGCCATCTGGGTGGCGTGCGTCGCCTCTCCCAGGTTCGACTTTACGTAGGTCACGCCGGAGTAGTCCATGTAGTGCCTGTCTTTGGGCTGGGCGACCACGATCTTCCCGGCCTTTCTGGCAGACGCGACAATGGAGCTTATCAAAGAGGAGGTGATCGCGCCCCTGTCGTAGTCAGAGAAGACCACCGTGTCCACACCAGGGATCTTGCTCTCCGCGGAGGCCGCGAGGGTCTTGGTCACAGCGAGCTGGACCTCCTTCCTGACCTCCTGGTCGATGCGAAGGTAGTGGAGCCTGTTCACCATGATCCACGTCCTCAACGAGGTCGGGCGGGACTTGTCCTGGACTATGCCCTCTGTCGTCACCCCGTTCCTCCCCAGGTCTTCCTTCAGCCAGACCCCATAGTTGTCGTCCCCCACAGTGCCGATGACGGAGACCATCCCGCCTAGCGAGGCCACCTCGTTCGCCAGGTTGGCCGCCCCGCCCGGGAGAAGGGTCTCTCCGACGTAGTCGCCCGCAGGGACAGGGGCTTCGCGCGCGAGCTTCCTGGCCGAGACCTCGACGAACCTGCTTACCAGAAAGTCGCCGACGACCAGCATGCGCTTGCCCTGGAACTTTTTGAGGAGCGCTGCCAAGCCTTCGACGGATAGATTCGGCAACCCCTGAACCACGGGGCGCCAGCCTGCCGGCCCGTTTTAAGCTTAACGAAGCGAGACGCCGTCCAAGAACAAAATCAGCGGCCCTTTCGGCCCGGGGGCCCGCGCTTCGACTCCTGTCGTGGCCGAGGTATCTCGAATCGCCAGCCGCCGACTAAGACATAAATATCCTGTGAAGGCCCGGAATTCAGGTCTACATGACAAACACCGAAGCAACGGTAGAAAGGAGGTGGAGCGCCCCTAGCGTAGAGCACGACAGGGGAGACATATTCTCCACGACCCCCGACAAGGTTGACGTCGACAGGAACGTACTGGCGACCTTCTTCATCACTTGCGACCCCAGGGTCACGATCGACCAGGCGGGGGTCATCATCGCCGCCGAGCAGTCCGTCGGGACATTCACCGACGTCTCGACAGCGACCGAGCTCTCGACCAAGACCGCGGCCAAGCTATACTCGTGGAAGTACGAAGACCCCTCCGGCTCGATGAAGCACTCCGGGTGGGTCAAGGTCGCCTTCCCGACTTACCTTCTCGACATGGACAACAGGGGCATCCCCGACCTGTTCACGTTCGTGACCGGCAACTGGATGGGTTTCACCCCTATCCCCAACTGCAAATGGATCGATTTCACCCTCCCCAAGAGCGTCCTGAAGCTCTTCAAGGGTCCGAAGTTCGGAGTCGAGGGCCTCAGGGAGATCGTCGGCACCAAGAAGAGCAGGCGACCCCACGTCGGACTGACGATCAAGCCCAAGATGGGCGTGACCGACGCGGGAGCCGCCCAGCAGTTCTACGAGGGGGCTCTCGGAGGCGTCGACACGTTCAAGGACGACGAGACCTACTTCAACCAGTGGTGCTCGCCCCTCCTCGACCGCGTCTCCAAGGTGTACGAGGCGCTCGACAAGGCCAAGTCCGAGGGGGCGCACCCTGAAGGCGACTACATGTACGCCCCGCAGGTTACGGTGGACTCGGAAAAGTCCCTCGAGGTCGCGGACAAGATGATCGCCCACGGCGCAAGGGGGCTCATGCTCAACATCATGGCTACCTGGTACCCGGCGCTCAGGGCCCTCGCCGAGGACCCCAGCATCAACGTCCCCATCCACCTCCACAGGGCGTCCCACGCGTCTGTGACCCGCCACCCGAGGCACGGCATCAGCTTCAAGGTCATCGCAGGGCTCGGCAGGATAGCCGGCGGCGACATGATCCACGTCGGGACGGCCAGGGGGAAGCTCGGCGACGCGATAAAGTTCGTCGAGATCCCCGAGGTGATCGACGAGATACAGAGGCCGATGGACCACATCGCCCCGATGATGGGCATCTCGTCAGGAGGCCTCACGGCGCAGAACTACCACTACTCGCTCGACCTGATGGGCCTGGACATCCAGCTCCAGAACGGAGGAGCGGTGCACGGGCACCCGTGGGGGACCAAGGGCGGGGCGACGGCTGCAAGGCAGGCCGTCGAGGCGTACATGAAGAAGATCCCGGTCGACGAGTACGCAAAGACCCACCCCGAGCTGGGAGCCTCACTCCAGTTCTTCGGGCAAAAGTACGCGGTAGCCTCCGCGATGGCCGCCGTCCCCGAGCTCGGGAAGAGCGAGAGCGACTATAGGAAGATGTTCCGCTCGGAGTAAGAGGCGATAGAAATGAAGAACCACACAAAGGGAGACGTCTACTGCAGCTGCGGCGGATGCAAGCACAGCAACTCGCTCCAGTGCGCGGACTATGGCTGCACCTGCTGCCTCGGCGGGATGTCAGGGAAGCCCTACGAGCTGCACTACCTAAAGCCCGCGGGCACCCCGGCTACAAACTTCTGAACTCAGGCCCCACAAGGGCCCCCTCTCCATTTTATCAAGGCTCAGCGTGAGCTGAGAGCAGTAACCGGCCTCTCGCCGGACATGACCGGCCCCCGACAG
>JAJZNC010000014.1 GCA_021848045.1 archaeon
CGCCCTGTTCGTTCACTCGTGGCTGACGAAGAACAAGATGGAGCTGACGGGCAGGAGGGTCGCGGGTGAAGACACGTTCGCCGAGGAGGAGAAGAAGAGGACCCTCCGCCTGCACAGGTGGGAGACGGTCGTCATGCTGACGCTCGCCGGCGTGGTCAACGTCGGCATCCTGCTCGTGGCCATCCCCCTCTACCCCGCGGTCAACATGACGATAGAGCAGGCGGTGGCGGAGCTCGGACGCACATTTGGGCCGCTCGTCGGGACCGTCTTCGTGGTCACGCTCCTTGCCTCAGGGCTGTCCGCCTCCACGCTCGGGACCATCTCTGGCCAGGTAGTGATGGAGGGCCTCGTGGGCCGCCGGTGGAACGTTTGGGGAAGGAGGGTGGTGACGAGGGTGGTGAACGTATTCCCCACCACCCTCGCGGTCCTGATCGGGGTCGACCCGCTCCACCTCCTGATATACAGCCAGGTCGTCCTGAGCCTCATGATCCCGCTCCCGATGCTCCCGCTCCTCTACTACACGTCGAGCAGGAAGCACATGGGGGTCTTCGTCAACAGGAGGGCGACCACCGCCGCGGCCCTCGTCGCGGCGGCCGTGATACTGGGGCTCAACGGCTACCTGATCGCGTCCAGCCTGTAGCCGGCCCCTGGAGAGCTTATATGGAATCGGGCGCGCGTGACACCGCCGAGATGCTCCTCCCGCCGCTCCAGGTCAGCGTTGGGGTCGTCGCGACGGACACCTCCATCCTGAGCTCGGTGGCCATCATCCTGGGAGCCATCTTCGTGGTATACCAGATCAGGCAGGACGAGAAGACGCTCGCGGCACAGGTCAGGGCGGCCGACGCCAACGCAGAGCAGGCGAGGCTGACGATGAGGCAGCTCGCCCAGAACACCGACCTCGCGACCATGGACCTCGTGATGAGGATCTACGAGTTCGCCGACAGCCTGGAGGTGCAAAGGTCGTGGCTGACCGTCCTCGACACCAGGATAGGCTCCTACGAGGAGTTCGCCGCGCTCCCCGAGGAGAAGCAGCTCGCGTTCTACCAGGTGGCATCGCTCTTCGAGTCGCTCGGGCTGCTCGTCGAGAAGAGGTTCGTCCAGGCGGAGATAGTCGACGACATGTTCGCGACCAGGCTGGCCTGGGAGACGACCCGCCCGTTCATCGAGGGGATGCGCGCCAGGTTCTCGTCGGAGGACTATTACCTCTTCTTCGAGAAGCTGTACAGGAGGCTCTCGCTCCAGGAGAAGGGAGGCACGGCGGGACAGCCCGGCGCGTAGGGTCACAATGTTTATAATGGTATACTACTGATGGTAGTATACTAAACAGGTGAAATGAGATGACAGACAGGAAACCAATCGACAAGCGTGAAGACGAGAGGAGGATACTCCAGCTCAGGCCGCGTATGGCGCTCGGCCTCTTCGACGGGCTCTTCGGGCCCTTCGACCGCGCCTTCGAGCCGTTTGCCCAGCTGGGCGAGTTTGCCCTGACGGGGCAGCAGATCCTCGACATGCAGGACAGGGGGGACCACTACACGGTCACCGCGGAGCTGCCGGGCTTCGCCAAGGACGAGGTAGAGGTGAAGGTCGACGGGCACGGACTCGAGCTCAGGGCCCAGAAGACCGAGAAGGGAGGCGACGAGGACGGGTTCAGGAGCTCGCGCTCGTACTACCGCTACCTGACCCTGCCCCCAGAGGCCGTCCCCCAGAAGATAGACGGGACGATGAGGAACGGCATACTGCAGCTGAGGATCCCCAAGAAGGACCCGAAGCTGAAGGACGCCGTCCGCAGGATAGACCTGAAGTAGGCCTATCCCCAAGGCGAGGACGTTGGAAGAGGCGGAGCTCGACGCGGTGCTCAGCGTCGTCGAGAACCCGGTGAGGCGGAGGATAATAAAGCGGCTCAGCCAAGAGCCCTGCTACGCCCTCCAGCTCTCCAAGGAGCTCGGCCTCGGGCAGCCGCTCGTCGCCAAGCACCTCGGCGTGATGGAGGAGGCGGGGGTGGTCAGCTCGGCAGCGGAGAGGAGCCCGACCGGCCCCTCAAGGAAGCGCTACTCCCTCGCAAAGAGCATCACGATAACGATGGACGTGGCGCCGCACCTTTTCATGGAGCGGGCGACGACCTTTCAGTCGAGGGGGCCTGAGGCGAAGGGGACGGCGCTCGCCCGGAGGGTAGATGAGGCGATGACCGACCCGGACGCCAGGTCCCGGCTGGGCGCCATCTCCCGGGTGCTGGAGGAGGTCGACGGCAAGCTAGCGGCGGTCGAGGACGAGAGGGCAGGCCTCATCGCCTTGAGGAACGACCTCATGGACGAGGCTGCGAAGATAGTCGCCAGTATCGAGGGGACCGACAGGCGGAGGGTGGCCTTCCACATCCTCGAGAGCCACGACAGGCAGGTCGAGAGCATCTCGGAGTCCCTCGACATGAGGGAGATGGTCGTCCGGTCCATCCTCGAAGAGCTGGAGCGAGACCTGTTCGGCTAGCCGGCCCGCGTCCCGCCCCGAGGCGCGCCGGCCCACCGCATCGCGATGAAGCTCCCAGAGATCGTCGCCCCGAAGACGGCGAGGGCGTCCAGAAAGTGGAGGAGGGAGAGCGCGTCGCTCTTCGTGCCCAGCGCGGCGAACCCCAGCGCCCCCTGAACGAGGAGGAGGAGGACTATCACGGCGGTGGCGACCCTCATCGGCCTGAAGGCGGGCTCGGTCATGAACCAGGCCGCCATAGTCCCCGTCGCGAGGAGCAGCAGGAGGAATCCGACGAGGATGTGCGCCTCCGCGGAGATGAACCCGAAGGTAAGGAGGCCGCCGAGCAGGAGCTGGAGGCCCAGGACGCCCGCGGTGATTCGCATGAGCACGACGCCTGCCTTCATAGGGTCGCCTCCACTCGCCCCTGGCCGAGAAGCTGCCCCCCGAACCCCATCAGCCAGACCAGGAGGGGGTAGATGATCATCGCTTCCCACCCCCCGAGGCCGAGGCCGAGCTTGTCGAGGGCCGCCCCGTAGGAGCAGGTGCCGCACGGGCCGACGACCCTGTACCCGAAGAAGATCACGAAGGTGGCGGACATGGACAGGAGTCCCAGCCCGAGCGAGAAGTACCTCAGGGGCGTCCTAATCACCCTGAAGCTCTGGATGGCGGCCGCGGCGCCGAACGGGAACGCCAGGAGCGCCCCTGCGGAGTGGACCGCGATGTTCACGTTCTCTGGGGAGAGGCCCGCGAGGAGGAACCCGGCGCCGGGCAGGACGTTGAGGGCGAGGAGCAGGTTCCTGCCCGGCCCGCGGTAGAGGAGGCAGGCACCCATCACCCAGCAGAGCCCAGTCCCGAGGATGGCAGCCTCTTCGACGAGAGTGGTGGGCGTCCCGACCGCTGCGAGGTCGCTCATCGCGTTGTTCTGCACGCTGTAACCCGGGTACAAAGACTCGGCCGCGGTGTTGAGCAGGAGGAAGAGGAGTCCCGCGGAGAGGAAGAGGGCGCCTGCCCTCCTCGCGTCGCGCCCGCTCCCAGCGGCGAGGGCGTCTCCGGCGCCCGTCCTCAACCCGCCACCTCCTCCGATATCCTCTCCAGCGCCTCCTCGGTCGTCTTCCCTATCTGTCCCTTGACTATGGCCTGGACGAACCCGGGGACGTCCTTGAGCTCAAGGTCCCATTCCACGTCGACCCTCGTGCTGCCCTTCCCCACCGGGACGAAGGTTATGGTCCGGACGCCCTCCATAGGGGCGCCCGTCAGGGTAAGCCTGATCGTCTTCTTCGGTTCGAGGACTATTACCTGGTGGCTTCGGTGGCTGAACGCCCTGGGGCCCACGGTGGCGTCCCTCTCCACGGTGTTTCCCTCGACCTTCTTCACCTCGATGTCCCTGATCTGCGACCAGTACTTCGGGTCGCTCCCCAGGTCTGAGAAGACGTCCCAGACCTTGTCGACGCCGGCGCTCATCTCACGGCTCCTGGATATCTTCACCACGTCCTGCTCACCTGCTCCGGCCCCTTGCCTGCTGGTCTGACGTCCGCGGCGTTGCCACCGGGGTGTCAGGGGGGCGGACGACCCTGACCCCCGAGGTCATCCCTCCGTCCACGGTCACCACGGTCCCGGTCACGAAGGAGGCGAGGTCAGAGAGGAGCCAGACGACGACGCCGGCGACCTCCTCGCGCTCGCCTATCCGGCCGATCGGGACCCCCGAGGCCACCCGCCTTCTTACCTCCTCGGCGGCGATGCGCTCGGAGAGGATCGGCCCGGGCGCGACCGCGTTGACCCTGACTCCAGCCCCGGCGTAGTCCAGGGCGGCTACCCTGGTCAGGCCTACCACCGCGTGCTTTCCCGCGGCGTATCCCGCGATCCCGCTCACGCCCTCGAGTCCGGCCGTAGAGGTCATGTTGACTATCGACCCGCCGCCCCTGGACAGGATGGCGGGGATCTCGTACTTCATCGAGAGGAAGACCCCCCTTGCGTTGGTGGCCACGGTGCGGTCGAAGTCCTCGACCCTGAGGTCGGCGAGCGGGACCGGGGCGTGGCCGTCGCCGGCGTTGTTGAACGCGACGTCCAGGCGGCCGTACCTCGCCGTGGTCTCCTTCACTAGCCGCTCCACGGCCGAGGGGTCGGTGACGTCGGTCGCCACCACGGACGCCCGCCTCCGGGTCGCGTCGATCCTCGCTGCCACCTCCTCGAGGGCATGCTCGTTCCTGGCGGCCAGCACGACCGTCGCCCCGGCGTCCGCCATGGCGGTCGCGGCGGCCTCGCCTATCCCGTGGCTCGCCCCCGTCACGATGCCCACCCGGCCGTCGAGGAGCTTGCCCGTCCCGGCGAGCCTCCGCAGGGGAGGGAGGGTCGCCCCGGAGGAGGCGGGGGAGGCGTGCTGCACGAGCGCATCACTTCCCGGAGGCCTGCAGGTCGCGCATCATCGAGTCGAACTGCTCCTTCGTGATCTCGCCCCGCGCGAACCTCTCGCGGAGCGTCTCGACGGCGGGGTCCCCGTATCCACCGCGGTACCAGCCCCACCCCCAGCCGCCCCAGAGGAACCAGCGGAGCCCGAAGAAGAGCAGGAAGAACGCAGGCACAAAGAAGAGCCAGGGGAAGGGGGACCACCAATAGGGATAGGCTGGCGCGGCCGCCCCCGCGAGGAGCCACGCGCCAGCGAAGACCGCCACGAGGACGGCGGCGACTGCGAGGGGCAGCCACAGCAAGCGCCGCGATGGCTGCGCGTTACAGGGATACGTTCCAGACATGATTCATCTGGCGGAGGGCGAGAGGGCAAAGCCTAATAGCGCTGGTGTTACTTTCGAGGTAACACGCGTTGAGCTCTGCCGACCGACTGGTCCGCCTCGGCCTCAACAAGAACGAGGCGAAGGCGCTAGAGGCTCTGATCTCCCTCGGGCCGGTGGGGGCCTCCGACGTCCACAAGTACGCCGAGATACCGCGCAACAAGGCGTACGAGGCCCTCCAGAAGCTGGCGAGCCGCGGGATGGTCGAGGTGCAGAACGGGAGGCCCACCCTCTACAAGGCGATAGGGGTCAAGACCATCATCGACCACCTCGTCGAAGGCTACGGCAGCGATGCGAAGGAGGCGCTCAGCGTCCTCGAGAGGAAGCAGGAAGCTGCGCTCGAGGACGGGGAGGAGGGCGGGACGTCGGCCTGGGTGGTGCGCGGCGAGCAGGGGGTGAAGAGGCGCCTCGCGGAGCTCGTATACGGCGCCAAGTCCGACATCTTCGTCATCGGAGGGTATCCTCCGAAGTATCCGCTCGCGGTCAAGACCGCCCTCAAGGCCGCCGCGGCAAGGGGCATCAGGACCAGGGTGGTCTCGATGGTCAGCCCGATGGAGGACGTCGAGGCGTCCCCCGACGACCGGACGGTGATAGAGTTCAGGACGATCAAGATGTCCCCGACGCTGAAGATGAAGCTCCTCCCGTACGACGAGAAGATAGTGGGGACCTTCGCGGGCATGTCGGGGAGCGGCGGGATGGTCGTGGTGGACGAGAGGACGGCCTTCGACATCGTGGACGCGGGGTCGGACCAGAAGAAGGCGACGGGGATCGTGATCACGGCGCCCGGCGTTCCGTCGATCCAGAAGGCGACCGCCGAGCGCATAGTCGGGCTCTACACCAGGAAGGTGTGAGGGCGACCGGGCTCACCGGTGCGCCCTCAGGAGGTAGATCACCCCGAAGAGGCCGGCGAGCCCCACGCAGAGGTGGATGGTCCCCAGTGCGGTGCCCACGGGGCAGGTCCCGGCACGGGCGAAGGCGTCCCCCGCCCAGGGCACCTCGGTCCTGGCGATCAGCCCCTTCTCGACCATCTCCTCAACGGTCCCCTTGTGCTTCACGTTGTTGAGCCCGCAGTGGCCCATGAGCTGGCTCTGGTCGAGCTCACCCCTCTCCGCGAGCTTCAGGATCATGCCATTGCGGATGGAGATCCTGTCCCGGTGCTCGTGCGGCAATGCGAGGCGACCCTCCAGACCTCGCCCGTGGACTAACAACCGCTTTGTTGAGCTCAGCCCGCCGGAGGCCGGCTGCCGGC
>JAJZNC010000038.1 GCA_021848045.1 archaeon
CGGGGTCTTTCACGACCAGCCCCTCGTACCCACGCGACCTGCTCTCCCTGAAGAACGCGCCAATCTCGGCCGCGTCCCTCACCGCCCGCGAGTCGGCCCTCCTCACCCCCGTCCCATCGATGACCCCCCAGAGGAGGTCCCTCCTCTCCCGGAGCGGCTCCCTGTGGACCGGCCTCCCGTCGAGGTAGAGGATGTCGAAGCAGAAGAAGGCCACGGGGGCGGCCTCCCTCGACCCCTCGACGTCCGCCCTCCTCAGCCTCCTCTGGAGGAGCTGGAACGGGAGCGGCCCCTCGCCCTCCCTGAAGACCACCGCCTCGCCGTCGAGGACCACGTCGTGGGGGATGCGCGAGACCGCCTCGACGACCTCCGGGAGGCTCCTCGTGGTCTCCTCGAGCCTCCTCGAGAAGACCCTCACCGTGCCCCCGAGCTTGTGGACCTGGGCGCGGACCCCGTCGTACTTGTACTCTGCGAAGAGCTCCCGCCCGCGAAAGTAGCCGGATATCTCCTCGGCGGAGGGCATCGGCTCCGCGAGCATGAAGTTGGTCGGGCGCATCGGCTCCACCTCCACGCCCTCGAGCCTCCCTCCCTTGGCCTCCCTCGCGAGGAGGCCGACGTCGCCGAGCACGAGGTGGGCCTCCTTCACCCTCTCCCTGCCGACCGCCCCTCCGAACGCCCTCGCGACGGCCTCCTCGACCAGGCCGTCGACGAGGCCTATCCTCATCTCCCTGCTGAGCACCTTCACCACGTACTTCGCCTCGAGGGCGCCGCCGCTCCTGAGGAGGAGCGACTTCACCAGGTCCCTCTTCAAGGCGGCCGACCCAGGCCCCTTGGCCTCGGTGATCCGCTCGAACGTCGACGCCACCTCGAGTATGGTGAGCGCGCCGTCCTCGCCCGAGAGCAGGGGCGCCTCCCTCCTCCTGCCGATGAACTCGGCGACCGTCTCGCTCAGGTCCCCGTGCCTGAGGTAGCTCTCCCTCAGCTCGGCGTCGGTCACGCCCGTCAGGTCCCTGAGCACCCCCACGAGGGCGGCGTAGCCCACCTGCGTCTCGTCGGCGCTCCCCTTCCTCGTCGACCTCCCAGACGCGAACCTCGCGGAGTACTCCACCTCGTCCTCCCCCTCGAGGCTCGAGAGCAAGTCCGCGAGGATGGAGACCTTCTCGTTCTTCCCCCTGGCCAGCCTCGCCCTCTCGAGGGCCTCCGCGAGGGTGCCAAACCGCGCGCGCCCGGTGCCGCCCCCCGGCGGGCCGGGCTCGGCCCGCGACCTCAGACGGTCTGGGCCATGAGGTACGCGGCCTCGCCGTCCTTGTAGTAGCCGTTCATCGTACCGGTGACCGCGAACCCGAGCTTCCTGTAGAGGCGGACCGCCCCGTCGTTGGTCACCCTCACCTCGAGGAAGACCTCCTTGCACCCCGCCCTCTTCATCTCCTCGATCGAGTGCCTGATGAGCTCCGTCCCGATCCCCTTCCCCCGGTGCGCCTCCATCGTGGCGATCGAGATTATGTGCCCCTTCCTGGCGATCCCGAACCTCTTTATCACGGAGAGGCCGTACTCGGTCCTGCACATCACGTACCCCACCACCTCCCCGCCCAGCTCGGCGACGATGAACGTGCCGGGGAACTCGTTGAGGACCTCGTAGTAGAAGTAGTCCGAATAGTGCTCGGGGAGAGTCGCGGCGTTCACGCCTATCACGCTCGGGATGTCCGTGGTCTCCGCTCCCCTGATCGTGTAGTCCCCCACCCTTCCAAAGGTCGACTTTTGCATTCCGCCGTCGCCGGACGGGGCCGCCGTCCTAAATAAGGATGGCAGACCGTTCCTTCGTCAAGGTTTAATGTGGTGGCGCCGTCGGCCGGGCAAGAGGGCGCTTGTCAGCGATAAACCCCGAGGTGGACGCCGCCGTGAGGTCCCTCTTCAAGGTGAAGGACTACTTCGTGGCCGAGGAGGGCGCGGCGGAGTACAGCGTGGCCTACGACGGGGGGTCCGGCGACGCCTTCCTCAGGCTCCTCGACCTGCTCGAGAAGCCCGACTACTCCGCGCAGCTCTACGGCTCGCCCGAGAGTGCCACCCTCCAGGTGGTCAAGAACCCCCCGCCCCCCAAGCCGCAGGGGGCGGTGAAGCTGAGCGCCCCGGCCTTCCTCTTCCTCCTCTCGCTCCTCTCGGCCCTCGTGACCGGGTACGTCGTCGGGCTGGTCTTCCCCCAGATATCCCCCGGGGCCTCCCCGATCGAGCTCGGGGCGGGGTTCGTCCTTGCGCTGGTCGCGGCGTTCGCCGCGCGCTACGTGGCGCAGCTCGTGGCGTCCGAGCGCGGGAGGTTCAACTTCCGCTCCTTCTACCTACCCAACGTGCCGATCTTCATAGCGATCCCTACCATGTACTTCCTCCCTGCGTTCGGGTCGGTGAGCTTCCCCAGCAGCCCGCCCGCGAACAAGAACCGGCTCTTCGACTTTTACCTGGTCGGGGCCCTCGTCCTGGCGGCCGTCGCCGTCCTGGTCTCGTTCCTCGCGGCGGGGACCTCGGTCGTCCTCTCCCAGGCCCAGTACGCGGCCCTCGCCGCGGGGAACCAGACCGCCACCATCCAGACCAACCCGAGCCTGGTGCAGGCGGCCGCGACCTCGCTCTCCCAGGCGCTCGGCGCCACCCCGGCAGTCCCGCCCGGCGGGACGATGATCTTCTCCCCGCTGGGGGTGGCGGGCTGGCTCTGCCTCCTCCTCGCCTTCTTCAACCTCCTCCCCGCCGCCCTCTTCGACGGCGGGAGGATGGCGCGGCTCGCGATGGGCGAGAGGTGGACCAGGGTGGCGGCCCTCGTCGCGGGGGCCCTCCTCCTCCTCACCGACGTCCCCGACTACTGGGTGGTCTTCGTGCTCGTGCTGCTGATGGCCGCGTTCCCGATCCAGGGCGAGACGCTCGACTCGATCACGGGGCTCTCCAGGTCGAGGAAGGCGGCGTTCGTAGCGGCGGTCCTCGTCGGGCTGCTCTGCGTCCCGATGCCGCAGAGCTTCGCGACCCTGCCGCTCTAGGGGAGGACCGTCTCGCAGGCGCGGGTTACGACGTTCAGCTTCGCGCCCCGCCCCACCGACGAGAAGACCTTGTCCAGCGCCTCGCCCGACCCGCGCGCCGTCCTGAACCTCAGCTTGCCCCCCGCGTAGAGCTCGGGGAGCGAGGAGAGCAGCGTCACCGAGTACTTGTCCTTGAGCTCCGTGACGTACGATATCTCCTCGAGCCCGTCCACGTACGCCCCCCTCTTGAGGAAGCTCTCCGTCATCCTCCCGGTGAGGAACATCTGGAGCGCCTCGGAGCCCACCCCCTCCCTGCACTCCGCCACAAGGACGACCTCGCCGCCCTTCCTCACCCCCTTCAGCGCGCCCAGGACCAGCCTCAGCGCGTGGGAGAGGGTGTCGTCATAGCCCCTCCCCCCCGGGCCCACGACCACGCCCTTGGCCGGCGGCACCTCGGCGACGAGGTAGTGGGCGCGCGCCTGCTTCACCGAGTCCCCCTCGACGAGCGAGTAGGGCTCCCCTCCCCTCGTGATTATCGTGGCGTACTCCAGCCCCTGGACCGAGTCGACCCCCTCCCGCGCGGCCGCGTAGCTCGGCGACCCCTCGCGGAGGGGCTGCGGCTCGTCGCCGTCCCGCTTCCTGTACGCGTGCCTCCTCGTCCCCGAGACCCCCGCCAGGCCGAGCGCGATCGGGGCGTCCAGGAACCCGAAGAGCGGGTCGGGCTCCCCGGTCGAGACCGCGAGCCGCCTCCCGGGGCTCGAGAGCTCCTGCGAGAGCCTGCCGCCCGGCGCCTCCCCCTCGGCTGCGGGCTCCCCCGGCGGGCGGAGCCTCTCGACCGAGTCCTTGAGCTCTGGCACCGCAGCCTCGAGCCGCTTGGGGGATGGCGAGACGAACCTCCTCCCCTCCGGTGGGAGCTTCGAGACCAGCGCCTTCACGACCTTCAGGGTGGCCGGCTTGGAGTCGCAGACGAGCACCCTCTCGGCGCCCCTGGCCCTCTCCGCCAGAGGGACGGCGACCTCCTCGAGGTGGGACTCGGGCTTGGGGTCTATTGTCTCCCCGAGGTTCTCCTGCATCAGGGTTACCAGGGACTCGACGTCTCCGTAGGGGACCCATATCTCCATGTAGGGCTCTGTGGCCAGACCCACGCCCCCCGCGTGTATAAGCTTCCTCAGGGGCCGCCGCGCACCTTTTTCTATCGCCTCGGCTGACCTCGCCCCATGGCGTGGAAGCGGAGGAAGGAGCTCCTCGAGGAGCTGGCCATGGTCCTCGTCAAGGTCAAGGCCATCCAGTTCGGGACGTTCACGTTGGCGAGCGGGAGGATCAGCTCCTACTACATCGACCTCCGAACCATACCGAGCTACCCGGGCGCGTACAGGACGCTCGTAGAGGCCTACGGCGAGTACCTCAAGCACGAGTTCAAGGAGTCCAGCTACGACGCGATCGCGGGGATCCCCACGGCGGGGCTCACCCTCTCCTCGCCCGTGGCGCTCCAGCTCGAGAAGCCCATGATCTACGTCAGGAAGGACGAGAAGGACCACGGCAGGGGCAAGCTCGTCGAGGGGGTGACCCGGCCCGGCTGGAAGGTCCTCGTCGTCGACGACGTGATAACGACGGGCGGCTCGATCCTCTCGGCGGTGGAGGCGATAAGGGCGGAGGGCTGCGAGGTGGAGACCGCCTCGGTGGTCATCGACAGGCTCGAGGGCGGGGCGACGGCGATGAAGAAGAACGACGTCAGGCTCCACGCGATGACTGACATAATCGAGCTGGTCAAGATCCTCAGGGGCGAGGCCCTCCTCTCCACGGACGAGGCGAACGCGGTCACCACCCAGGTGCACCGCCGCTAGGCGCGCCGCCCGGTCAGTAGGCCATCAGGTCCTTCTCTTCGAGGAGGACGTGGAGGTTGTTGACCGCCCTGTAGACCTCGCTCTCGCGCTTCCCCCCGGTGCAGACGAGCTTCCCCGACGCGAAGAGGAGTATCACGGTCTTGGGGTCGGCCATCCTGTGGATGAGGCCGGGGAACTGCTCCGGCTCGTACATGGACTTTGGCAGCTGCCTCGCCGCCTCCTCCAGGTGCACCTTCCCTCCCAGGTTGGCGGACGCGACGATGTTCTGGATCTCGATCTCCGCCTCGTGCTTGATGGGTATTCCCCCCTTCTTCAGCCTCCTCACCACCTCCTGGACGGCCTTCCTCGACTGCTCCTCCGACTTGGCTCCGGTGCAGACCATCTTCCCCGAGCTGAAGATCAGCGTCGCGGTCTTGGGCGCCTTGAGCCTGAAGACGAGGCCAGGGAACTGGTCGGGGTGGTACTCCACGTCGACGAAGTTCTTCGTGATCTGGTTGAGGTCGACCCTCTGGTCGACCGAGGCCGAGGCGACCACGTTCTCTACGCTCACGATGGCCTTCGTCTGTGGCATTGCGCCCAGCGAGCCTCTCGGGTATTTAAGGCGTATAAAAGGCGGGGCGGGGACGCGGCGCGCAGGTTATATCTCCATTCCGAGGAGGCCTCAAAGCGGGGGAAGACCTCGATGACCGACTCTCACGGCCAGGCGGCGGGCAAAAAGTCCTCGGGGAGCCGCCTCGTCAAGATACTCCTCATCATGCTGGCGGTGGCCGTTCTCGCCTTCATCCCCCCTCTCTTCTCGAGGGGCGGGACGGGGATCGGGAGCACGTCGAGCAACATCACGCCCCTGTTCATCCCCGTCTGGCTGACCCTCACCGTGGGCGTGGTCGTGATCTGCTTCTACTTCTTCAAGGACCTGGTGACGGCGGAGAGGTACCGGGACCGCGAGGCCCCGGACCCCTCGGGAAGCTCGCACTCCCACTGAGCGCCCGGCTCCCGCCGCGCCTCCCCTTCTCCTCGCCCCCTCGCAGCTCCGACAGGAACACGAAGATGAGTATCAGCGCCACGAGGACGTAGTTCCACGGCGGCGGGACCAGCATCGAGACCAGCCCCAGGTAGGGTATGGCCACCACCACGACCCCCTTGACGCACTCCGAAGGGATGGGCGGCCACTCGCTGGGCTCGTCCGGGTGGGGGTTCGTCACCCGGTCGTCCCCCTGCGTGATCAGCCCGCTCGCGGTGACGGCGACCACCCTGTGGACGACCGTAAGCCCCTCGGGGTTGGGGCAGGTCCCCTGCGAGGTGGGCTCCTGGAAGACTATCACCTGCCCGACGTGGATGGTGCTGTACGACTGGGGGGCGGTGACCACCAGGTCGCCCACCTGGAGCGTCGGGACCATGCTCTTGCTCACCACCACGTAGACCGGGGACGACCCCAAGGCCGCCCCGACGACGAGCTGGGCCGCGGTCACGATCACCATTATCACGAGGACGTAGGTTATCGCCCTGTTCACGTTCTTCGAGAGGGACACGGACTCACCACGGCCGTCCGACGGAGATTGTTAAGGGTTGGCGTCGCCTGGCCGGGCAAGCCTTTAGAAGGGAAGCCCGGGCACTTCTACCCGTGAAGCTGGTCTCCCTCGTCGAGGTGGCCGTGGTCAACGCGGTCCTCATCCCCCTCCTGGCCCTGATCACGGAGAACTACGGCCTGCGGATGGCCTACTGGGCGCACGAGGGCTTCACCCCGACGATGACCAGGTACCCGCTCTTCTTCATCACCTCCGCGGTGAACGGCTCGACAAGGATCCCCGGGCTCCTCAGCGTCGACTGGCAGCAGGTGATCCTCCTCCTCATCCTGCTGACCGACGCGTTCTACGCGTGGTCCGTCTACAAGGACGGAAAGAGGGCGAGGCGCGGCCCCTAGGCGGGGTCCGATGGACCCGGCGTTCCGCGCCTTGGGGCTGGGCGTCGGCCTCCTCGTCGGGGCGCTGGCGCTCGACCTCGCTGGCTCGTCCCTCGGGTCGCTGCCCGTCCTCGTCCTCTCGTTCGCGCTCGCCGTCGCCGGGGCCGTCGTGGCCGTGCGCGGGGTCATCGAGCTGGTCGGGGAGCGCGCCGGCTAGTACAGCCAGCACGCGGCGAAGTGGCCAGGCCTCGACTCGGCCAGGGGCGGCTCCCTCCCCTTGCAGACCTCCATGGCACGGGGGCACCTGGGGTGGAACTTGCAGCCGGGGGGGTGCGAGGTCGAGAGCGGGAGCTCGCCGACCACGTCCACCTCGGTCATCTCGCCCCTCTTGGAGGGGTCTATCGTGGGGGATGCCTGGAGCATCGCCCTGGTGTAGGGGTGGAGGGGCTCGGAGATCACCTCCCGCGCGGGGCCGAGCTCCACTATCTTCCCCAGGTACATCACCGCGATCCTGTCTGCGACCACCCTCGCCACGGCCATGTCGTGGGTGATGAACAGGAACGCGACCGAGCTCTCCCTCGCCTCCCTCTGGATGATGTGGAGGATGTCCCCCTTGAGCGAGGCGTCGAGCATGGAGACGGGCTCGTCGGCCACCACGACCTCGGGGCCGAAGAGGAGGACCCTCGCCACGCCTATCCTCTGCCTCTGCCCCCCCGAGAGCTGGAAGACGTAGCTGCCCAGCACCTCCTCCGGGAGGCCGACCCGCCCCACCACCTCCGAGACCCTGGCCTGGACCTCCTCCCTCCGCCTCACCCCCTGGGCGTTGAGGGCCGTCCGGAGGGCGTCGTAGACGCGCATGTTCGGGTCTATGGAGGAGAAGGGGTCCTGGAATATCATCTGGAGGCTCCTCCGCATCCTGGCCCACTCGCGCCCCCTCGCCCCGCCCACGTCCCGCCGCCCCCCCGCCCCGAGGAGGGTCACCGTCCCGCCCGTCGGCCTCACCAGCCCGATCGCCGCCCTCCCGAGGGTGGTCTTGCCCGAACCGCTCTCCCCGACCAGGGCCAGGACCTCACCCCTGGAGACCGAGAGCGAGACCCCGTCTACCGCCTTGACCACGACCGGCCTCTCGAGGATCCCTCCCTTTCTGAAGAAGACGCTGAGGGCCTCGACCTCGAGGACGGGCCCCTCGCGGCTAGTAGAGCCAGCAGGCAACGCCCTCTCCTCCTACCCCCCTGAGCGCAGGCCTCTCCCGCCTGCAGACGTCCATCGCGCGGGGGCAGCGGGGGTGGAAGCTGCAGCCCTCCCCCAGGCGAGCGAGGTCGGGCATGAACCCCGGGATCCCCTTGATGTCCCTGCTCTCCAGGGTCGGGGTCGCCGCCACGAGGCCCTGGGTGTACGGGTGCATGGGCTCGCGGAGCAGGCGGTCCGAGGGGCCCCGCTCGACCACCCGTCCCGCGTACATGAGGTAGAGCCTCTCCGCCGCCTGCGAGATGAGCGCCAGGTCGTGCGTGATCAGGAGTATCGAGACGCCCGTCTCCTTCCTCAGCCTCTTCAGGAGGTTGACGACGTTCGCCTGGGTGATCACGTCGAGGGCGGTCGTCGGCTCGTCAGCGAGGACCAGCTTCGGCTCGAGGGCGAGCGCCATCGCGATGAACGCCCTCTGCTTCTGCCCGCCGGAGAGCTCGTGCGGGTACCTCCGCGCTATCCCGTCGTCGAGGTCGACCATCCTCAGGAGCCTCCCTATCGCGGCCCGCCCTCCCTCCCTGCCGTGGATCCTCATCACCTCGTCGATCTGCGCCCCGACCGTGAAGACCGGCGTGAACCCGTTCATCGACCCCTGGAAGACCATCGAGATCTTCGTCCACCTGTACTCCCTGCGGAACCGCTCCTCGGGGATCGAGAGGATGTCGGTCCCGTCGAAGAGGACCTCGCCCGCGGCGACCCTCCCAGGCGGCGGGAGCAGGCGCATCATCCCCATGGCCAGCGTGGTCTTGCCCGACCCGCTCTCCCCCGCGAGCCCCACTATCTCGCCGCTCCCCACCTCGAGGTCGACCTCCTCCGCCGCCCTGACCTCGCCGCGCGGGGACGGGTACCTGATGGCGAGCCCCCTCGCCTCGAGTAGGGCGGTCATCTCGCGCTCACCCTCGGCGCCACCACCCTGTCGAGGGCGAAGCCGACCAGGACGAAGGGGAGGGAGGCCACGATTATCATCACCCCGGGGAAGAGGACCCACCACCACCATCCGTGGACCGAGGCGTCGAACGAGATGGCGGCGTTGAGTATCCCGCCCCAGGTGATCACGTTAGCGGGCTCTATCCCCAGGAAGGCCAGGGTCTCCCCCGTGATGATGAAGCCCGAGACGCTGAGCGCGGTGAAAGCCACCGTCACCGGGGTCAGCCTCGTTAGGAAGTGGGTCGTGAACGTCCTCAGCTGAGAGACCCCCATCGCCCTGTCCGCCTCCACGTACGTCTGCGACTTTATCGAGAGGGAGACCGTCCTGGCGATTATCGCGAAGACCGGCCAGGAGAGCCCGGCGATTATCAGGGCCTCGGAGAGGAGGGTGAGCCTGACGTTGTACGAGAGGGCCACTATGAAGGCGAGGCCCGGCGTGGCTAGGATGACCAGCGTCCCCCAGGACATCGCCCTGTCCTTCGCCCCTCCCAGGAACCCAGAGAGCCCTCCCCAGAGGACCCCCCCGACCACCGCGACCACGGACCCGAGGCTCCCTATCTCGAGGGCCCACGGGAGCCCGGCCAGGACCCCGAGGTCTATCGGCCTCCCCGAGCTGTCTGTCCCCATCGTACCGTACGAGTCCCCCACCACCGAGACCTCCCAGGAGGAGGGGGCGAGGCCCCGGGCGCCGAGGACCTCCACCGCCACGGTGTACGTCCCCCTCTGGACGCTCGAGTTGAGGAGGTCCCTGCCGTCCTGGCCGAAGAGCGCCGCGACCTCCTGCGGCGTGGTCACCGAGGAGACGTACGCCCCGGTCTGCGCCTGGATGAACTGGGCGATCCCCTGCTTGAACGACGAGGAGGTCGCGTCGTAGAACGACCCCGAGACGGGGGACGAGACGCTCATCACCACCGACGAGCCGTCCGGCTTGGTCCACGTGACGTCCATCTCGTAGACCTGGCCCTTGAAGACCGGCACCACCGCGAGGTCGCTCGCGGGGACTCCGTGCTCCCAGCTGAAGGAGGCGGAGGCGCTGAACGCCCCGCCCGCCCCCGAGGAGAGGTTGGACCACCTCCCCAGCGAGAGCTGGACGGTCTGGGGCGCGTCCACCCCGAAGTAGTTGACCCAGGCCGGGGGCGCCGCCTGGGGGTTTCCCTCCCACGCCGCGGGGTTCTGCCACCTCTGGACCTGCGAGGGGGAGGTGGTGGCGACCACGAACGCCGAGGTCGCGAAGAGCGCGACGAGGAGCACGAGCCCCGCGACGCCCGACCTGGACCTGAGGAACTCCCTCAGGTAGCCCCGCCGCCTGCCGCTGGGCTCCAACCCTCACAGATCACCTGTCTTGATCCTTGGGTCGAGGACCCCGTAGACCAGCTCCCCGATGTAGAGGCCCATGAACAGGATGATCGTCAGGATGAACGTCGACCCTATGATGACCGGGAGGTCGTTCTGGATGATCGCCTCGAAGGTGAGGAACCCCAGCCCCGGCCACCTGAAGACCACCTCGGTGACTATCGCTCCCCCCAACGACCCCGCGACCGCCAGGATCGACTGGGTCACGATGCTGGGGGAGGCCGTCCTCAGGACGTGCTTGAAGAGCACCCTCCCCTCGGTCATCCCCCGGGCCCTCGCCGTGGTCACGAAGTCCTCCCCCATTGTGGAGACGGCCAGGCTCCTCGTGACGTAGGCGAACCCCCCGAAGTTCACTATGAAGAACGAGAAGAGGGGGAGGGTGAGGTGCCTGAGGAAGTCTGCGAAGGCGGGGAGGGTGCCCGCGGGGGGCGGGACGGAGGAGATGCCTCCCGAGGGGAGGACGTTGAGCGAGTACGCGAAGTACGCGATGAAGATGAACCCTATCCACCAGGACGGGACGCTCGAGTGCACTATCGCCACGACCGGGACGACCCTGTCGAGCTTCCCCCCCGCCGACCTTGCGGCTAGGAGCCCGATCACTCCCCCCACGGCCACGACCAGCAGCGTCCCCGTAGTGAAGAGGAGTATCGTGTTGGGGAGGTAGGCGGCCACGATCGCTGAGACCTGCTTCGACCCGTCGGGCGCCTGGATGAAGAACGACGAGCCGAGGTGGAACTCGAACAGGTTGGCCATCTGGAGGGCGAACTTGACGGGGAACGGCTGGTCGAACCCGAAGGCGCCGAGGTAGGCCGCCTTGTACGTGGCGACCTCCGAGGCCATCTGCGCGAGGCTCAGTCCTGGGTGGCCCCTCGCGAGGTTCCTCTGGAACTCGCTGGCCGCCTCGACCGCCGAGGCCTGGATCACCTTCTGCAGGGTGGGGTAGATCCCTACGTAGAGGAGCGAGACCGCGGCAAGGAGGGCGAGCACGTAGGAGGCTGTCTTGCCTGCGATGAAGCGGGCATAGCCCATCGTGGCGAAACTGGCCGCTCAGGCTTTTAAGAGTTAGCGGGCGCGCTCGGGAACGATTATATATCGTGCGGCATGCGTTTTCGCCCGCAAACCCATGCAAACGGTGTCAGACCGCAAACTCCTGGGGTCTTTGGTTCTGTTGTCGCTCCTCGCGCTCTCTTCGATCATGGCCGCTCCGGCGCTGCTCGCCCAGCCCTCCGGCGCTAGCTCGATACCCGCGTCGCCCTCGCTCAGCTCGATAACGCTCACGGACTACGGGGGCTCCGACCAGCAGGGGATATCCGACCTCGTCGCCGGCAAGATCCAGGCCTACGACTTCGCCGTGACCCCCTCCGAGGCCTCCACCGTCCCGTCCAACTTCAACCAGTACGAGGCGCCTGCCTCCTGGTACGGGCTGGAGGTCAACCCCACCAACACGACCACGGGCTTCAACCCGTTCCAGTTCCAGCAGGTGAGGTTCGCGCTCAACTACCTTGTAGGGAGGAGCTACTTCGCCAACCAGCTCCTCGGCGGGAACGCGATCCCCACCTACACCGTCTTCGGGGGGGAGCCTGACCAGCTCGTGACCTCGGCGGCCACCGCGCCCTTCTCGAACATCACCGACTCGATACAGATAGCCAACGCGAGCATCTACAGCGCCCTCACCGCGAACGGGGCGACCTTCAAGTACGCCTCGACCCCGCAGTGGTACTTCGACGGCAAGCCGATCACGGTGAGCATATTCGACAGGACGGACGACCCCGTGCGGCACGCGTACGACGGCTACCTCCAGAGCCAGCTGCAGAGGGTGGGGTTCGCGACCACGCTCATCCCCGGCAACCTCCAGACCGCAGAGACGGCGGTATACGGGACCGACCCCGCCAACGCCACGTGGGACATCTATCCGGCGAGCTACGGTTTCACGTACGGCTACTACGACGAGGGGTTCGCAGAGCTCTACGGGCCGGTCGCCGGGGCGATCCCTGCGAGCGACAACACGGGGCTGGCCTTCGGGACCTACAACGACACCGCCCGCGAGCAGCCCTCGACGGTGGCGCTCCTCAACACGGCAGACAGGTACACCCTCGACTTCTTCAACACGAACTTCTCCAGCATGGCCCAGAGGGACGCCGACCTGAACGCCCTCGTCTCCGCGGGGGTCAAGGCTGCAGTGGTGATAGGGCTCGCCCAGTCGCTCGAGCCCTACGTCACCTCGCCCTCGCTCTCGGGGGTGACGACCAACTTCGTCAACGACCCGCTGCTCAACGCCCTCTCGTTCCTCACCATGCACACCTCTTCGGGGTCTGCCGACATCGGGGTGAGGCACGTCGCCCAGTCCTCGCTCAACCCGGTCGGCGGATACACCGACGCGTACAGCGTGGCCTGGTCGGAGGCGACCCAGCAGCCGCCCGTCTTCTACCAGCCGTCGACGGGCTACCCGTACCCGGTGGGCTGGTCGTTCAGCGTAAAGGCGGACTACCCGAACTCGAGCTACCCCGTCCCCTCCAGCGCGGTGGTGATGAACGCCTCCCAGGACGCGTTCGTCAACGTGGCCCCGGGGGCCACTGCCAAGAGCGCGGTGGTGGCGAACTTCGCGCCCATGCTCAGCGAGTCGTGGCAGGACGGGCAGCCCCTCACCCTCGCCGACATCCTCTACCAGTACATCCTCGCCGGTGAGGTGACCCAGAACGCCAACAGCTCGGTCTACGACGGGTACTCGTCCGCGGTCTTCGGCCCCAGCTGGAGCACGGTGGTCGGGTTCCAGATACTCAACTCGACTTCGGTGGAGGTCTACTCCACGTACTACTACCCCGACACCTACTTCGCCGGCGAGAACGCCGTGGGGGCGCTCTTCGCCTTCACGCCTACCACCGGCGCCCAGGGGATGCTCCCGTGGCAGGTATACGCGGGCATGGCGAACCTGGTGGCGAACGGGAAGGACGCGTGGTCGACCTCGTCAGCGACCTCCAAGCAGCTCCCGTGGCTCTCCCTGGTCAACCCGACCGACGTCTCGAACCTAGAGTCGGCCCTCTCGTCGTACGCCTCCAGCTCGTACGTCCCGCCCGAGTTCGCGTCCCTCCAGTCCCTCACGGGGGCGACCCTGGTGACCCCGGCGGCCGCGGCGTCCGGATACACGGCGGCGGTCGCGTTCATGACCAAGTACGGCACGGGCCTGATAGGCAACGGGCCTTTCATACTCACGCAGTACTCCTCCTCGACCTCGCCGGCCTTCGCGATCCTCACCAAGAACCCGGCCTTCACCTGGGGCGACCTGATGGCCCCTCAGCTCGGGGTGGCCCCGACCCTGGTCTCCCAGACCGCCCAGATCCCGGGCATCATGGGCCCCGGCCAGTCGTTCACCGTGACCGCGCTGCAGACCACGGAGGGGAACAGGACCACCGCGCCCGTGGCCGGCGCCAACGTGACCCTCCAGCTGATCGCCAACGGGTCGATAGAGTACCAGACCAGCGCGACCAGCGGCTCGTCGGGCACGGTCACCTTCACGATACCCGCGAGCACGGCGCTGGGCTCGTACATCGTCTCTCTCTGGACCTCCACCCAGGGGTCGACCCTGTTCAACCCGCTCACGCAGGCCGTCCAGATCGCGAGCGGGCAGGTGAGCACCACGAGCCATGGGGCCTCGGCGTCCTCTGCCTCGTCCTCGACAGCGGTGGGGCCGACGTCCTCGACCAGCAGCACGGGATACTACGTCCTCGCGGCTGCCGTTGTGGTCGTCCTAGTCGTGGCCGGGGTCTACATGGCCCGCCGCCGGCCCAGATCGTAGGCTCCCGCCCCCACGGGGGAGACGCGATGGGCAGGCGCAGGCGCCCCCTCCCGACGGGCGGGGTGCGGAGGATTGACGTCCCCGTCCCCGATGCCCAGGCCTCATCCTCCGTCGTGCTCGAGTCCATCCTTGGGAAGGAGCGCGCGCTCCTAGCCGCCGAGGAGGTCGCGCGCGAGCTCGGGCTCGCCCCCGGAGCCCCTCGCAACGTCTCGTCCGCGCTCGCGCTCACCAAGATGGGCCGCGACCCGGGCTCTGTGGCGGCCTCGCTCTCCTGGGGGGAGTTCGAGGAGTATTGCGCCATGGTCATTGCTGCCGCCGGCTACTCGGTCACGAGGAACGTCCGGCTCCGCAAGCCCACCCGGCAGATAGACATCGTCGCCGAGTCCCCGTCCCTCGTGCTCTCGGTGGACTGCAAGCACTGGAGGAGGACCGCAGGCCCCGCGGGGCTCGAGGCGCTCGCCCTCGCCCAGGAGGAGAGGACGAGGGCCTACGCCGGGCGCGCCCGTCCAGGCGGGGCGCCCTGCCTGCCCGTCCTCCTCACTATGCTGGACAACCAGGTGAGGGTGGTCGCGGGGGTCCCGGTCGTCCCGCTCCAGGCGCTCAGGGGGTTCCTCTCCTCCGTCAGCAGGTTCGACGAGGGGCTCTCCCTGGTCTCCGCGGGATAGGCTTGGCGTCTCAGTCAAATGCCTTCAGGTCATGTTGTGTTTCCGTAACTCTGTTACTTCATAGACGCCATCTCGCAAGCGCCTCCGCACGGTATTAAAGGTAGGGTCGGGCCCTTCGGGCCGCCCTTGGTGGTGCATCCAGGTAAGAGGGCGATCCGGGCGGTCGGGGTGGCCGAGAGCTTCCGGCCCTCGGCGAAGAGGTCGACCCTCGCGGGGGTTGTGGCCCGGACCGACCTGGTGGTCGACGGCTTCGCGCTCGGGGCCGCGACCGTCGGCGGGGACGACGCCACGGCAGCCGTCCTGAGGCTCTGGCGGAGGCTGGGGCGCGAGGACGTCAACCTGGTCCTCCTCAACGGCTGCGTGATAAGCCGGTACAACATCGTCGACGTCGACCTCCTCGCCAGGCGGACCGGGGTCCCCGTGGTCTGCCTCACCTACAACGAGACCCGGGGGATTGAGGCCGCCATCAGGAGGAGCTCCCCGCACCCCGAGCCCAGGCTCGAGGCGTACCGGCGGCTCGGCCCTCGCACCCCGGTGACCCTGCGCACCGGGCACAGGGTCTACGTGAGGGCGTCGGGGATCGGGGCCGAGGACGCCAAGAGGGTCCTCGACGCGTTCACCCTCCAGGGAGGCCTGCCCGAGCCGGTCAGGCTCGCGAGGCTCCTCGCGAGGGCGGCCAGGCCGCGCGCCTAGGCCTCGATGTCGGCCACGAGCTCCACGTACCGCGGGCCGACCACCCTCACCCTCCTGACCGCGACCACGGAGAGGCGGGGGGCAAGCGCGGCCACCTCCTCCCTCAGGCGGGCCTCCGCCTCGCCCTCGTCCTCCCCCGTTACGTGCCTGTAGTAGTGGACCACCCCGCCGGGGGCCAGCATCGAGGCGGCGGCCGGGAGGAAGGCGTTCGACTGCGACGGGTGGGGCATGAGTATCCTGTCGAAGGGGCCCTCGCCGGCCGTCTTCTCGGGGAGCAGCGCCGCGTCCCCCTCGACCATCGTCACCCTCCGCTCGACCTTGTTGAGCCTGTTGTTCTCGACGTGGAACCTGTAGGCCGCCGCGTTCAGCTCGCAGCTCCACACGGGGGCCTTCTTGGCGATCAGCACCGAGTACGGCCCGACCCCCGCGAACATGTTGAGGACCTTCTCCCCCTCCCTCACGCGGGAGGCTATCCTGAGCCTCTCGGTGGAGAGGCGTGGCGAGAAGTAGCAGGTCTCCACGTCGAGCCTCAGCCTGATCCCGTTCTCCTTGTGGGTGGTGGTCGTCCTGGCCTCGCCCCCGAGGTGGCGCAGCCTTCGGAGCCTGAACTCTCCCTCGATCCCTCCCTCCTGCCCGTAGACGCACTTCACGCTCTTCATCTCCGCCATGATGGCCTCCGCGAGCGCGCTCTCCCTGCCCTCCACGCCCGGGCGGAGCTTGACCACGGCCACGTCGCCTATGACGTCTATCCCGCTGTCGAACCCCGGGAGGCCGCCCAGCCTCGAGGCTCCCGTGCCCGTCACTCCTCTTCCTCTTCGGCCTCGGGGAGACCCGCCCTCGCGGCGTAGTAGTACTGTCCCATCTCCTTCTGCTCCCTGTCCCTCTTGCTCTCCGGCTTGTTCACCCTCGGCCTCCCGCTCTTCACGTCCCTCCTGTACGTCAGGCCTATCTCGCCGAGGAAGGTGTTCATCCCCTCCTCCTTCCCGAGGGGGGCGGTGGCCGAGCCGCTCCTCCCCGGCTCCCCTGTGAAGACCATCATCCTGTCGGAGATGAGGTCGAGGAGCTGGATGTCGTGGTCGATGATTATCGCGCTCTTCCCCCTCGCCTTCACCAGCTTCCCCATCGCCTTGGCGATGACGAACCTGTCCTCCACGTCGACGAAGGCGGAGGGCTCGTCCAGGGCGTAGAGGTCGGCGGCGGCCGCGAACGTGGAGACGATCGCCAGCTTCTGGAGCTCCCCCCCGCTCAGGTCGGCGACGTTCCTGGGGAAGAGCTTCTCTATCTTGAGGGGCCCGGCGAGGTGGGCCTGGAGGTTGGCGTCGTCGTACCCCTTCCCGACCTTCTCCGTGATGAACTCGAGGACCGTCCCCTTGTAGTCCGCCTTCAGGTACTGGGGCTTGAGCGCTATCTTGACCCCGAGGCTCACCTCGCCCGAGTCGGGCTTCTCCTCCCCCGCCAGCATCCGGAGGAAGGTGGTCTTCCCGAGGGCGTTGGCCCCGATCGCCCCGAATATCGTCCCGGCGGTCATCTCCCCGGGGCTGGCGTCCAGCTCGAAGCCGGGGAACCTCTTCCTGAGGGCGCCGTACCTCGCTATGACCTCCTCGGACTGCTGGCTCTCGACGGCGGTCGCGGCCTCGAAGGTCACGGCCCTGTCCCTGAACCTCGTGTTCTCGTTGGGGAGGTACCCGTCGAGGAGGGCGTTTATCCCGCTCCTGGACGGGTACAGGGAGGAGACTATCCCGTAGACCCCGGGCTCCCCGTAGACCACCTGGACGTAGTCGCTCGCGTAGTCCAGGAAGGTGATGTCGTGCTCGACGAGGAGGACGTACTTGCCCTTCTCCGCGATCGACCTGATGAGCTTCGAGACGGCCAGCCTCTGGTAGACGTCGTTGAACGACGAGGGTTCGTCGAAGAGGTACATGTCGGCGTCCTTGAGCGACGCCACCGCCACGGCCACCCTCTGGAGCTCCCCGCCGCTGAGGTCGCCCACCTTCTTGGGGAGCGCCTCTCCCAGCCCGAGGGTCTCGGTCACCGCCTCCACCTCGCCCGTCTCGTCCATCTTCTCCAGGAGGGAGGCCACGTCCTTCTTCCACACCTCGGGGAGCTTGTAGACCGCCTGGGGCTTGAGGGAGATCCTCGCCTCCCCGCTGGCCACCTTCTCGAAGTGCTCCTTGAGCTCCTTCCCGCTCAGGTACCTCAGCATGAGGTCCCACGTCGCCGGCCGCTCGTAGTCGCCGAGGTTAGGGACGAGCTGCCCGGAGAGGATCTGGAGGGCGGTCGACTTGCCCGTCCCGTTCCTCCCCACGAGCCCCACCACCTGCCCCTTCCTGGGGGTCGGGAGGCGGTAGAGCCTGAAGCTGTTCACGCCGTACTGGTGGATCCTGTCCTCCTGGAGCTCCTCGCTCAGGTTGAGTATCGTGATGGCCTCGAACGGGCAGACCTTCACGCAGATCCCGCACCCGATGCAGAGCTGCTCCGATATCACCGCGAGCCGGGGGTTCCCCTCGCCGAGGGTGATGCACTCGTCGCCGTTGATGTTGACCGGGCAGTCCTTTATGCACTCCAGGCCGCACTTGTCGGAGTGGCATAGGTTGTCGTCGAGGCCGGCTACCCTGTGGACCATGAGCTGGGTGACCTGCGCCGCTACGGGGTCTCTTTGAGCCTTTTGGCGATCGGGCAGAAGCTGTGGATCATGGGGTCGCTCCCCAGGCCGAGGCCGTCGTACGAGTACTTCTTCTTGGCCGCGCGCCACACCGCCTCCTCCGACCGCTCGCCGCTCAGGTGCATGAACTCGTGCTCCTCGATTATCGGGCGGAGCCTGCACGTAGAGCACATCTCCTTGACGAACGCGACCCCGCACCTCGTGGAGTTGTAGAGTATCATGACCCCCGTCCCGCCCATCAGCCAGACGATCCCAAGGGCCGCGTAGACCCCGAACGCGGAGCCGAGCAGGTAGGCGAGGACGGCGGTCCCGACCAGCAGGGCGCTCCCCACCAGCCTCCCCTCTAGCCCCGGCGGGAACGAGAAGCCTATCGCCCTCCTAGGGAGCGAGGAGATGAACAGCGGGGGGAGGAGGACCCTGACCGTCTTGGAGAGGGGGAGCACCTTGATACCCTCGATGGAGGCCACGGGCGCGGGAAAGCTGAACGACCTCGCGGGTGAGGACGGCGCCGGCGCCCCGTCCTCGGCTCGGGCGCCTCCCGTTCCTTGCTCCTCGCCGTGGCAGTCGGGTTTCTCCATGAACCGCCCTTGGGGGTCCGTTCCGCGCGTTCTATTTATGCCTGCCATCCTGCGCCCGGTGGCCGCCCATCCTCGACGTTACCTTCGCCCCGAACGCCCTGCACTCGGAGGTCACCCTGGGGGTGAAGTCGAGCGAGAGGGGAGAGATGGAGATGGCCCCCAGCTTGTGGACCGCGAAGGCGTCCGAGTCCCTGCGGCGGCTGGGCATCCTGGACCCCCAGAGCCAGTAGTATGGCCTCCCCCGCGGGTCCTGCCTCTCGAGCACCGAGTCCCTCCACTTCCTTGCCTCCAGGGATGTGATCATCACCCTGGTGTCCCAGCCTGCGCCCCAGGGGAAGTTCACGTTCAGCATGTCTGCGCCCTTCGGCATCCCCTCCTCGAGGACCTCCCTGAGGACCTCCGCCGCGATCTTCGCGGGGGTCGCGAAGCTCCTGTCTCTCCTCCCGTGGACCACCGTCCTTTGCGGAGGGATCTCCATCGAGAAGGCGATGGCCGGGATCCCGAGGAGGGCGGCGGAGAGGGCGGCCGCGACCGTCCCGGACGCGAATATGTCCTGGATCGTCAGGTTCTCCCCCTTGTTTATCCCGGAGACCACGGCGTCCGGCCTCCTCGGGAGGATGCTGTGGAGCCCTATCATCGTGGAGTCGGCGGGGCTGCCGGAGACGGCGTAGCAGACGCGCCTCCCCACGTGGACCTTGGTCACCCTGAGGGGCTTGTTGAACGTGAGGCTCATCCCGGCGGCGCTCATCTCGCCCTCCGGGGCGATTATCATGACGCGCCCCAGCTCGGAGGCGGCGTCTGCGAGGGCGGTGATCCCCGGGCTGGTCACCCCGTCGTCGTTGGTGACCATTATGAGCCTGTCTTCGTCCAACGCGGTCCGGTGGTCTCCCGGACGAGAGATAAGGTGTGCGCTCCGCCCTGCCCGCGGCCACCGGGGGAGGGCTCCGGCCCCGTCTCACCGACGGGCGACGACCGAGGGCGTCCCGCCGCGGGTGACCGGCTTGAGCCGTTTCCAAGCCAAGCCTAGGCACGCCATTACGGCAGCCGAGAGCAAGAACCAGAGGGCAAAGTCGAACGCGGCTTGGGACCACAAGACGTAGTTGCCTGTGTGCGCTGTCCCGTTGAAATCGATCGCGTCGGGATACAGTCTCTCGAAGTAGGCGACCGGATAGCCCCACGTGAACATGGAGACAGACTCCCCGTCGACGACAAAGGCAGAAAGTACTGTCAGGGCGAGGCCGCTGAGAGCCGCAAGGGTCAGCCCCTTCGACGGCTCGTCCATGGGCTCTTCACGGAGGGCGTCCTCTTAAGCAGTCCCGTCCATCGCTGCGACCCGCCAACGACCGCGGGGGAGGCTGCCCCGTGGTCTTCCACTCCGGGGCCAGGCCGCCGACGAGCCGCAGTGAGACGCTCCGGAGCGGCACCCGAAAGACGAAACAGAGCCGGATTTCCTAGGCACAATCCTAATAAGGCATATCAAGAGGGAAGGAATGTCTGAACGTGATCCAGGCGTGAGTCAGCAACAAGTCCAGCTCAAGGTATTGGAGGCGTACACGAGGGACGTCGGTCGTGGCGTTGCCAGGATCGACTACGACGCCATGGACGCGCTCGACGCCTCGACCGGCGACGTGATAGAGATCAAGGGCAAGCGCAGGACCGTTGCAAAGTGCCTCCCCCTCTACCCCTCCGACGAGGGAAGGGGCATCGTGAGGATAGACGGGCTGATCCGCAACAACGCTGGGGTCGCAATCGGGGACATGGTCATAGTCCGGAAGGTAAAGGCCCCCCCTGCGGAGAAGGTGGTGGTCGCCCCGCTCGAGGCGGTCCCGCCGATCGATGAGAGGTACCTGGCCGACACGCTCGAGAGCGTCCCCGTCACAAAGGGGGACAACGTGATGATACCCTACTTCGGGGGCAGGCTGACCTTCCAGGTCATGGGCGTGAGCCCGGCCGCCGAGGCCGCCCTGATCACCCAGAGGACCGTCTTCGTGATATCCGAAAAGGGAGAGGCCCTGCGCGGGGTCCCCCAGGTCACCTACGAGGACATCGGCGGGCTCAAGGACGAGATCCAGAAGGTCCGCGAGATGATAGAGCTCCCTCTGAGGCACCCCGAGATATTCGAGAAGCTCGGGGTAGAGGCGCCCAAGGGGGTCCTCCTGTACGGGCCTCCGGGGACGGGCAAGACGCTCCTGGCCAAGGCGGTGGCCACCGAGAGCAACGCCCACTTCATCCCGATCTCCGGCCCGGAGATCATGAGCAAGTTCTACGGCGAGTCCGAGGCGAGGCTCCGCGAGATATTCAAGGAGGCCAAGGAAAAGGCGCCGACCATAATATTCATCGACGAGATAGACTCGATCGCCCCCAAGAGGGAGGAGGTCACCGGCGAGGTCGAGCGGAGGGTGGTCTCGCAGCTCCTCTCGCTCATGGACGGGCTCGAGGCGAGGGGCAAGGTCATCGTGATCGCCGCGACCAACCGCCCCAACGCCATCGACCCCGCTCTCCGGCGGCCAGGGCGCTTCGACCGGGAGATCGAGATCAAGGTGCCCGACAAGAAAGGGCGCTACGAGATCCTCCAGATCCACACGAGGCACATGCCACTCACCCCGGACGTCGACCTCGAGAAGCTGGCGGCCGTCACCCACGGGTTCGTGGGCGCCGACGCCGAGTACCTCTGCAAGGAGGCCGCCATGAAGACCCTCCGCAGGATGCTCCCAGAGCTCAAGCTCGAGGAGGAGAGGCTCAGCCCGGAGATACTGGACAAGCTCATAGTCACCATGGCAGACTTCGAGGGCGCGCTGAAGGACGTGATGCCCTCCGCGATGCGCGAGGTCTACCTCGAGACGCCCGACGTAAAGTGGGCCGACCTAGGGGGGCTCGACGCGGTCAAGAGGGAGCTCCAGGAGGCGGTGGAGTGGCCGCTAAAGTTCCCCGACCTCTACCAGGCGATAGGCTACACCATGCCCAAGGGCATCCTCCTCTACGGCTCCTCGGGCACGGGCAAGACGATGCTCGCCAAGGCAGTCGCGACCGAGAGCGAGGCCAACTTCATCAGCGTGAGAGGGCCGGAGCTGCTCAGCAAGTGGGTCGGCGAGTCGGAGCGCGGAGTTAGGGAGGTCTTCAGGAGGGCGCGCCAGGCCGCCCCCTGCATCATATTCTTCGACGAGATCGACGCCCTCGCCCCGACGAGGGGGATGGGAGGGGACAGCATGGTCACCGAGAGGGTGGTCAGCCAGCTCCTCACCGAGCTCGACGGCATCCAGCAGCTCGCGGGCGTGGTCGTCCTCGCGGCCACCAACAGGATAGACATGGTCGACCCGGCGCAGGTGAGGCCGGGCCGCTTCGACAAGATCATACCCATCCCGATGCCCGACAAGGAGAGCCGCGAGCAGATAATCAAGATCAACATGGAGGGCAAGCAGATAGCCGACAGCGTCCGCAAGGACCTAAAGCCCCTGGTGGAGATGACCGAGGGCTTTAGCGGAGCGGACGTCGCGGCGCTGGTCAACACCGCGGTCTCTATGGTGCTCCAGGAGTACGTCGCCAAGTATCCAAAGCCCGACGACGCGAAGAAGCACCTCGAAGAGGCGATCGTCACCTTCGAGCACTTCAAGAACGCGGTGAAGAAGGTCCGCTCGTCCCGCGAGAGCAAGCCGATGGAGAAGGTCACCGTCCCCTACTACCGCTAGGCGCGGGCAGGGCCGGGACATCTTTAAAATCGGCAGAGCTCCCGAGGGGCCGAGACCCGTGGCTTCCCAGGAGACCGGAGTGATAGGGAGGGGCACCTGGCTGGACATGGTCGCCCACGAGATGGTCCAGAGGGAGGAGGCGCTCGGGCGCAGCACCTCGCTCATGAGGGTGGAGAGCGGGCTCGGCGCCTCCGGGATCCCGCACATCGGGAGCGTCGGCGACGCGATCAGGAGCTACGGGGTGAAGCTCGCCCTCGAGACGCTGGGGTTCAAGTCGGAGCTCATAGCCTACTCCGACGACCTCGACGGCCTCAGGAAGGTCCCCGCGGGCTTCCCCGACTCGCTGAAGGAGTACATCGCCCCCCCCGTCTCGCGGATCCCCGACCCCTTCGGATGCCACGGCTCGTTCGGGGCGCACACGGGCGGGCTCCTCAGGGACGCGCTGGACGACCTGGGGATACCCTACACGTTCAGGAGCGGGGCGGAGGTCTACAAGAGCGGCCTCCTCAACCCCCAGATCAAGAAGGTGCTCGAGGGCGCGCGGCTCGTCGGGAAGATGATCAAGGAGCTCACCGGGCAGGAGAAGTACCTCGAGGTCATCCCCTACACCCCCATCTGCGAGAACTGCGGCCGGCTCTACACCACGGTGGCCACCTCCTACGACCCCGCCGCCCAGACCGTCCACTACCGGTGCGACAGCGCCGAGGTCGGGCACAGCGTGGTCAAGGGCTGCGGCTTCGAGGGCGACCGCAAGGTGACCGAGGGGGAGGGCAAGCTGGTCTGGAAGAGCGAGTTCGCCGCCAGGTGGGCCGCGCTCGACATCCGCTTCGAGGCCTACGGGAAGGACATCGCAGAGTCCGTGAAGATCAACGACTGGATAAGCGAGCACGTCCTGGGGCACCCGCCCCCCTTCCACGCCAGGTACGAGATGTTCCAGGACAAGAGCGGGAAGAAGGTGAGCAAGTCGGTCGGGAACGTGATAACCATCCAGGACTGGCTCGCCTACGCCTCCCCCGAGAGCGTGAGGCTGCTCATGTTCAAGCGGATAGTGGGGGCCCGGAGCATCTCCGTCGACGACGTGCCCCTCTACATGGACGAGTTCGACGAGCTCGAGGACCGGTACTTCGCGAAGAAGAGGGACGCGAACGCCATGAAGGAGGCGAAGCTCAGGGGGCTCTACGAGTACACCATGCTCCTGAAGGTCCCGCAGGGGCCCGGTGTCCACGCGCCCTACAGGCTCCTCGCCGAGCTCTCGG
The DNA here is from genome assembly GCA_021848045.1 of archaeon. GTDB lineage: Archaea > Thermoproteota > Nitrososphaeria > Nitrososphaerales > Gagatemarchaeaceae > Gagatemarchaeum. Next base: position 23,596 of record JAJZNC010000038.1, read on the forward strand.
AGGCCGCCCCGGAGGGGGCGCTCGAGGACTACGTCGCGAAGCGGCTCGCCGCCTACGGGATGCTGAGGGCGCCCCCTGGGGACGCCCTCCTTACCAGGATCAGGTGGGCGGCCGCCTGGGCGAGGAGGGCGGGGGCGTCCGCCGCCCGGGCAGAGGCGCCCCGGCTCACGGAGGCGCAGGCCAAGGCCGTCGCCGGGTTCGCCGCGGCGATACGGGGGGCGAAGAGCGCAGACGACGTCCAGGCCGCCGCCTTCGACGCGCTCAGGGCGAACGGGCTCCAGGCGGGGGAGTTCTTCCCGGCGGTCTACGGGCTCCTGCTCGGCTCCGAGAAAGGCCCGAGGCTGGGCCCCTACGTGATGGACGTCGGCCCAGAGGCGGTCGCAGCGAGGCTCGAGCGGGGGGATCGGAAGGGGGCTCCGGGGTCTCCGCGCGCGCCACCTTGACTTTAATACCCTGCCAAGACAGGCGAGCTTGGGGCCCGTAGCCTAGTACGGCTCGGGGGGAATTCGCTCTATTATCGGGGCGCAAGGCAGTCTCATCAGCCTCTCAAATTCTCCCTCGCACCCGCAGTATTCTACGTTCAGATTGCACCCGACGCAATAGCGCACCTTCTCACCCTTGGCATTCTCCCCAACCTTCGTGTCCCTTCCGCACTTGGGACAGGGTGACTTGGGCATCTATCTCGCCCTCCCAGCGTTGAGGAGAACCATCCCCACAATCAAAGGCACCCCGACGAGTCCTGCGAGATGGGGCAAGAAGTAGGGCACCGCCGAGGGCACCAAAGCGCCACCATGACGAAGAGCAGGATTGTCCTCATGCCGAAGGCCATGCTCGCCACGCCCGCCAGAATCAGAATTCGTCGCGGGGTGAGCATCAAGTCGGGACATCTCCTGGCCGCCATCCGTGCGCGAGACGGAGATGTGCCCTCCAAACCTTCAAGTCCCGTTCCGTAGCAAAGCCGTCGTTCACGGCACAGTCGAACCAAAGGCACAGGTTGCAGTAGAACCGCAGAACGTCGGCCCGTCGCCGGAAGAGCATCGACCATCTACCCTACGATGAAAGGGGAGAGAGGGCCGCCTACTTGGCGACCCCCTCGATAGCCTTCTCAAGCTTGGCTACCTCTCCTCTCGTCAGCTTCTTGGCAACCTCTAGTTTCTGCGCAGCCTCAAGTGCTTGCTTCGGGAACGTCCGAACCGTCCAGTGCATTTAGTCCCGTCCGGTAGTGTGCTTGATGCCCACCAAGAAGCCATGCTCGGACACGGAAGGCAGAACGAGAGTCTTCTCCCCCTCCTTCCTTGTCGTGAACTCACTCCGGGCTACCGCAGCATAACGCCCCTGTGGAATCTTCAGGAGCTTCTGCCCTTCTGCCTCGACCTGAGCGATCTCCAAGCCGTCCTTTTGCTTCGAGACCACTTGCATGATGCGGCCCTGAATCACGAGTCGCGGGACTTTGGTGATTTCAGGAGCCTTGGCCTTCTTAGTTGCCTTCGTCTTCGGTGACGTCTTTCCTTCCGTCTTTCCGTTTGAGTTGCTCATACGGATGAGTAATCTCTGCGTATTTGAGGTCGTCGAAATCGGGACGAGATTCTGGTCTACTGCAACGAAAGTTGAACGAAGCTTGAACGGAGATGCACGCCTAGTCAGGGAGCCAAGCCGATTGCTTTGGCAATCGCGTAGCCGACCGAAGCGGCTAGTGGACCATACTTTGTGACGACATCCTTGACCCGGTTCAAGGTGGACGGCTTGATTCCGCCTGACTTCACCTCTACTTCTAGTTCATCGATGATTGGAGACAATTCGCTCATCTGGTCCTTGTTGAGGGTCTTGCCCAAGAACTGCCTCAAGTCGCCGAAGTTGTTGATGTTGCCCGTCTGGCTCTGGGCTATGTTGTCCCCGATTGCAAGCTGACTCCCGATCATACTGCCAAAGATGTTCACGTTGATAGCAAGTTTCTCCCTTTGAACGACCTCAATCACATCAATTCCGCGTGGTGTGATATCGTAGACCATCACGAACCTATTCGTGGTTCCAAGAACACCCGTTGAGCTTCCCTTGACCAAGCCTCTGTCGATAAGATACTGAAGATTGTAGCTGGCGATTTGTGGAGTGATTCCCAGAAGCTTGGCATATTCGTCTGGTTGGATGAGTAGGTTCTGACCTGCTCGCTTGCGAGCTATCATATCCTTGAGGATTAGAGCTCGGATATCACTATCGTCCAATCACTCAAGCACCGGCTTTGCACCATATAGAAATTGGCATCATCTCTGGGTGGAGGTAGAGCGTCAGTCCTTGGGCTTCCGTGCGGTGTTCGATTGCGAGTGCCCGTAACCAAGCTTAGTCATATCAACTGGCTCCTCGTACATCAGGAACTTGTCCTTGGAGGTGAGACCTTTCTCAGCCAACGCTGCAAAGAAACGCCTGGTTTCTGTTATCGCTTCGCCTAACTTCGAAAGGAAGTCCTCGTTAGTCAAGCTCCAATCATAGTGGCCTTTGTGGAGGATATCGTTTCGAATCCTCTGAATTTGCTCCACTTGCTTGTTGACAGTGAAATCAACTCCCGTGAGTAGCTCAAGGAACTGGAACTTGAGTCCAATATCACTCCTGGCAAATCGGTCAAACCTCTTGACCTCGTGATCCTCAAGTCTGGGCACTTTCTTCGTCTCAAACAACTTCTGGGTAACGACATTTTGAACCATATTGTTTAGTCGGGATTCCCAGTACATTGATAGGCACACAAACGAGCTTCGTAGGGCTCTTCTGATTCCGAACGCGTTCCCGACTTCGTCCTTTTCGATTAAGTCCAGTGCCTGTCGCCGGTAGTACAGGCAGTCGTTGAATAGCTCAAACCCGAGATGAGTGGAGAATCCCATGCCAGATTAGGAGTTGGTAAAACGTGAAGATAAGTCCAACTCCGGGCCTTTCAAAATCGCAGCTTGGCTCGGCAATACACCCCACGAATCCATTCCCACCGGTGTCGCCATGATGATTGTCGGCTCCAAGCCCTCGGCGCTATCCACACTCACGCCGACATGAGGCACACCCAACATCTCTGTCCCTACTGCCGCCGGAAGTGCAAGTGCAACAGAAAGGGGGAGGGAGAATGACCAAAGTGCCCCAGTTATCCTCACTTCAGACAAAGTCGCCCCTGATTGCGCCGGAAGTGCGACTCTATCGCAAGGGCGAAATTGAGCGTGCCAATCTCTCATACCAAGCTAGCCTCCACGACGAAGCCACCTACGAACTATGCTCTCGGACGCCGGAGCAACTAAGTGAGATTTACGCCAAGGCTAGAGCCTACAAGAAACGTTACGGGAACAAGCCTCCGATCATCAGGGACCTTTCCAGCGGACTGGTCGTGTGCCATTTTTGCCAATCTATCTGGCTACCCACCGTCCTGCACACAAAGCCAGCGCACGCACAGATCCTCCGCCCACATCAAGTGATGGAGTGCCCGTCCTGTCACACGAGGAGGGCGTCACGATGACCACGGAGCTAGCTCCCGTCTCAGCCCCGGAGCCGAGTCCGCCAGTTCAGGCCCCCGACCTGCTCCGAATCCGCGGAACTCAATGCCCTCTACGATTCCGTGCTCAATAGATGGAGGGCTTTCGTTTGAGGTCGCTTCTTCTTGTCCTCCTGCTCATCGTCGCGGTCATCCCAGCCGTCAACGCTGCCCCAAGTTCTGTTGAGGTCACAATCAAGCTGGCCTCAACCTCCGCGCAAACTGAACCCTTCCGGGTTCTTGATTGCAACGTAACGCCCTCGGTCATCCAAGGAAACAATCAGGTCGTCATCGTCTCAATGAACTCGGACTACCAGTATCTCATCGCCACGACTAACCTGGATGTGTCCCTCCTCACCGGACAGTCCAACGAGGTCATCGAGACGCCCTGCTCGAACCCTACCTGTCCGGAAGTCTCACTCCAATACTACACCCAGACTAGCAGCCCCGGCACTAGTCAACTTGCGACTCTGCAAAACGCAAGCAGCACAGCGCAATCAAGCGGGTCCTTGAATGACTACTCTGACCCTGACCCAGTCTTGACAACGAGTGACTTGGAGCTTGTGGGCATCTCCGTCGCTATCACGGTCTGCATCGTTGCCCTCTTCATTCTGTCACGCGGTAATGGTGGCGACTAGATGACCGCCCTAACGGATAGCCGTCGCCTCGCTTCGCTAGGGTCGTTCCTCTTCGTTGGCTTCCTCACAATCACATTTTCAGTCTCAATCTCTCTCATCGGTCTCTACGAGAATGTCAACTTCATTCTCACTTTCGGCCATCTCATCTATCACATCTACGCTATCCTGATTTGGTCTTTCCTTGGCATCGCCTTCTATTTCCGCTACAAGGTCCTGGCGATCCCAATCTTCCTCTTCGCCTTCGGCTCGAACGAGTCCATCTACGACCTCATGAGAATCCTTCACGGTCAAGCCTTCATTCTTCTTGGGAACCTCTGGTACGACCTCCTTCTCTGTGGAATCTGGCTTGGCGTCGGCTTCCACCTTCGCAAGTGTCTTCGCGTTTCTTTCTCTCCTCTAACCGTGCCTTTGCTTCTCGGCTACCTTGCTTCTGAAGTCTTCCTCTTCCTCTCCAACTTCGAGGGCTAGGTCTTTGACTTTCTCCACATCATCCTCTATCCCGTTCTAATCTGTTCATTCCTCAGTCTCTCGACACTGCCCTACGATCCCACGAGGCGATAGTGTTGGACGCAGAAGACAAACACCGACGTCTCCTCCGCGAGCTCCCAGAACACCCCGAACCCAGACCGGAACCCAAGAGACGACCCGATCCCAAAGGTCAACCTCCACCCCTCCATCTCGCAAACGTCGCTCCCTAGTCTACGACCTGCTCTACGACCCTACCTATGAGGGTCATGGGATAATAGATGGCTACCAAGCTCGTCTACGAGAGGCGAAGCAAGGGCTTCACCGACCCCATCGGCCAGAAGCCGCGCTGTGGAGGATCCGACTATTGCGGCTGTAACTGGTGCCAGCACGCGATCATAAGCGGCTGCGTTTCACTTGGCTGTGGTTGCTGCACAGGCAAGAATGCTGGTCTTCCGTTCCACAGGTAAGAGTTTCGAGACTCAGGGGGAGGGGGATAGGTCTGCGGAAGTTGCCACCCTCCCCAGTTGTTCCTCTACCGGCTAAAGGATCAATGACGATATTCTCTAGGCTTTGCATATGGTGGAGAAGTGATTATCACACCAATCGTAAGCTTAAATCGGAAGGTCAGCTAACTTGGTGATAAGAACGTCAGATAGGGAGCTTTCGTACGGCAACGTCCGCAGGAACTTGCGGGCCGCCGACGGTTCCAACTCCCTACCTGACTGACTATCACTCGAAGACTGAACCTTATTTGCGTTAAGTGGTAAACAAACCCCAACCCATTCGCGGAGGTCATCGGCCATGGTGACGCATGACACGTCACTTTTGAACTCGAAATTTAGCCGCACAAAAAATTGACAAGAATTTCGCGGTTTGCCTAGGCACTCCGGGTCAGGCTCTTCGGGCATTGATCGCGGTAGGCGCAAGCCAAGCACTTGTTCAGGCTTGTGCTAGAATAGGGCTCCCGCTCCTTCAGCCAATAGCCTTGCATTGCTCGAACCGCGGTTTCGGCTTCTGCAACATCGTGCTTGAGGACGTAGACCTTCATCTTCCCCTTGTGCGCGGCTTCAAGTTCCTCGATTCGGCCCTCTGCCAGATGCTTGGAAACCAGCATGACCCACAACATCTTCTCTTCATCGCTGAGATCCTTTGCTTTCACGCGGACTACTGCCAGCTGGAGGTCGCTGCAATCGAAACCCATCTTCTCAAGGAGTGCCCCGTAGATTACGACCTGCGCCCTCTGGTCGGGCCACAGAGTCGTAGGGTCTCCCTTCGTTGTTTTCAACTCCACTAACCACCGGGGCCTCTCCTCGTTCCACACAATGTGGTCAGGCATTCCTATCACTTGGATGTCGCCCAGCTTTCCCCACACACGGAGAACCGCGAACGTCGGCTTCTTCTGCTTGACGAGCTTGATGAATCCCTCCCGCGAGATCGGCTTCTGCGGAATAAGCTCATCGTGGAAACTCGTGCCTTCTGAGGTTGCCTCTGTCGGGACCTCTCCCAGAGTGTAGGCGTTCTCGACCTTATACTCGCAGAAGAACTGCCCGGCTATGTCCGAAACTCCCGCAGAGGAGATGTTGTGTCGAAGGTTGTGCTTGCCACCCTTCATGAACTCCTTCTCCCGCTTCTGGAGGTCGTCCCAGTCCATGGTCGATTGTTCTGGCGTGGGGTTACCTTTAAACGGAACCTCGGCCTTTTTCACAAATCATGAGGATTTACTACTCACACTCAATGATGATTTACGGGACGCAGAAGGAAAGGGTAGAGCGCTTCTTCATTCAAGCCAACTTCCCAGGAGCCGAGATCGTAGACCCTGGCGCTATCCAGACCAACCCTGAGAAAATGAGGCGAGGAATGGAATACTATCTAGAGCTCGTAGAAACCTGCGACGCGTTAGTCTTCACGAGATACGAGGGGGCGATAACCTCAGGGGTTGGGCTTGAGGTCAATCATGCGCTCTCGAAGGGAAAGAAGGTTCACGAGCTCAGGAAGCAGGACCTATTAGAGGTCACAACACCCGTTGAGTATCTCTCGCGGGAAAAGACTGTCGAGCTGTACCAATGGACACCCCCTTAGACTCCCAGCCATCACGCTGGTAGTCCGGAAAGACTGAGGCGCGATACTTGCGACATTCCTCCTTGGGGTAGAAAGCGCAGCTGTAGCAAGATCGTCCGTTGAAACCCGATTGCTCCCGATAGTTAGGTGGATGACCTGTCAGTCATCACAGGCTCCGGTCTTGCACCGCCTCGGCATGATGAAGTGGCTGATGCCGATTCCATCCACGATGACCCGCTGTCCGTCAGGATATTCGATCTCCTCAGTTTCGATTTGGTCTGATTCTTCCATGCTAGAATTGGCGCGAATCGGATTTAAGTGCCAACGGGCCTATAGAATCAACTCGTCCTTCTCGACATAGGCGTAGATGCTTCTAATTGTCGTCAACGCGAGAAGAATCGCTTCTAGGCTTGCATCTTCCTCAATTTTCCAGTGCTTCATCACGTCTTTGTCGATTCCGTGGTCCGCTGCATTCCGATAAGCTGCGACGGTCTCACATAGCTTCTTCTGCTGTTCTACGATTATCTTGGCTCTCTTGAGGTCGCTTGCGAGCGGACCAATTCCGGTGGCGTTCGATACTCCGGGCAGCTGCTTATCGGTCGCAAGCTTTCTGAGAAAAGACTCGAAGGCCTTTCCGATTTGGTGGACCGCTTTCTCGCCGTCGGTTCCGAAGTGCATCAATGCATCGACAATCTGCACCTTCTCCTCCTCTCCAAGATCGCGAAACGCGTACTCCCTCACTTTGGAGGATACAAAGAGCCGAGCCGTGTATTCGCTCTGAACCGCTTGCACGAGGTCCCGAATATACTGAGCGAGAAGCTCATCTTCGTTCGGCACTCCAACAATATACCCCTCCTTAGTCTTCTGTAGAGCTTCAGAATAAATTCCCCAACTCCGGAACGCTTGGAGAATCGTGCTCTCGTCGTCCGGGATTGTGTAGATGACTTTCACTTTCCGAGCTGCCTCTTCAAGTGAGTTCTTCTTCAGGACAAGCATGCCGAATATGATGAAGGGGTCGTATCTCACGAGGAACTTCTTGAAAATCGCCGGTCGTTGCTCCTGGTTGGCTTTTGCGAGGTCGGCACCCTCGTGAGTTACTTTGTACTTGCCTCCATCCTCCGTGAATATCCTAAGTTGCGTTCCAGCAGTAACGACTCGTTGTGCGGTTCGGGTGCCCTTTCCCAAGTAGCTAACAATCTCGTCAAAATTCAGACCTCCTGTCTTGTGGAAAGCGCCTTCCGCAGTCTCGGCAAGTAACTCTGGATTTGCGGCTTCTACCCGGTAAGCTGTCATAGACCCTTAAATACTTCTAGAGGATTGTTATAAGATATGTCCGACTCACAAACTGAAGCACAGATAGAAGAGTCTGGACAGGTTGGCGGAGGAATAGCGGTACCGACTCAAGGCATTGAAGCTCTTGACACTGTAATACGAGGGCTTTATGCGAAGTCTCCGAATCCTGCCAAATACACGGACCTAGCGACCCAAATGCAGATTCGTGCCCCAGACGCAAGTAGCGCTCTGAATGTTGCGAAGGAACTCGGCCTTGCTGAAGTAACAAAGGGTCAGGGGAGAGGCGCGTATGTCCTGACAGAGCCGGGCAAACAGTATGGACTTTGTCTCAACACCAACAATCAGTCCAAGCGAGCAGCTCTATTGAGGGAGGCGATTACATCGAAACCCCGCTGGTCAGAGGTCATAGTCTTCCTGAGGTCGAGTGTTTCGCAAAATCGCAAATCGGTTGACCTATCAGCCCATGTCGCGAGCCAATTGAAAAGAACGTGGTCTGCAAAGGCACTTCGGGATTACGGGGCCAATTACGCCGGGATTCTCGAAGCGGCGGGCCTTCTGACCTACGAGAGAGCCAGAGGCATCATCACTCCGTTGCCTCTGGGAGATGCACAGACCACAATCGAAATCAAGACATCGGACGGCAATGGGAAATCAGGTGGCATTACTCCGGATGTCCCCGTTCTCCCGCAGAATCCGACCCCTATTCCAGCTCCCAAACAGATTGGCATCTCAATGCCAATAACTATCAATGTAACAGTCGATGCGAAAGATGCAGATGCAATCCGAGCCATTATCGATTTGATCAAGGCGGCTAGGGGCGAAGATAGCAAGCCTATGTCAAACTAGTGTCAACCATGTCGATGGACGATATGACCTGTCCCAAAGGTCACCCTTGGGACTTTGACATGGTCGGAAAGATTCACTTGAAGAACGAGGACGATGAGGAGGTCGTGCTATACTACTGTCTGCAATGTGGCTCGGTTTTCAAATTCATCGAGTCCCGCTGAGGACTCTGTCCAGCGCGAGCAGCGCAATCTCATAGCAGTCACGTCCACTTGCAAACGACTGTTTGTTCATTCCCTCTTTTAGGAATCACTGCATTTCCTGTTCGAAGTGGTGAGGGCAGTAATCCCTCAACTCCCGAGCCCGCCCTGTGATGTCCACCATAGCGGCTTTGAATGTTCGGTTCTGCCTCGCGGATAACAACGCCAGTCGCGCGCGATAATCAAAACTAATGTTGGTTGCGCCATTCCTTTCAACCAGAACGCTCACATTCTTCACCGACCCTCTTCCTGAACCCTATCCTTCCCGACCTTGCTCAAGAAGGCCAGCCATTTTCTCTGCTCCTCTTCCGTTAGCTCCCGCGTTGCGTATCTCGTCGCGTGCTCTAACCAGTGTGCCGAGTTCTTGTGCTTCGAAAGAGGTTCTAGACAGAACAGGCACTTTGGGTCGAAGTTGCTCAGGTCGAAACCGGAAAGGTCAACGCCAACGATCTCATCTACAACAACTACGGGAGCCATTTCCACTTTACTCCCCGCTGTTCTCGTCCTCGACTTCGTGACTTTGGAGCTCTTCAAGGTCTTCTTTGACCGCGTCTTCAAGCCCTTCTTTCCAGCCAACGCCGAAGTAGGCGTGCTTCCTCACGTTCAATATACCTTCTTCTGCCAGAACTCTGACTATCAACCTGTAGAGTTCCCTCGCCAGCGTCACAGGCACTTTGCCCTCTTGGACGCTCGCCCATTTCGTGGTGATTGTCTTTCTATCGTCCATGAACCTGTCAACGTTCGGATTCTTCACTGACGAGAGATAGCCTGTCACCAAGTTGTTCAGATTCATGACGAGGGCGGTGTACATCGAGTTAGCCCGGAGAGCGTCTAAGGCGTTCGTCATGGAGAACCCGGTCATCTGAATCGCGTTCATGTTTTGGAGGATGACTTGTTCGAGCTTGATTTCGTCCCCTCCAATCTTCATGAGGAACGGTGGAGTCTTCTCTTTCGACTGGGGAAGAAGTCCTAACGACCTCATTCCACTGGGACTCAGAAGCATTGCGTCTTCCTGTTGAGCCATCACATTCCACCTCTGTCCTGCCAGATCTTGGACACGATGACGAAGACCTTCTTCGCCTCGGTTGCAGTTACTCCAGCGTTTGTCTCTATCAACTCAACTTTGAGCTTGTCAACGGCTTTCTCGTTGAAGATGTTTCTGTTCGGTCTGTCCACTATCTGCTTGGCGATGTCCATCAACTCCTTCGGTCCGAGCTTCTTTGGCTTCTCGGCCAGACCTTTGTTCTGCTCAAGAAAGCGTTGGTAGTATTCCTCGTAGCGGTCGGACTGGTATTCCTTCTTGGCTGTCTCATACTTCTCTAGTTGTAGAGTAACAGAGTCATTGTCCTCCTAGCGTAACTCAATTACTGTCCATCTTGACTATGCCCGTTCCTACAACGTTGCATGGTGGTGAAGGGGACAGTTGACAGTAG
>JAJZNC010000005.1 GCA_021848045.1 archaeon
CGGCTACAGGTCGACGAAGGCCCCCGAGTCCCCGAAGGCCGATGCACAGAGGCGCGCCGAGCAGGCGTCCCTGTCGGGGAGCCCTCCTGAGTCGCAGGCGGGCATCTCCTCGGCGGAGATGAGCGGCCTCCCCCAGCACGTGAAGGCCGCGATCCTGCTCAGGCGGGACAGCAGGGAGGTGAAGGCCGGGGAGCTCATCTCGTTCGTGAAGACCAAGGGAGGGCACGGGGTCAAGCCCACCTCGCAGGCCAGGCCGGAGGACATAGACGTCGACAAGTACATCGAGTACGCGAGCTCGATGTTCGACCAGGTCCTCAGCGCCCTCGACCTCTCGTTCGAGGCGGTCGTCCCGAAGACGAGCCTCGACGCCTTCTGGGGCTAGGAGTACGACCTGACCTTCTCGCGGACCTCGCCGACAAAGTCCGCGAGCCTCACCCCGTACCTCACCTCGCCGTCCCTGGCCCTCACTGCCACGGAGCCCGCCTCCTCCTCCTTCGAGCCTATGACCAGCATGTACGGGACCTTCTGCAGCTGGGCGTCCCTTATCTTGCCGCCTATCGTCCCGCTGGCGCGGTCGGTCTCGACCCTTATCCCCGCCTCCGCGAGCTCGCGCGCCACCCTCTCCGCGTAGGGCTCGCTCTCGTCAGAGACTGGCAGGACCCTTACCTGCACGGGCGAGAGCCACACCGGGAACCTCCCCTGGTAGTGCTCGGTCATCACCCCGATGAACCTCTCGAGCGAGCCGAGGATCGCCCTGTGGATCACCACCGGGGTGTGGTCCTTGCCGTCCGACCCAGTGTAGGTCAGCCTGAACCTCTGGGGGAGCTGGTAGTCGAGCTGGATGGTGGAGTTCTGCCACTCCCTGCCCATCGAGTCCTTGAGGTCGACGTCGATCTTTGGGCCGTAGAACGCACCGTCCTTGTCCTTGACCTTGTACGGGAGGCCGCGCTCCTCCATGACCGTCGCCAGGGTCCCCTCTGCCCTGGCCCAGAACTCCCTGGTCCCCATGTGCTCGTCGGGCATCGTCGAGAGGTTGAGCTTGTACTCGAGCCCGAAGACCTTGAAGGTCCTGTCCAGGAGGTCTATGAGCTTCCTCACCTCGCCCTCCACCTGCTCCTCCGCGGCGAAGATGTGGGCGTCGTCCTGCGAGAACGACTTGACCCTGAAGAGCCCGGACGCGACCCCGCTAAGCTCGTTCCTGTAGAGCGGGTCGAAGCACGCCACCCTCAGGGGGAGCTCCCTGAAGCTCCACCTCCTGGTCCTGTAGAAGAGCATCGTCGGGGGGCAGTTCATGGGCTTGAGCCCGAAGACCTCGTCCCCCATCTCCGTGAGGAACATGTTCTTCTGGTAGTAGTCCCAGTGCCCGCTCACCCTCCAGAGGACGTTGCTCACCAGCCCGGGGGTACTGACCTCGATGTAGCCGTCCTTGGCGAGCTGCCCCCGCATGAACTCGATGAGGAGGTTCCTTAGCCTGAGCCCCTTGTCATGCCAGTAGACCATCCCAGGCGAGGGCTCCTGGAAGCTGAAGAGGTCCAGCCTCTCGCCGATGACCCTGTGGTCTGTCTCGGGGAGGGTGGCGAAGTCGCTCTTCTTGATCCTCGCCATCAGCTGCTCCTCGGTCATCTCGTGCTGGGGCGCCCTTGAGGGGACGGGGTTGGATTCAGGCCGAGCCTGGGCCGTCTTCGAGTAGACCCTCGACTGCTCTGCGAGGGGGTGCCCCTTCACCTTGATCTGGAACGCCTTGTTCCAGCCGAAGGGGGCCCTGTACGTCTCGAGCCCCGCCTCCCTGGAGAGCCTCTCCATCGCGAGGAGGACATCGAGGGCCTCCTTCGGGCGGGCGAGCTGCTGGCTCAGGTGGGCGTAGGGGTAGATGATAACCCTGTTCACCTTGAGCTTCTGGAGGAACGCCTTGGTCCCGTCGACCGCCATCCTCGCCACCTCCTCGTCGTCCCCGGGCTCCACGCTCACGAAGAGCGCGACCAGCTCCTCGAACCGGCGCTTCCCCTTGTCTGGGATCTCCTCGGCGGACTTTATCTCCTTGCCTATCGGCTCGTACTCGATGAAGTCCAGGTGCTGCTGGAGTATCCTCATCTCTCGCTAGCCCCAGCGGGCCCTCTGGATGTCCCTGTCCTTCTTGGTGGCCTTCTTCCAGGCCTTTGAGTGTTCGTGGCAGAGGTAGACCCGCCTCGAGTCTCCCTCGGCGGTGAGGCCGCTGCCTGTGAGCTGGTCCCTCCCTATGGACCTCTCCCCTGGGTTCTTGCAACCGGCTATCGAGCACCCGACGCCCTTGTCTACTTTGCCCATTCTGTTGCACGCCCCCGAGTCCATATTTATAGGGTGTCCTGGAGGCTCGCGAAAGACAGGTGCCACTGGTCACGGCTCGATCCGGGCCCGGAGGGTGAGGCCGGGGAATGCTCGACAACCTGAGGACGTCCCTCGCCGCGGTCTTCGCCTACATCGGGAGAGGCGCGTCGAAGGCCATCCCCAACCCAACCGCTTGGACCGCGCTCGGGCTCCTGCTCGCCGCGCTCGCCGCCGCCCTCTTCGCGAGGGGCGCCCCCCTGGAGGCGGGGCTGGCGCTCGCGGGCTCGGGGTTCCTCGACATCGTGGACGGGGCGGTCGCCCGCGCCACGGGGAGGACGAGCCAGACCGGCGCCTTCCTCGACTCGACGCTCGACAGGGTCTCCGAGGTCCTGATCTACCTCGGCATCCTGGTGGGCGGCCTGGCCTCGCCGCCGCTCGTCCTCGTGGCGCTCTCGCTGAGCCTCCTGGTCAGCTACGCGCGCGCAAAGGGCGACGCCCTCGGGGTGAGCCTCGCCGGGGTCGGGATAGGGGAGAGGAGCGAGAGGCTGGTGGTGCTCATCGTCGCGGCCCTCGCGGGCGCGGCGTGGCTGGGCGTCGCCGTCGTCCTCGTCCTCGCGCTGGTCACCTTCGTCCAGAGGGCGGTCAGGGTTACCGGGGCCCTTGCCAAGAGGGAGGCGCCCGCCTGACGGCGCTCAGAACTTGTTGTGGCGCTCGGCCTTGGCCCTGACGTTCACTATGCCGTAGTGCACCGAGCACGAGATGCAGTAGTACCTGACCGTCGTGGGTGCCGCTATGTACGCGCCTGCGGCCCTCAGCTCCCTTGCCAGGAGCGGCTCGACGAGGCTGACCCTGCTGGTCACCTTCTTCGCCTTGTCCCTCGGGACGAGGGCGCCGCAGTTGCTGCACGAGATGAAGCCGGAGCTCCCTTTGCCTCCCTTGGACCTTCCTCGGCTCTTCCTCTTCTTCGTCATGTGGTTGCTGGGGTGCGCCCCCGGGGCCTGCTTAAAAGGTTGGGGGCGCGCGGCGAGTCAGGAGGCCGGGCGGTCGGCAAGACTTAATGTAGTCTCCCGACGCGGCGCCCCCGCCCGAATGAACGTTCTTGTCGCAGGGTTCATCACTATCGACAGGATCGACCTGAACCAGCGGCAGATCACCTCGATTGGAGGGCCGCCCAGCTACGCCGGGCTGCTCTGCGCGCGGTTCGGGTTCGACGTCACCCCGCTCACCAAGGTGGGGCCGGACTTCCCGGAGGAGCAGGTGGTCTGGCTCGCCCGCAACGGCCTCGCCCTGAGGGAGGTCGACAGGAGCAGCACCAAGAAGACGACGCGCTTCAGGCTGGTCGTCAAGGGGGAGGAGCGGTCGCTCTACCTGGTGGAGAGGTGCGAGGACCTCTCCATGGCGCAGGTCCCGGACAGGCAGTTCAACGCCTCGCTGATCAGCCCGCTCGCGCACGAGGTCTCGACGCCCCTCTTCGAGGAGGTGAGGAAGCGGTCTGACTTTACCTTCCTCGACCCCCAGGGGTTCGTGAGGATGTTCGACAAGTCGGGGAAGGTCTACGTGGACAGGTGGAGCGACGAGAATGTCCTAGGGAACGTGGACGCCCTGAAGATGGACCTCGAGGAGGCGTACGCCCTGACCGGCACCGCCGACGGCAAGGCCGCGCTCGCGAAGCTCTCAAAGAAGGTGAGGAAGGCGGTGGTCACCCGCGGGAGCGAGCCGGCGCTCGTCCTCGACGGGAACAAGATCGCCCAGGTCGAGGTCCCCAAGGTCAAGGTGGTCGACAGCACGGGGGCGGGCGACATCTTCGCGGGCGCGCTGATCAGCAGCTTCCTCAGGTCCAGGGACTTCCTCTGGTCCTGCTGCTTCGGGATTGCGGCGTCCTCGCTCTCGCTCACCTCCATCGCCCTCGGGAAGATAGAGCTCCCCAGGAGCGTCGACCAGCAGGCGAAGAGGCTCTACGCCTCCTCGACGGTCGTCGAGACGGTCTGAGCTAGTAGGCCTTCGCCAGGTAGGCGAGCTCGGTCCCTGGGGCCCCGCACCACGTGCACGAGGCGGCGTGCGCCTCCTCGACGTCGGCCCTCTTGCCGCGGACCTCGTAACCCCCGGTCGCGGCCTTGATCTCGGCGGCGCACCCCTCTCCGCCGCAGAAGGTGAACTTGATGAACCCCCCAGTCCCCCTGGCGACGGCCAGCAGCGCCTCCCTGGTGGAGGCCTCGTGGACGTTCGAGTTGAGCCAGCCCCACGCCTTTCTCGAGAGCTCGGCCAGCATCTCCGTCTCGATGGCGGGGAGCCTGGCAAGGAGGCCGTCCTCGGGGACCGACTCGCGCTTTCTCGTGTCCCTCCTCGTCACCGTGAGGACCCTCCCCTCGGCCTCCCTGGGGCCTATCTCTATCCTCACCGGGGTGCCCAACATCTCCCAGCGGTAGAACTTCTCCCCCGCGGTCTCGGAGCCGTCGTCCACCCTCACCCTGTAGCCCGCGCCGGTCAGCCTTGCGGCCAGGGAGCGGGAGTACTCCACGAGGGCAGGCTCGTTCCGTATGGGTATGACCACCACCTGGACGCTCGCTGCCCTGAAGGGCAGCACCAGCCCGTACTCGTCTCCGTGGACCGAGATCACCAGCGCGGCTATCCTCGAGACCCCCGGCCCGAAGCAGGTCGACTCGGGGACGACCTTCTCGCCGGAGGCAGAGAGGAAGCTCACCCCGAAGGGGGAGGTGAACCGCTTCCCGAGGAGGTGGGTGGTGGCCGACTGGAGGACCTGCCTGTCCGGGAGCGCCACGTCGTAGGCCACGCTCCTCTCCGCGCCGGGGAACCTGTCGAAGGGCTCCCTCTCTATGGGGAGGAACGGGAGGGCCATCGCCTCGAAGGTCTTCCTGGTTATCTCGAGGTCCTCCCTGAGCTGGGCCTCTGCCTCCTCCCTGGTCGCGAAGACGTCGTGGGACTCGATCCAGAGGAACTCCCGTCCCCTGAAGAGGGGGCGCGTGGCCTTGGTCTCGTGGCGGTAGACCGCGCAGGACTGGAACGCCTTGAACGGGAGGTCACGGTGGCTGCGTATCCACAGGGCGTACATCGGGTAGATCGCCGTCTCGGAGGTGGGCCTGATGAACAGCCTCTCCTCGAGCTCCTCGCCTCCTGCCTTGTCCACCGTGAAGACCTGGTTCTCGAATCCCTTCACGTGCTCCTTCTCCACGAGAAGGTTCCGAAAGGGGATGAGGAGCGGGAAGAGCATCGCCCTGTGCCCGCTGGCGATGAGGTCCCTCTCCAGGGTCTCGTAGATCGCCCTCACTATGGTCATGAGGTTGGGGCGGAAGACTACGAACCCCTTCACCCCGTACCTGACGTCGGCTAGCTCCGCCTTCTCGGAGACCAGGTCGTACCACTCGCCGAACTGCTTGTACTTGTCGGGGAGGGGGGCTTTTGCTTCCTTTACCATTTATAATCACATTTGCCTCAGTGCGTACCGCTCG
>JAJZNC010000015.1 GCA_021848045.1 archaeon
TGCCGGGCTTCAGCATAAACGAGCCCGTGGAAGTCTGGAACGGGTACGACTACGTGTGCGGAGGGAATCCCTCGAATTCCATCCTTGCCTTCGCAGTCTTTCCAGGGGACTACTCCTCGGCGAATATCTCCTCCGCAGGACCGCCCCTGTATGTGGGAGCGCCATTCTTTCCTCCCTGCCCCAACGGCGGCTATTACCCGTCGGGACATTCCATCTCCTTCACCTCCGTGGGTGTGACCGCGGAGCTCAACGTCACCAACGGTTACTGCGCGCCTTCTCCCGGGCTACAGTTCGGCGACTGCGGTGCTCTTCACGCGCTGATGGGCTTCTGGAACAGAACCGCTACAGGTGACGCCAGCCTCAGCTCCCAGGCCTTCGTACGCTTCCCCGCTGGCGAATACACCATAGGGGCGACCGACCTCTGGAACCAGTACGTGTACGCCACATTCTCCGTCGAGCCAAAGAACTCTTCGACGCCGGTGAGACCGTTCGTGGTGATGCCGGGATCATCAGCTTCTTCCCTCAACCCGTCCACCGGTCTGAGGCTAAATCTGAACCTCTCCACCAACGTCCAAGGCCAAGTGGTCGTGACGGCGTACGAGCGAAACACCCTCGATAGGGTCAACAACGTGAGCTACGGGAAAGGCTGGCCCAACGCCTCCCTCTTCCGGTGGGCAAAGGCCAACTGCGACAATGGTGTGATGGAGGGGTACGAGGTCCTCCGGGGGAACTTCGGGTACAACAACTTCACTGACGGGAAGGCCCTCTGGCTCCAGCCACAGGCCTTCACCTCGAGCTGCGGCGAATCAATGCCTAGCAGCGATTCGTACAGCTTCAACCCTCGTGGCGTCGAGGGCTTGCTCTCAGGGACATACGCGGGGTTCTGGACGAACCCGAGCGACGCCGCCGCGTACCAGCTCTTTCCGCCTGGAGTGTACACGGTCCTTGCGGGAGACCAGTGGGGGAACATCATAATAATGCAATTCACCGTCGCGGACTGATCGAAGGGCCCGGTTGAGGCGCAAATGAGCACTCTGCGCGGCGACAGTTTCGCCCGGTGCTATTGATATTCCAAAAGACCATGGGAAAGTTCGAAGCCTCATTCGCGACGAACAGAGTGTCGGAAGCCTCAATAGTCTGCGCCCGCCAACTAGGCCGACGTTGAACGTCAGGACAGCGCTGCTCGGCCTTTTTGTTGTGCTTACGATAGCGTTAGCATCGACCGCCGTCTACGAGTCGGGCAGCCGAAGCACGTTCACATCGACGAGCACGCTCACGCAAAAGAGCACCGTCACCGCCACAAGCGTGACCACGGCTGTCTCGACGAGCACCAGCGTCTCGACTCAGGACGTAACGATAACCACGACCCAAAGCGGTGCGGTAGCCAACTACTCTTCTGTTGCAACAGTCACGGGCTATGGAAGCGCAGTCTTCCACAGCAGCAACGAAGTCTGGAGCTTCTCTGTGACCTTCAACAATCTGGAGTATGCAGGACAAGGTGACACGATATACGCCTACGTCAATCTCACAAACATCTCCAACCAGACTCAGAAAGTCCAAGAAGTGAGTCCGCTCGTCGACCCTGTTCTTTACTGCAGCAGCCAGGACGGTATGCAGTCTTGCTCACCTGGCCAACAGGTTTGGTCATGGTTCGGCTCTGGCGTCAGCGGAATCCATTTGGTCGACGTTACTGCGAGACCTGGGAGCTGGTATGTTTCTGGCCCCTATCCCATATCGATACCGTTCGAGTTCGGAAACGGAGGCGAGTTTACCCTGAGCATGTGGCCCCTGATAGAACCGGGTGGAACGGCGGGCGGTGGATACCAGGTTGGACAGTCCCTCATGATCAACGCGACTCTTGGACAGTCCCTCATGATCAACGACACCATTCCTGTCAGTTGAGGATCTATCGCGCCCTTCGAGGGTCAGTGTCAGAGGGGAGTGGAAGTCCTACGGCTCGAGGCTCGCAGAGCGACAGAGGCGCTATTACGGCTGTGTCAGGCTCCGCATGGCACCAGAAGGTCAGACTTGGGCACAGGTCTGTGGGGTCGCGGTCGAAGGGGAGAAGCGGATGGTAACTCCTTAAGGAACCCCTTGAGCAAACTGAATCAGCTTGAGTGCGAGGCGAAGGGCAGCCCTCGTGGCCGTTGCAAGTGTCGCACTCGCGCTGTTCTTCTTTGTCCCGTTGGTTCCGGAGTCTATCCCGGGTCCCTTGCCCCTTTGTTCCTCTGACACATGCCACCCAGGCACGATACACTTCATTGTCTCGCTCAGCTGCTATGTCACGGGCGATGGCCCCCTGACGCTCCTCGGTGACTCATACTCGCCACGAATATCGGTCAACGGCAACCATTTGCTTTACGGCTGCCGCTTGGGCAACACCCTGTTCTCCTAGACCCACTCCGAGAGATGCCACCGCCCGCCGCGAGGCAGGCTCACGAATCACCCGACTACGGAGCAGAACCAGGAGTTCCCAACCTAGGCTGTAAAAAGCGCGAAGGACTCACGGCCCCAATGACCTTCGGCTCGTGCGCCGCAAGCGAGCGACCCTATCAGCAATATGTCTCCCTTTCTTACTACCTGTTCAGGATCTGGGACCGACTCTTCGTGGTTGACCACGCCATCACCCGCGATGCAACACAACTAATGTATCACCTATAGACGCGAAGACCTGGCCTGTCTCGTCTTCGGGTGATTTGAAAGGCCGTCCCACGTCGGGTCATGATGTGTATGGGTCAGGGGAGAGTTGAACTCCCGACTTCCAGCGTGTGAGACTGGCGTCATACCAGGCTAGACCACTGACCCATTCGGACCTCCGTGCGACACCATTTAAGACAAACGGTTCGCCGCAGCGCGCTGGATGGCGCGAGAACAGCGCGTCGAGAGTGCGACCCCGCCCTGGAGCCAACTCAATGGGAGCGGTGCTTCCGAGACTACTTCTTGAGCCCGACGGACCTGTTCTTGAGCCTGAGGACGGAGGCGTGGCACTTGCGGCACCTCGTCGCCTGCAGGGCGTTTCGCGCGCCGCAGCGGAGGCACACCTTCAGGAAGAGCCGCCTCTTCTGGGCGATCTGCTTCTTCGTCACGTCGGCTATGGGCATCTAGTAGGTTCCTCCCCCGCCCATCGAAAGCCCGCTTAAGGACTTTTTGATGGGACCTGCGGGCGCAGTGGGGTTGAGCGCCGCCCAGCTTGGGCCGCAGCGCTACGCGCGCCTGGTCACCGACCTTGTGGACTACTCGATGGGCCTCGAGGGCGCTATGGCCTTCCCGAGGTTCGCCTGGAACGGGTTCACCACGCTCGCCGAGTCCGAGTGTGGCCCCCTGTGTGCCCGGCTTGCACAGGGGTGACGCAGCGGATAGAGGCAGGCCAGGGGGTCGTTGCTGGCAGCGTGCGAGTCGCGCGGGGACGGCACCCCCGCGGGTGGATAGAAGAGAAGAGGCGTCCGCTAGGGCCTGGTGCCACCCTCGAGCAGCGCCGCCAGGAGGCCCGGGATCTCGGAGGCCGCCCGGGCGACGGACGCGCCTGCCCTTTCAAGGGCGCTCACCTTCGATTCCACGGTGCCGTAGTCCCCGTAGATTATCGCCCCGGCGTGCCCCATCCGTTTCTCGCGGGGGGCCGACCTCCCGGCGATGTAGGCGACCAGCGGCTTGCTGAAGCCGGTCTCCGCGGCATGGGAGGCCAGCCGCTCCTCGGCGTCACCCCCTATCTCCCCCACCAGGACGACCGAGGTCACACCCTCGTCGCGCGCGGCCCAGTCGAGACAGTCACGGAGGGTCGTGCAGTTGACCGGGTCTCCGCCGACCCCCAGCGCCGCCCGCTGCCCGAATCCGGCTGCGGTCAGCTCGTCGGCGACCTCGTACATCAGCGACCCGCTCCTCGAGAAGAGCGCGACCCCACCCGGGGAGAACGGGGCGGGCGGCATTATCCCGAGCTCGAGCCTCTCCCCGGGGGCGATCAGCCCGGCCGTGTTGGGCCCAATCGCGCGCGCGCCTCTCTCCCCGCAGAGCTCGACGATCATCAGCGTGTCCCTGATCGGCACGTGCTCTGTGATCGGGACCAGGAACCTCACGCCCGCGGAGATCGCCTCTTCTGCGGCGGCGAGCAGGCCGGGGGCGGGGACGAAGAGGACAGAGACGGAGGCGCCCGTCTGCCTCACCGCCTCCTCGACCGAGTCGTATACCGGGACCCCGTCCACGGCCTGTCCCCCCTTGCCAGGGGTGACTCCGGCGACGACGTTCGTCCCGTATGCCCTCATCGCAGACGCGTGGAGGCTGCCGGACCTCCCGGTTATCCCCTGGACGAGCACGCGCGCGCCCGGCTCAGGCAGGATCCCCGTCACCCGGAGGCGCACCTCACCGCAGCCTCCACGGCCATTCGGGAGTCCTTGAAGACGGGGACGCCCTGCGCCTCCAGGAGAGAGCGCGCCCTGGCCTCGTCAGCGCCCCTTATCCTCGCGAAGACCGGCGGGAGGCCGCCCTCCGCGAGGACCGCCTCGATCCCCTGGGCGACGTCGACCGTCTCGGTTATGCCTCCGAAGATGTTGATCAGCACCGCCCTCGCGCCCAGCCCCCTGACGAGCCTGAGGGCAGCCTCGACCCGCTCCCTCTGTGCTCCGCCACCGAGGTCCAGGAAGCACGCGGGCTTGCCGCCGGCGTCGGCCACGAGGTCGATGGTCGAGAGGATCAGACCGGCGCCGTTCCCCACGACGGCGACATCCCCCCCGAGCCTAACGAGCGCGAAGCCGCGCCTAGCCGCCTCCCCCTCTACAGGGTCCTCCGGCGGGACCTTGGAGAACTCAGGGTGGCGGAAGAGCGCGTTGTCGTCGAGAACCACCTTCGAGTCCAGGGCGACGAGGCTCCCGTCGGGATGGGCCGCCAGCGGGTTGATCTCTGCGAGCTCGCACTCTTCCTCCCTCGCAAGACGCTCGAGCCTGAGGACGACAGACCTGAGCTCCGCGGCCGCCCTGCCCTCGAGCCCGATCCCCTCGGCCAGCGCCGACGCCGCCGCCTCCGTGAGCCCCCCGAGGGGAACCGGCACCCTCGCCATCGCCGTCCCTGGACGGGACTCCACCTCGACCCCGCCCCCCCTAGACGCGAGCGCGACGAACCCCCTCGCGCTCCTGTCGAGAGAGACCGAGAGGTAGAACTCGTGGGTGTGTTCAAGGGCCTCCTCGACGAGGATCGAGCGCGCCACCTCTCCCCCGATCGTCATCCCCAGGATGCGGCCCGCCTCCCTCTCCGTCTCATCGATAGTCCTCACGAGCGCGACCCCGCCCGCCTTTCCCCTCCCGCCGGAGAGTACCTGCGCCTTCACCACCGAAGGGAGCCCCAGCTCGCGAGCGGCCGCCGCTGCCCCAGGCGGGTCGAGCGCGAGGACGCCTCGCGGCACGGGTATCCCGTACCTCGAGAAGAGCTCCTTTCCCTGGTACTCGAAGAGCCTCAAACGAGGGCGAGAGGCACTGTTCTCGGATAAAGGTAGCTGACGAACCCGGTCCCGCGATTTTAGGCAGATATTTTTATATCGGCGCGGGGGACGCGTTT
>JAJZNC010000047.1 GCA_021848045.1 archaeon
GGAGCTCTCGGGCCAGCTGCTCGTCTGACATTATCCCCGCCAACCTGCTATCGCGACCTCTGGGCGGCGGAGACAGTTAAACCCAGGCACAGGCCTGCTTCCAGCCCTGCCAGAAACGCATTAATCGGGGCGCGCCCCCGTTCGTGGCGTTGCTCTTCCTAGTGTCCCACCGCCACTCCGTCGACAGGTGCCCCGGGAACCAGGGAAAGGAAGCCGCGGACAAGCACTACAGGAGCCTGCAGACCGACGTCGCCGCAAGGCTCGGGATCAAGATAGTCGCTTTGTACACGGCGCCCATCGAGCACGCGCGGTTCATCGTGCTCCAGACCGACAGCTTCGAGGCGCTCAGGGACTACCTCGAGCCCCTCTATCTCATCGGAGAGGTGGAGGTCTTCCCGGTGTCGTCCTTCGAGGAGAGGGTCCACAGCATCGGAGCCAGGCTCGAGGCGCCGCCCACCGACTACTACTGCATGACCTGCCGGGCGAACTTCTTCGAGACGGAGATGGGCGCTCACAAGACTCACAAGTACTACAGCCAGAAGCAGATGGAGGAGATATGGCCGCACGAGCTGGGTGGCGAGGCGGGTGGAGGCTAGTGCCGCGCCGTACATCGGCGCGGCGACGATAGGATTATAGCGAGTCGGGCTCGCGCCCGCGTGGAAGCGCACTTTGAGCGTCTGCAGAGCCGCTACAACCTCCTCGGAGGGTTCTCCGTCCACCCCGGGGGTGAGGTCGAACAGGACCCTCTACGTGGTGGGGGTGGCCTGCCTGGTGCTCCTGGCCTTTGTGATCTACGGGTTCAACACCTTCAACGCCCAGCCTCCGGCGACCACGTCGACCACCTCCGAGACCACGTCGTACGACGTCCTGGCGACCTCGGTCATATCAG
Source organism: archaeon (assembly GCA_021848045.1). GTDB lineage: Archaea > Thermoproteota > Nitrososphaeria > Nitrososphaerales > Gagatemarchaeaceae > Gagatemarchaeum. The sequence continues at coordinate 890 of JAJZNC010000047.1, forward strand.
GGGCTGCCGGATACCTGCCGTCTGGGTACTCTATGGGGTCGTCCGGAGCGCTCTCGCCGAACGAGACGGGCCTGGACGGCGCCGGGTACGCCATCTACTCGAGCCAGACCGGGGCGTACGCCAACATGACGGTGATGGTCTTCGGCTCCCAGCCTTCTGCCCTGGGCTACGCCGAGAGCGTGATATCCAACGCGAAGACACTTGGCGGCTACACGAACACGAACTCGACCCTGTCGGCCTATTCGCACTTTGGCGTCTGCTTCGGGTATGCCGAAGGCGACCCCGCAGGCGGCGAATACGTCGCGAACGGCGTCTGCACCAAGGGGAACGTCTACATCATGGTCCACCTCGCGGCGACCTCTTCCCTGGCATCGGCTGAAGGCGACGCGGCGGGGTTCGTGGGCGCCGCTTACCGGGCTCTGGGCTAGTCCCCCCGCGGTCGAGCGTCTGCTTCTCAGCGATGAGAAACATCTCCCCTGCTTAAAGGGTGGGCGCTCCTCCCGTCCTAGTGGCGAGCGGGTTGCCGGAGAAGACTGATGCAGGTACGAAGGTCGCGGTAAGGTCCCGGGAGAAGGAGCGCGAGGAGAGGTCTGGCGCGATACGGCCTTGGAATCCCGAGGACCTGCAGGACGTAGACCGGTGGTTCGACGAGTTCGGGAGGCGGTTCGAGAGGGCGTGGCCGTTCGTCGGCCCATGGTTCGCGCCCAGGGGTGCCAGGGGCAGGTGGATGGCAGAGCTCCCTGGCACCAGGCGCCCGTTCGCGGACCTGGTAGACTCTGGCGACGGCTACCGCGTGATGGTGGAGGTGCCGGGCATCCCGAAGGAGAAGCTCAAGGTTGCTGTCACGGACAGGGAGGCGACGATACAGGGGGAGGCCCGCACCGACGTCCACGAGGAGCGTGAGGGCTACGTCCGCCGGGAGAGGGGTTACTCCAGGGTGTCGAGGACGGTCGTATTCCCCGAGCCCGTGCTCGGGGCCAAGGCCGAGGCATCCGTGACAGACGGGGTCCTCGAGCTGAGGGTGCCAAAGAAGGAGCCCGCGAAGTCTGCGACGCACAGGGTCGCGGTAAAGTAGCCCCCGCCCGCTGTCGGGGCCTCGGGCAGGCCACTGCTGGTCCCCCGTCGATCATCCACATCGCCGTGTCCTTGATGTCCTTGTCGAACTGCCTCTCGTCGTGACGTGGATCCGCTGGAAGAGCGGTGGCTCGAGATCCTCCTGAGGGTGTCCGACCACTGCTCCCGCGTCTCTTCGTCCACCCATCCCCTTCTTGTGCGGCGAGCGGATCTCCTCGAATGTCCCTTAGCCCATCATCAGGTACGCGAAGGCCGTCGCAGCCTCCTTCAGCTCGAGCAGCCTTGCGAGCTCGGGCCTCTCCACGAGCGTCCTGAAGTCCGTGCCCTCGCGTCACATGACTGTCTGGACCGCCGACTCCCTGACGGACCTCTCCCGGCCCCTGAGCTGGAAAGTGAAGACCGCCAGCGTCGCGGTGTTGACCACGGTCTGGAAGGTGGTCACGACCCGCTCCCCACTGTAGACCAACGGGCGCCTGACACTGCGCCGGTTGCTTGTGCGGTGGCCGTCCTATACGAGGGGGCCGGACGTGAGTGCCAGGAATAGTATCGCCAGTATCGAGGCTATCCCGGCCGCCAGAGCCAGCCCGAGGCTGCTGAACCCGCTCATCGGGGACGCGGGTGAGGCGACCGCCGTTATAACGCGCCGATACGATTCTCACTCCTGAGAATGAGCCCGTCCTGGTATGGCGAAAACTTCAAAGCCATATTCGCTTCGACCCGCGCGTGAAGTTCGGATTGGACGTCGACTATGTCGCCTTCGCGGTGCTGATGGGGGTCTTCGGGATAGTTGGAATCACGGCCACGGCTCACGTCAGCCCCAACGTCCTGGCTGCGGTCACCTGCAACTGCATCCCGGGTCCAGCGGCGAGGCTGCAGGAGCTGTCGGTGGTCTTCCTCGCTATCGGCCTGGTGCTCGCCCCCATAGGGCTGCTGCGCAAGGCCACGATCAGGGCACCCAGCCCGGCCGACGAAGCGGGCGCCTCGGGCGGGGCGGGGATCCCTCCGATGAGGAGCCCCGGCGTCTTCTTCCTCGGGGTAGCCCTCGTCGTCTTCGGGGTCGCCCTCGTGATAGCCCCGTCCTTCCTGGTCCTCAAGAACACGCTCCTCATCGGGGAGGGGGCGGGGATGGTGGTGCTCGGGGCGCTCTTCGGGTACACGGGTGGAAGGACCCGGCAGGTGGTCTGAGAGTATGCGCGCGCTTCGGCAAAGCTTTAATGCAGTATTTTTGATGCGCCAAAACTGGAGCTGAGGGGTCACGACGGACACCGAGCAAGCAGCACCAGACGAGGGGAGGCGGGACTTCCTAAAGTACGCCGCCACTGCGTCGGCGGCTCTCGCGGTGGTCGGCGTGGCCGCCATGGCCAAGTCGGTGACCAACGGTGCCGCAGGCGGCGGAGCGGCCGCCCCCACGACCTTCCCCAAGATACTGATCGCGAACATCAGCTCCCTGAAGGACAACGTCCCTGTGACGTTCAACTATCCTCTTCAGAACGAGCCCAGCCTTCTCGTCAAGGTGGGCCAGACGGCCGAGGGCGGGATAGGCCCCAACAACGACATCGTCGCGTTCAGCAACATCTGCCAGCACCTCGGGTGCATCTACGGCTTCCAGGCTCCCGGGACCTCGCCTCCCTGCAACTCCTCCTATGTGGCAAAGCAGCCGATGGGGTACTGCTGCTGCCACGGAAGCCAGTACGACTTTCTGGAGGGCGCGAAGGTGATAGGCGGGCCTGCTCCTCGACCCGTCCCGATGGTCAAGCTTGAGCTCGACTCCTCCGGTAACATCTACGCCATCGGGATGGACCCCCCGGTGATCTACGGGCACGGGAGCCCCGGGTCTACCGACGTAACGACCGACCTGCAAGGCGGGACTCTGGTGACCGCCACCTCCGGAGGGCAAGCGTAGATGGGCCACGAGCAGGCGCAGCAGCAGGAAGAAGAGCCGCCAAAGGGCAAGATAGACCGGCTCGCGAGGTTCATATCGTCGCGGACCGGTGCGACGTACCCGCTCCTCAGGCCGGCCCCCGAGTACTCACTCAACCCGTTCTACTGGCTTGGCGCGCTCTCTGTGGTCGCGTTCCTGATACAAGGAGTCTCCGGGATCATCATGCTCCTCTGGTACACTCCAACGTCGGCCGCGGCCTACTCCTCCACGCAGTACATCTTCAAGAGCGTCTACATGGGCCAGTTCCTGGAGACGATCCACCTCTACACTGCCTACGCGATGATAATGCTCGCCTTCATGCACATGATGAGAGGGTACTTCGTCTCGGTCCACAAAAAGCCCCGCGAGCTGATGTGGATAACGGGCATGCTCATGGGCTTCGTGACCCTCGGGTTCGGCTTCACCGGGTATCTGCTGCCATACACGGTCGTGTCGGTGTCCGCATCGGACGTCGGCGTGGGGATGGTGAACGCCCTTCCCCCGCAGTTGGCGGGCCTGGTCAACTTCCTGATAACGGGCGGGGGGAGCACCGACGCGGAGCTCCTCCACTTTTACTTCCTGCACGTGGTGGTCCTCCCCGCCGTCCTCCTCGGCCTCCTTCTCGTCAAGATGATGATGCTGGAGACCCACGGCGTGGCCGAGCCGGTGACCGGGTCGCTCACTGCTAAGCTCAAGAGGACCCTCCCGATATTCCCCGACATGACCGTCTACATGCTGGAGCTGGCGATGATCTTCGGGGTCGGGATGCTCCTGGTCTCCGCCCTCTTCCCGCTGCAGCTGCAGGCGCAGTATTCTGCCACGGCCGCCGGGGCCATCGCGGCGCAGCCCGACTGGTACTTCCTGTGGCTATACCAGATACTCAAGATATCCTTCTTCGAGCACGCCGGCATACCGGTCGCCCTCACGTTCGTGAGCGTCGTCTTCATCGCGCTCATACTCCTCCCCTTCATCGACAGGGGTGACAACAGGAGGCTGATCGACCGCCCGAAGTTCGTCACCCTCGGGGCCGTCTTCGTGGCCGAGATGATCATCCTGGCTGCGTGGGGTGAGATCACTCCCGGCCAGATCATTTCCAACACCGCCGCGGTCGAGGTGCTGGGAGGGACGGCCCTGGTGGTCGCTCTCGCGGTCGGCGGGGTCTACTATGCGCTTCGGGCCCCTGGCGCCCCTGCGCCAAGCGGCGGGCTGAGCTCGATGCCCGCCCACGCCGCCCCTGCTCCGGTGAAGGTCTACCAGGGCAAGTGGACCGGCGCGATCATGACCGCGCTGATGTCGTTCGGGGCGCTGGGGATGGGGCTCTCGATAGACTCGGTTGCCAAGCTCGTCGAGTTCGGCTTCAGCGCCGAGATGCTGACCCGACTGACATACTCGCTCTGCCTCTTGGCGGCCGTCATTGCCCTTACTCTCGTGATGCTCCGGCAGGTGGGGAGCCGGGTGGGCGCGCCTCAGCGCTCTCGCACAAAGGTGTTGAGTAGACTTGGACTCAATTGAGAAGATAGCCGTCCCGATGCTGATAATGCAGGCGATCTCGGTGGTCTTCCTCTGGACCATCAACACCCTGCCGATAGATGGCCAGACCATCTTCCTGATGTTCCTCTCGGCGGACTTTTTGGCCTTCGGGCTCATCGCCCACGTCTGGCTCTCTAACAAGACCGGGACACCTGCACGAAAGACGACCCTCTACGTCTGGGGGCTGGCCGTCGTGGTGTTCCTGGCAGCAGGGTTCGTCGCCGCCTAGACGTCAGGCCAGCGCCGAAGGTCTCGGAAGCCGCCCCTTCCACTCTTGCAGCTCCCCGAAGAGCCTCGTGACCTCCGCGTCCCCGCCCTTCAGGAGCAGGACGTAGGACACGAGGGTCATATCGTCAAGCGCCTCTGTGAGCCTTGGCCGTCCGAGGTCGTAGCGCCGGACCAGCTCGACACCCTCGTCGAAGACCGGATCGGCCATGTACCGGCTCAGGTCGCGTCGGTCCTTGGGCCACTGGGCCGCCGCCTCCTCGCGGATGTCGGAGATGACCTCCGACAGGTAGGCGCGAGCCGCCTCGGGCAGCTGGTGCGTCTCGGCCATCCTGTCGCCGATGTCAGCGATGGCCTCCTCGAAGAGCGCCATGAAGACTATGGAGTGGTTCAGGAGGAGGTTCTCGACCTCTTCGTCCCTCGTCGCCCCGGCCCCCCTCTCAGCCACGTCCGACCTCCAGATCCCGGCGGCGTAAATCCGTGTCGGCGGGGGGATGCCCCGGCCCGCGCTCTCCTCGCCGTCGCGTGCGGCGGCGTCCGGCCGAGCCGACGGCAGTCCAACACGTTTTATATATCGCATCGGGTCCGCTCCCTGCGATGGAATACACTGCCTACGACGTCAAGGCAAAGAAGAAGGTAAAGATCGTGGACCCGAAGGTCGTGAAGATGAAGAACGGTCGCTACGCGATAAAGGGAAAGAGCGCGGTGACCGGGATCAACGTCTTCAGGATCCTCTCCGCAGCTGAGACAAAGGCAGCAAAGAAGTAGCCCGAGTATTCCACTTGCTCACCCCGGCGGCCGGTCACCCCGGCCGCTGGGACCTATCTCTCCAGTCCGGAGACCTTCCTGTCATTCGTAAATACCACCATCTTGTCGTGAAGGCCATCATGCCAGCCAGCGCCCCCGACTACCCTGAGAGCATCGACGGAAAGCTCGACGAGATCGCGGAGTCGGCGAGGAACCTGAACGGCGAGGACGACGCCTACGGGCTGCTCGCGGACCTTCTGGCCACGACGGCCAGGATCAACGCCCTCCTCGTCCCCGCCCAGGGCGTCGCGACGCCGGAGGCCGCCCCCTCGCCGGTGGTCTCCAGCCTGCAGGGCTGGATCCGGAAGCTAAAGTCCGCCCTGGACGCGCTGGCCAAGTTCCTGCGGGCGGGCAGCTACACCATCGGCGTGAGCGTCCCGTTGGGGCTATCCGTGCTGATAAGCTTCAACGTCTAGCTGGCTCCGAAACCCGCCCCTTGCCGGTCAGAGGCCGCATGGGTCTCGGCGGCTCAGAATCGGAAGAGCCGCTCTGCAGTCCCGTGGGCGATCTTCTCCCTATCCGCCGGGGCGACCGGGATGCGATCCAGGAAGTCGCGCGCCTCTTTCATCGAAGCGTATGGGTGGTCGGCCGAGAACATCACCCTGTCAGCCCCGACCTCGGCGAGCAGGTTGAGGAACGGGGGCAGGAAGTTGAATCCGCTGAACGTGTAGTGGAGGTTCTCGCGCAGGTAGGCACCGAAGGGGCGCTCCAGCTTGGTCGTCTGCATCGGAAGGTTCTGTTCGAGGCGCTGGAGCATGAACGGAAGGCCCTCGCCGAGGTGGCCTATGACCAGCTGGAGCCGCGGGTACGCGTCGAAGACCCCACCAGCTATGAGCCGAACTATGTGCACCGCCGTCTCGATGTGCCATCCCCAGGCGGCGATGGAGAGCTGCCCGGAGACCTCCCGGGGGAAGTTCCCCACGAAGTACGCGTCGACCACCGGTTGCGGCGGCCTCGTGGGGTGCAGGTAGATGGGGACACCCAGCTCCTGGGCGCGCTCGAAGATCGGCCAGAAGAACCTGTCGTCGAGGTAGCGGCCGCGGCAGTGCCCGTTTATGAGCGCACCTTTGAAGCGGTACTCGCGCACGGTGCGCTCGAGCTCGTCGGCTGCCTGGAGCGGCGCCGGGGTGGGGATCGCGGCGAAGCCGGCAAGGCGGGCCGGGTTCCTCTCGATCGCCCTCGCAAGCGCGTCGTTGCAGCTCGTGGCGAGGTTCGCCGACTCGTCGGGAAGGAGCTGTTCCGTCCCAGGCGAGGTGAGAGAGAGGACCTGGACGTCTATCCCCGCTGCGTCCATCGCGGCGGTCCTTCCCTCGCCGATGTCCACCAGGTCTTCTGCGAGGCTCGCGAAGCGGGACGCGCCCTTCCCTCCGAGCTTCGCGGCCTGCGACATGGCTCGCAGGTCGCGGCCCGGTCCGTCCATGAACTCCGGGGTGGCGTAGTGCTCTTCGAGGGTGATCGTACGCAACGAGGCTGGAACCGTGTCTACCTTAGGGAGGGTCCCCTAAATAGGGAGCGTGGGATTCTCATATCTGATAATCTCTCCCCTCTTTCCACCGAGCTGACCGGTGACGGCGGTCCAGGCGGGCGACCGGGAAGAGAAGTGGTGGGGTCGGTGAGATTTGAACTCACGGTCTCTTGCACCCCAAGCAAGAATCTTAACCAATCTAGACTACGACCCCTCGGGTCGCGTGCGAACTTCTGCCGGTTTAAAGCTTGGCCTCTCCCTCGCGAGCCGCGCCGGGCGCAACCCCCTGAACGTGCGGCCGACGCCCGGTCCTCCTCCACGCCCAGGTCTGTTCCGGACTTGACGGGGAGGGCTCGGCCGTCCGACGACGGCCTAGTCAATAAATATCCTGGGATCCTGCGAGGCTCCCATGTCTGAGATGGAGATTAGGCGCGCGGTAAAGGAGAGGTACTCGAAGATAGCCGTGACCGCGGGTTCGCCCGACTGCGGCGAGGCGGGCTGCTGCGGCTCCCACCCGATCTCCCTGGGTGGCTCTGTCCCGGCGGAAGCCCTGGCCGCCGACGCGGGCTGCGGGTCGCCTCTGGCGATGGTCGCGCCGCGAGAGGGCAGCGTCGTCCTCGACCTCGGGAGCGGGGGAGGGGTAGACGTCTTCAGGGCGTCTGCCATGGTGGGTCCTGACGGGAGGGTGCTGGGGGTCGACGCGACCCCGGAGATGGTCTGGCGCGCCAGGGAGACCCGGGCAAGGTACGGCGACAGGTACGCGAACGCGGAGTTCAGGCTGGGTGAGATCGAGCACCTTCCGATCGGCTCGGAGAGCGTCGACTATGTGATATCGAACTGCGTTCTGAACCTCGTCCCCGACAAGCTCGCGGCGTTCAGGGAGGCGTTCAGGGTGCTCAAGGAGGGGGGCACGTTCGCCGTCGCCGACGTCACCCTGCACGACGTGATTCCGGACGCGGCCAGGAGAGACATGGACTCGTGGTCGGCCTGCATCGCAGGCGCCCTCCTTGACGTCGAGTACGAGGAGAAGCTCCGGGCGGCGGGGTTCGAGGACGTGGAGATCGAGCACGTCTCAGACTCGAACATAGGGGAGTATCCGTTCAGGTACCACAGCTCGCACATCAGGGCCAGGAAGCCTTCTTCTGGGCACCCGCGAGCTCGGTGACCCTCCTCTCGATCTCATCGCGTATCTCGCGCACCCTCTCGATGGGCTTCCCCTTCGGGTCCTCCAACTCCCAGTCTACGAGCTTCTTCTGCATCTGCGCCAGCATCGGCCTCGGGCACGCCTCCTCGACCGAGCAGCCCATCGTCACCACCAGGCTGGCCTCCTCGACCATCTCGGGGGTGAGGGACTTGGGGCGGTTGAGCCCGACGTCTATGCCCTTCTCCCTCATCGCCTGGACGACCAGGGGGTTGACCTGGGCCGCGGGGACGGTCCCCGCGCTCGAGGCGTCCAGCCCCTGCCTTCTTGCGAAGGCCTCGGCCATCTGGCTCCTTCCGGCGTTCTCCACACAGACGAAGAGGATCATATCTGCCGCGCTCCGCTCGAGCCTGACACCCTGCTGAACGCGGCCCCGGCCGCGAGCCCTCCGAGCAGCGGGCCGACGTAGTAGACGAGCTGGTCGTCGAAGTAACCCGAGAAGATAGAGGGGCCCAGGCTGCGGACGGGGTTGAAAGAGGCGCCCGTGAGCGGGCCGATGAGGATTATGAGCACGAAGAGCGTCGCGCCCACCAGCGCTCCCTGGACGAAGGTGGCCCTCAGGAACGACCCCGCCGCGAGAGCCGACGTCGCGAGCACGAACGTCCCCGCGACCTCGATCAGGGTCCCCTCGAGAGGAGAGACGGACGACGCTAGCTTCGTCGAGCCCAGGCTGGCGGCCGTCCCGTCGCGCTCGAAGACGAGCCGCAGGCTGAGGCCAGCCAGGAGCGCCCCGGCGACCTGGGAGAGCACGTACGGGGCGAGCCTCCCCCGCGGGAGGCGCCCGGCCGCCCTTATCGAGAGCGTGACCGCCGGGTTGATCTGCGCGCCCGAGATACCGCCTAGGAGGGCTATCACGAGGGCTACCACCACCGCGAAGACCGCGGCGACCGCCTCCAGGGCCTGGAAGGATGTCAGGCCAGACGACGAGGCTAGGACGACGGACGCCGGGCCGAAGAAGACCAGGAGGTACGTGCCTAGGGCCTCCGAGAGGCACTCTCGCTGGAGGGTCGGGAGCTGGACCTGGGCCAAATGGTGGAGCCGGGCGGCGGGCGGGGCTATTTATTGACCGCCTGGCGGGTGTGTCAACAATAGCGCCGGCGAGGGGAACCTGCTGTCCGCGACATCCGGGGGCTAGGAGCCGATGTCCATCCTCTTCGTCTGCATAGAGAACTCCAGCGGGAGCGTGCTAGCGGAGTGCTCCGCCAGGAGCATCTGCCTCGAGGCGTCGAGCGCGGGGACCGTCCCCGCGGCCCAGGTCGACCTGCTAGGGTCCAGGTATCCAGGTAATATGCGGGGTCGGGACAGGCGTCTCAGGGGCGAGCCAAACTGCCTCACCCGCGAGGTGATCGCGGCGATGGCCGGAGTGCTGGGCTCTCGCTGACCGCGCCTATCTCGAGCACCTGCCGGAGTACCTGCCCTCGACCTTGCTGACAAGGCCGTGGACCTGGAGCCTCTTCACGATGCGGGAGACCAGCTCCTGGTGGAGGTTCGTCGACTGCTTCAGCTGGGTGAACGAGACGGGGGCATCCGAGCTGCAGATGATGCGGCACAGGGCGAACTCCCTCTCGGTGAGCTCGACGCACTCGCCAGGGTCGCAGTCGGGGGAGGCGCAGACGCGCATCACGGGTTAGAGGGACGGCGGGTCATATTTATTGACCATCAGTCTGCCCCTCAGGTCTTCACCCCGAACGTCCCAAGGAACCTGACGTAGCTCTCGTCCGACGCGTCCCCCTTGTACCTCCTCAAGGCCACGATGATCTCCCCCGTGCCACCGATGCTCAGGACCCTCCTGATCCGGGAGGACGCGCTGCTCCCCACGAAGAGGTACTGGGCAGCCGTCGTGACGTTCCTCGGCGCCCTCCTCTGGCTCGCCGACTCGAAGTCGATCATCCAGGGGGTCTCTCCCTCGACTATCACGTGCTTCCTGAGGTTGCTCAGCTCTCCGTGGTCGAGCCCTATCAGGTCGAGCTTCCTGCACTGGTTGAGGAGGAGGTGGGCGAGCCGTCTCACCCTCGCGGCGGTGCCCCTGCCGGAGGCCGCCTTGACGTAGTCTTCGAGCTCGACCCCTTTCAGGTAGCGCATCGACATGGCGTCCTTCGTGGCGCCGTAGGCGGGCGCCCCGATCATCACCCTGTTGGCCAGGCGGGTGAGCCTGAACTCCTCGGCCATGCTCCCGCGGTTCGCGTCCGTCCTCCTGATCTTGACCGCGCAGACCTCGCCTGCCGCGGTCGTCCCCCTGACGACCACCCCTACCGTCCCGATGCCCACCAGGCCTAGCCTCCCTATCCTGGTCCTTCCTCCGAACGTGACCTCCCTGATCCCGAGCCTTGTGAGCTGCTCGATCCTCGACCTCGCCTCTGCCAGGTCTGGACTGGGATAGGTGAGAACCCCGAGGTAGGGCATCCTGTCGAGACGCGAGACCGGGACCGTCTCGTCGGGGGCAGGGGGCGCCGCCTTCGCCAAGGGGGTTTCGCTCGCTCCCGTCAGGCGCCGACGGTGTCGGAGAGGACCCTCGCGAGCCCCTCCCTCAGCCATGCCCTCCTCGCCGCTTCTCTCCTCAGGCCCTCTCCGTGGAGCACCCTCCCGCGCTTCATCCCCTGCGCGACCTCCTTGGAGACCCCTATCTTGCCCGCGCGCGACGCCATCACGTCTTTGAGCAGCTCCCTCAGGGATGTGAAGCGCCTCTTCTCGAGGAGCCTCAGCCGGCCGTCGTCTCCCACCCACACGAGCTCCGCCGACTTGCCGTTCTTCGCCACGAACCTGCTCGCCCCCTCGGAGAGCTCTACCCCTGGCCCGACCCTCTCCGCGAGGTCCGGGAGGGCGTCGCCAAGCGGGAGCAGCACTATCGCGCTGAGCCTGTGGTTGTCAGAGGCCGCGCCCACCCGTGCGAGGGCGAACCCCTCATCCCGGACGTGCCTGGCCACCTGCCTTGCGCTCCTCTTGAGCTCCCCCCAGAGGGTGTCCTCGCTGAGCTCTTCGTGCTCGAAGGTGAGCGCGTAGACCCTTGCCTGCAGCTTCGGCCTAGCCCTCCCGACCACTCCATGAAAGTACGCGGGCGACGGCTCCGCGAGGAATGCGCGGGATGCCAGCACCATCCTCGCGACCGTCTCCCTGGAGATCGCCCTCCCCAGGTCCCTGGCGTCGTCTACGGGGTCGAAGAGCTTGAAGTACTCTTCCTCGGAGTCGGGCATGAAGTCCTTGAACGACCTGAGCGCCGCCTCGAACGTATCGTACTCGTGGATCAGGACCTCGGTGGCGTAGCCGCTGAAGCCCTCCTTCTCGATCTCCGCTCCATAGACCCCCACGGCCTTCATGAACCTCTTGAGCAGCCTCACCTGGAGCCTCCCCTCGGCGTCCAGATGGTCCCTGACGAAGGCCACGTGGTAGACCGACCTGTCCGCCGCGCTCCTCCACTCCCCGTGCTTGACGTCGTAGCACGGTACGACGTTCACCTTGAACCCGTCGACCGTCGCCTCGGTGTAGGGGTGCTGCGCGTACTTCTTCCCTGGCTTGTGCCCCCGGAGGGCCTCCCTTCCCACCGCCAGCCCCACCTCCTCGAATCGCCTCTCGTCCACGGAGGTCGAGAGCTTCACGAAGACATCGATGTCCACGTCGCCGGACAGCCAGGTGTCCTTCGCGAACGACCCGCCGAGCATCACCCCTGCGACCTCGGGGTGCTTCTTCGACGCCTCCTTGACCTTCGAGACCACCTTCTCCGCCACCGCGGCGGTCGCTTCCCTCGCCGCGGCGTCCGGGGAGACGATCCTCCTGCCCTCCGCGATCGCCTCCTGGATCGACGCAGTCACTGCAGAACATACTCCCTGAGGTCAGTGTAGACCGGCCCTGCGGGTGTCAGCGCGCTGGACTTTAGCTTCAGGCTGGATATCACGGTCCGCCCGAAATCCCTCGAGGCGTTCTCCAGTATGAATGCGGCGAGCGCCTCCAGGTTCCTTGGAGACCTCACCCTCGCCACCGTTATGTGAGGGTGGAACCCGCGGTCGTCGCTCTCGCCGATCCCCTCGAGCGCCTCGGTCACCTGCCGACCTGCGGCCGTGATGGCCGCGGCGTCGTCAGGTGCTACCCCTCCCCACACCACTCTGGGCCGCCGCTCGTCGGGGAACGACCCCAGACCGCGCACGCCGACCTCCATCCTCCGGAGCGGGAGCGGCTTCACCCTCCTGTCCACCTCCTCCGCGGCAGAGGCGGGCACCTCGCCGAGGAACTTGACCGTGAAGTGGAGGTTCTCACGCTCGACGAGCTTGAGGTCTGCCCGCGTCCGCTCCAGGTCTTCCTCGACCTTGACGAGGTTGTCCCTCACCTCCGAGGAAACCTCGAACGCCAGGAAGGCTCGCAGCGTCTCTTGCTCCTCCGCTGCCTGCGCCGTTCCACTGTTTTATGGTGAGCGGTCGCGCGCCTCAGCGCAGGCCGAGAGACGACGCGACCTTCGTGTAGACGTGCTCGGCGTTCGAGGAGCGGCCGAGCCTTATCGCGAGGAGCATCTCGTACTCCCCCAGGTCTGCTAGGAGGACCATCTGCTCCCTGAACGCACCCACTATGAACTCGCGCTTCCCCATCAGCTGGGCGGCCTGGCGCGCCGCGCCCCAGACGACCACGGCTGCTATGGCGAACCTCTGGACCGTGCCCGGGTCGGCGCGCTCGTGCGAAGGCAGGCTCGGGGACCTCGCGACCGCGAGGACCCTTCCCCCGTCGTTGACGTCCAGGACCATGAGGCTGAGTACGGCTGGGTCCGCCTCCAACACCCGCTCGGCGACCCTTTCGGCCACCCTCGTCTTCTCGGCGGCGCTGTGCTCCCTGGGAGTAGAGGGTTCCAAGCCTTCACCTGAACGGGATCTTGATATCCAGCGTGCGCTCCACGTCGCGCTGCTGCGCCCTGTCCGCCTGGAGCACAACCGCTCCCCTCGGGCCTGTGAGTATCACCGAGCCGTGCGCCCTGAGCAGCGGCATGAGCGTGTCCAGGCACCCGGCCGCCTGCATCTCGAGTACGTTGTACGCGCAGAGCCCTGCGCCCGGGAAGTGGAAGCGCGTCCCGAGCGCCCTCTCGTATTCAATGAGCTCCACTACCTTCCCACGCTTGAAGAAGCAAGACATCTCGGCCGCCGCCCTGATCCCTTTGAGGCCGTGCCTCTTCGAGTCGAACGCCTGGTTCGCGAATCCGTCGACTATCTTCTTCACGTCTACCGTCCCGTCCTTGGCGATGTAGACCTCCTCGTAGCCCGGAACGTCGAGCCTCCGCTCCCGCTCCAGCCGTTCCACGTCGATGCCTTGCATTCCCATCGCCTCTCGGATGGTCTCGGGTCGCTCCTCCGAGCAGACGTAGACGAGCTTGGAGTCTGGCTCGCCGACCTTTAGGTGGTTGAAGAGAACCTCCCTCTTGCTCTCACGGCTGTCGTAGATCAGGACGTTGTGGCTTCCCGGCATGACCGACACCAGGTGCTCCGCCACCTCTGGGAACCTCATCCTGACCTGCCCTCCTTGCGGGATGATGCGCCGCCCTGGTATTTTAGAGTAATGGATTCTCAATTCTTCCATCGAGACATGATGAGAATGTAGGAATCTCGGGAGCCGCCGAGAGGGTGTTATAACCGGGCGCGACAAGGTGGGCCTGACCCGCGATGCTGATAGTCGCGATAACCGGGATGCCTGGCGCAGGCAAGTCCACGGCGGCGAAGGCGCTCGAGGCCCGCGGCTTCAAGAAGGTCGTCATGGGCGACGTCATCCGCGAAGAGGTGCGACGGCGCGGGCTCGAGCCCGACGAGGGCAACACCAGGGCCGCGATGATCGAGCTGCGCGAGCGGTTCGGCGCCGGGGCTGTGGCCGAGGCCTGCCTCCGTTCGCTGGAGGATGCCCGCGAGGATGTGGTGGTCGTCGACGGCATACGCTCGCTGGCAGAGGTGGACGTCTTCGCAAGGGCGGGGACCGTGAGGCTCCTCGCCATCGCTGCCTCCCGCGAACGGCGGTTCAAGCTCCTCACGAGCCGCGCCAGGAGCGACGCGCCCGCGGGCAGGGATAGCTTTGACGAGAGGGACAGGAGGGAGCTCTCGGTGGGAGTGGGGAACGCGATCGCCCTCGCCGACGACGTCCTCTCCAACGAGCGCGGCACCGCCGAGGAACTGGGGAGCAGGGCGGTCGAGGCGGTTGAGGCGTGGGTGAGCGCCGCTGGCTGAGCCTGCCCTCCCTGAGGCGAGGTTCGAGCTCCGCGCCACCGTCTCTCCCTCGGAGGACCCCGGCAAGGTCCTTGCGGCCATGCGCAACGTCCTCGGGGACTGCGAGTGCTCCGTGGAGGAGGCTGCCGGGTCTGTCAGGATCCTCTCGAACGACGTGCGCTGCCTCCAGAGGCTTCACGATCAGCTAAGGGACAGGCACGTACGGGACGCGGCTCGGCGGCTGATGCTGGCCAGCTTGGAAGGGAGCGTCCTTCCACTCAAGCTCAACAGGCAGGCGGCCGCCGCTGGAGTCCTGGCACTGTGCTCGAACGCGGTCGAGTCTCCGCTCGGCCCCCTGATCCTGCGGATCGAGTCCGGCTCTCCGCAGGGGCTGGTGGACTGGCTCACCGCTCACTGAGCCCTTGAAGGCACTTCTACGAACATACCGTCGCTCGCCGCGAACGTCCCGGGGAACACCTCGCTGGCCTCCCTTACGAGGCCTGTGACTCCCCGGTACCTTGCGCTGAAGTGCGTGAGGGCCAGCCTGCCGACGCCGGCCCTCCTCGCGAGCTCGGCCGCCTCGACCGACGTCGAGTGCTTCCTCTGGACCGCCTTGTCGGAGTCCCTCGCCGCGAAGGTCGAGTCGAAGATGAGGAGGTCGACCCCGGAGAAGAAGCGCGCCAGGGCCGCGGACGGTCGCGTGTCCCCGGAGTATCCAACGCTCCTCCCCTCTCTTGCCGGGCCGAGCACCTCGCTGGGCCTGACCGTCCTCCCCCCAACGACAACCCTCCTGCCGTGCTGGAGCGCCGACCACTTCTTGCCCTCCGGGACGCCCAGCGCGAGCGCCCTCTCCCTGTCGAAGGCGCCCGGCCTTGGCGACTCCTCGAAGACGTACGACCAGGCCTCGACCGAGTGGCTCGCCCGCGCGCACCTTATGCGGTATGCCTCCCTCCGCAGGACGGTCCCCGCCCTGGCGGGGACGAATTCTAGGTCGAACGTGAGCCCTATCTGGAGCATCTCCATGCTCGCCTCCACCCAGCGGTGGAGCCCCGCGGGCCCGACGAGGGTGAGCTTCTTCCCCCTCTGCGACATGCTCATCGTCTGGAGCAGGCCTAGGAGACCGTTGACGTGGTCCCCGTGCAGGTGGGTGATGAGGACGACCATCTCCCTGTTTATCCCCAGCCCGTACTTCACGAAGCTCCTCTGGGTGCCCTCGCCGCAGTCCATCAGGACGACCTCGCCCTCCCTCCTTATCACGACGGCGGGAAGGCTCCTCCACTTCGTGGGGGTCGCCGAACTGGTCCCCAGGAACACGACCTCGAGGCCGGTCACCGAGGTCCCTCCCTCCTCATCACGGTGATGGTCCTCGTGAGCGTCCTGTGCACGTAGATGTCGAGCTCCTCCACCTTCCTCATCTCGCCCTCCTCGACGTCCAGGCTCTTCGGGTGCATCACGACCAGCTTCCTGCCGCGCGGCAGGGCGCGTCCGGCCTCCACGGCGGTCCTGATGACCTCGACAGACTCCGAGCCTGCCGCGCTCGAGGCCCTCCCGTAGGGTATGTCGGTCGCTATCCCGCCCACCTCCCTCACCGGGAGTTTCCTGGTGTCGCCGCGGACTATCCCAAGCCACGGCCTGGCGTACTTGATCATGTTCCTCCTCGAGCCCCTCACCATCTTCCTCGAGAGGTCTATCCCCACGGGCTCAGCCTCGACGAGGCTCGCCTCGATCAGCAGGCTCCCGGTCCCGCAGAACGGGTCTAGGAACGCCTCTCCAGGCTGGACGCCGGAGAGGTTCACGAGGGCCCGGGACAGCTTCGGAAAGATCGCGGACGGGTGGAAGAACGCCCTGCTCCGCGGTCTCCTGGTCGCCCACCCCTGGCGCATCGACCTCGGCGATGTTATCGCGAGGAGCCTCGCGCCGCCTTCTCCCGCGTACGCCGAGACCTCGACGTCGGGGTCTCCAAGCGACACCCTCCCTCCGACCTTCTCGGCCACCGTCGTGATGATCGCCCTCTCTTCCGAGCCGTCGCCGAAGACCCTGACCCTGTAGGTGCCGCGGCGCAGGAGGGACAGGTCCCGGCCGTCGAGCTCGCAGTCTGGCACCAGCCGCCCGACCCGCCTGGAGAAGGCGACCCTCGCCTCTATCTTCGCGGGGTCTGCGGTCGTCTGAGCGACGAGTATCCCGCTCTCGGGGCGCTCGAAGCTCGCGTCGGGGTCGAGGTCCTGCACGAGGGACCTTGCCTCGGCCTCAGGGATGCCGGTGGCCTCCCCAGAGAGCACGAACATGATGCCCCTGCTACTTTCTCTGGGCGATGATCGTCCTGAGGTAGGCCGCCACAGGCTCTGTCGCATCAACCTTGCTTACCACGCTGGGGACGGTGTTGGTCCCTATTATCTCGTCGACCCCCGCCTTCATGAGCTTGTCGTAGGTCTCCCCGAGGAGGACCGCGTGCACGCACGCGCTGACGACCTTCCTGGCGCCCGACCTCTTGAGAAGTTCCGTCGAGGCGGCGACCGTCCCGCCCGTGGTGATGACGTCGTCGACTATGACGCAGTCCTTGCCTTTGACGTCGACGCTGTCCGTCTCCATCTTTATCCTCCCTGTGACCCTGTCCCTGTTCTTCTTGAACTGGATGAACTTGGCGCCGTAGAGCGACGCGAAGGCCTCCGTCCTCTTCAGGGAGCCTGCGTCTGGAGCGACCACGACGGGGTCGTCGAGCTTGACCTGGGTCTTGACGTACTCCGCAAGACCGGGGATGGCCGACACGCTGTAGACCGGCATCGAGAATAGGGCGAGCCCTTCCGCCGAGTGCATGTCGACCGTCGTCACCCTCTGGACGCCGACGGACCTCAGGAGGTGGGCGACTATCCCGAGGCTGACTATCTCGCCCGGGAGGAACGCCCTGCTCTGCCTGGCGTAGCCCAGGTACGGCATCACGGCGTGGACCTTAGCACCCTCCTGGTTGAGGTGGTGCGAGGCCAGGAAGAGCTGCATGTAGTGCTTGCCCGAGGGCGGGTACGTCGCCTGGACCAACAGGACCTCGAGGCCGTCCAGCTTCTCCTCGAACCTGTACTTGATCTCCCCGTCCGGGAACTCTGTGGTGGTCACTGCCAGGAGCGGCAGGCCCATCCGCTTAGCAAGCTTGGTTCCAAACTCTTGAGACGCGGGACCGACCATAACCCGCCAATTTGTCACAGGGAGTCGGGGCCGCCAGCGGCGGGTGGCTATATAACAAGTTTCGAGCCGCTGGAGGCAGGCGCCTCCTCGTGGCCCCCCGGACACGCCCCTCCGCCCTGCGCGACCGTCCCCCGGGCGGGCTCAGCTCGAGGATGCCGCATGCTGGGCTTGCACCAAAGACTTAATGAACACCGAGCGGAGCACCAAATTTGGATAAATGGTAGACCAGTTCTGTCCCGAGTGCGGCGGGGCTCTACTCTTCGACGCTGTCAACAAGAGGTTCTCCTGCAAGAGCTGCGGGCTTTTCCTCACCAGAGACCAGCTTTCCGACCTGAGGTACAAGGCGAAGACGATTCCAGACGACGAGAGAAGGAAACGGCAGCGCCAGCAGGCGGACTACCTTGACTGGTGGCTGACCGGCGACAAGAAGAAGTAGTGAGCCCAGAGACTTGGAGCCAGAGGCTCGAGCCCAGTGCGAACCACGTAACGATGGCCCGGGCCTGCCCGGTCTCCCTGCTACCTGAGGCGCGGGCTCCAGCCCGCCCCGCCCCGCGGGCCTCGCACACCGATGCCGCCAGGCGAGTCAGCCGCCCGCGCCCCGACGACCCCTAGCAGAACCGTTTTGAACGAGCCCGGGCACCATCCCCCGGGTTGGTCTCCGTCTTCAATTTCGCGGTCGGCAAGGAGCTCCTCATAGGACGGACGATGAACTCCAACGCCCATTGGATAGGCGGGCGCCTCTACAAGATGGGCGGGATGCTGGACAGGGTGCTCACGGTGACCGACTCGCTAGACGCGATATCCGGCGGTCTCGTGGAGCTTCTTTCCCACGACCCTGACTTCATCGTTGTGGTCGGCGGGCTGGGTCCCACCCCGGACGACATGACGCTCAAGGGCGTCGCCCTGGGCCTTGGAAGGAGGCTGAAGCCAAGCAAGGAGGCGATGAGGCTGATGAGGGAGCACGTGGAGGGCACGGGGAGGGTCTTCGAGCTCACCCCCGCAAGGCGCAAGATGGCGATGCTCCCGGAGGGCTCGGTGCCCCTCAAGAACGGGGTCGGGACTGCGCCCGGAGTGAGGCTGACGGCGGGGAAAGGGACCGTGGTCTTCTGTCTCCCCGGGGTCCCCCGGGAGATGAGGGACATCTTTCTCAGGTTCGCCGAGGATGAGATACGCGGGAAGCTCGGGGTGGTGCACATATCCAAGGCGACCCTCAAGCTGACCGGAGTCTTCGAGTCCGCCTTCGCGTCGTCGGTGGGAGACGCGCTCAAGATGCACCCCGAGGCCTACATCAAGTCTCATCCCAAGGGGATAAGGGGCGGCGTGCCTTCGCTCGAGCTCGACCTCACTGTGACCTCTCCCGCAAAGGAGGTCGCGGTATCCACCTACTCCGAGCTCCTCGCCTTCCTCACGCGCAGGATCGCAGACCTCGGTGGGCGGGTCGTCTCGAAGCGCGAATCCTCAAGGTGACGCGGCGCTAGGTTTATTCCGAGTCCACCCGCGCACCGCGTCCTTGAACGTCGTCTTCGTCACAGGGACCGCCGGCGCAGGCAAGTCGCTCCTGACGGCCTCGCTCATCAGCTGGTACCACGAAAAGTCCCAGAACGCGATCACCGTCAACCTGGACCCCGGCGTCCTGGCCCTGCCATACGAGCCGGACGTCGACGTCAGGACAATGATAGACCTCCAGGAGCTGATGTCGAAGTACTCTCTCGGGCCGAACGGCGCGCTGGTCTTCGCAAGCGACCTGATCGCGAGCAAGCTCCCTGAGATCCAGGACGAGATCGAGTCCTCCAACCCGGACTTTGTGGTGGTCGACACGCCCGGCCAGATCGAGCTCTTCGCCTTCAGGGAGAGCGGGCCCTTCGTCGCCAAGAGCATGAGGGCTGACTCCAAGGCCGTGCTCTTCCTGATAGACTCCCTCGTGGCGTCGACGCCCACGAGCTTCCTCTCCCTCCTCCTGCTATCGACGTCGGTCCAGCTCCGGATGGGGCTCCCGCTGCTTCAGGTGCTCTCGAAGACCGACATCGCTCAGAACGCGAAGGAGATAGTGGGCTGGAGCAGGGAGGCCTCGAAGTTCGAGCGGAGCCTCTCTGAGACCAAGTCAGGGGACGCCTACACCTTCTACTCGCAGATATTCAGGGCGATCAGGAAGACCACGATTCTGACGGACGTCTACCCCGTCTCGGGCTACACCAGGGACGGCTTCATCGCGCTCGTGGGAGAGCTCTCCCGGATAGCGAAGGGCGGAGAGGAGTTCGAGGAGCACTGACCGGCGGCACGGCATGCCCTCGGAGGGGTTTGGCGGGGCTCCCTGCCTCCATCGCCGCCTCCAGTCTCCAGGGACGGGGTCTCCAGGCTCCATCGCGATGGGGTCCCTTCGACCAAGCAACCAGGTGGTAGGGCGGCTTCCAACGGGAAAGTCGGGTCGGGAAGGCCGGGCGTCCATGGCCTGGAATCCGATTCACGTGCCCGCGCTGCGTTTCACCCGCGCCGACAGGGTCGGAATACGCGGAATCCGGTGCTGAATTGCGGAAACCGAAAGCTTAAGAGCCCCCGGGGGTAGCGCAGCGCAATGGCGTTCAGGTTCAGGGGCTGCTACACTGCCGTGGTCACCCCGTTCGACTCGAAGTTGAGGGTGGACTGGGACTCGCTGAAGGCCCTCGCGCATTTCCAGAAGGAGCAGGGGGTCAGGGGGGTGGTCCCTGCAGGGACGACCGGGGAGAGCCCGACCCTCAGCTGGAAGGAGCACTACCGGGTGATAGAGACCTACTTCGAGTGCGCCGGCTCGGCCATGGAGACGATCGCGGGCACCGGCTCCAACAGCACCGAGGAGTCGCTCGACGCCACCCGCCACGTCGCCGATGGGGGGCTCCGCGCGGTCCTTCTGGTGGACCCATACTACAACGGCCCTAGCTCCCTCGAGATCCGGAGGGAGTACTACGAACCCATAGCCTCGGCCTTCCCCGAGGTGCAGATAGTCCCGTACGTCATCCCCGGAAGGACCGGGACACAGCTCCTCCCACAGGACCTCGCCATCCTCGCGAGGGAGCACCCGAACCTCCAGGCCGTGAAGGAGGCCACCGGGAGCGTGGAGAACGCGCGCCTCACGAGGAAGCTCTGCGGACCAGAGTTCTCGATACTCTCTGGGGACGACGACAAGACCCTCCCGTTCATGCGGGACGACCTGATAGTCTGCTCAGGGGCGATCTCGGTCCTCTCGAACGTCGTCCCGAGGGCCGTCGAGGACCTCACCGAGGCGGCGCTCGCGGGGAACCTGGAGGAGGCGGAGAGGCTCGGCGCCGCGCTACAGCCGCTCTTCTCGATGGTCACGGTGAAGACCGAGGAGAACACCGCTCTAGGCCCGGTCTCGGTCAGGGCTAGGAACCCTCTCGCGGTCAAGACGATGATGAACGCCCTGGGGATGGGCGCGGGGCCCTGCAGGCAGCCCCTCGGCAAGGTGACCCGGAAGGCGCTCGAGCACATCCTTGACGGCCTGAGGACCGTGTGGGACAGGAACCCGGAGATCCTCGAGCCCATCGAAAAGGCGTTCGACGTCTCCCTCGACAAGAGGCTGCGCGACCCGAAGTTCTCGGAGGGGCTTGCCTATGACGTCGCGTACGAGTAGGCCGCTCAGGCTCTGCCTTCTCGGCGCGACCGGGCGCATGGGGTCGCTGGTGGCGAGGGAGGCCGAGGGGGCGGGTTTCGAGGTCGTGGGCGCGGTCGCAGGTCCGGGAGACCCGGCCATCGGGAGGCGGCTCAGGGACATCGGGGCGGGGTCTGGCGAGGCAAGGGTCTCCCCGCCTTCGAGCGTCGCCGCCCTCCTCAGGAAGAGCGACGTCTGCATATCGTTCACGAACGCGAAGGCGGAGGTGAGCAACCTCCAGGCGGTGGTCGCCGCAGGGGTCCCGTACGTCACCGGCACCACGGGGCTCACCGCTGAAGAGAGGCGGAGGATGGAGGCCGCGCTCTCGGGGAGGCTGCCGGCCGTGGTGGCGTCGAACTTCTCCGTGGGGGCGAACCTTCTCATCGCGATGTCCGCAGCCCTGAGGTCGCTGCCCAGGGGATTCGACGTGAGCATAGTGGAGGCCCACCACTCGGGCAAGGCGGACGCGCCGAGCGGGACCGCCCTCAGCGTCGCCGAGGCGGTGTCGAGGGCCAGGGGCTACACCAGGACCGTCGGCGGGCGCACGGGGGCGCTGAAGCGCTCGCCCGACGAGCTCGAGGTGGTGTCGCTCAGGGGAGGCGGTACGCCCGGGATCCACACCGTCCACGCCTTCGGGCCCCACGAGATGATCACCATCGAGCACGTCGCGTTCTCGAGGTCTGGGTTCGCCCTCGGAGCCCTGCACGCGGCGCAATGGGCGGCTCAGGAGGGGCGCGAGGCGAAGGTCTACGGGATGGCAGACGTCCTGGGGCTCGGAACAGGGCTCTCCGCTTGACGGGCGGCGTCTGGCGGCTCCAGGCCGCCGGTCGGCGCTGTCCCTCCGCAGCCCTCGGCGCCTCCGGCGTGGCGCTTCGCGTGGCGGCCGGCAGCGAGCCCGGCCTGGCGGGTCGAGGGCTTTCAGTCCTGGGGGCGGTCGTCGCGCCGACGAGCTGCGAACCGTCCCAGAGCTGAGGGCTCTCGGCCGCCCGGCCTAGCTCTCGTACAGCGAGTCGTGAGTCTCGGGCTTCCCGTCAGTCAGCGGCTCGCAGCCGCTCTCGGTGACGAGTATCGTCTCGCCTATCCTGCAGCCGCCGACCTTCAGGTTGTCGTACAGCGTTATGCACGGCTCTATGGCGATGACGTGGCCGGGCCTGAGCGGCGCGCTGGGCGAGTCCCTCCCTGGCTCGGGCGCCCACGGCGGTTCGTAGACGTTGAAGCCTACGCCGTGGAGGATCGGCTGGATCCGGCTGAACGAATACTGGGCGTAGCCGTACTCGTCCACCACCTCCTCTGCCGCGTCCCTGACGTCGAGGGTGGTCGCGCCCGGCCTCGCGGCCTTGAGCGCCGCCTGGTACGCGTCGTACGTCGCGGTGTAGAGGCGCTTCTGGGCTGCGCTCGGCCTCCCGACCACCGTGGTGGTCGTGATGTCCGTGTTGTATGCCTTGAAGATCGTGGCGTAGCCGAGTATCAGGAACTCCCCCTCCCTGACCCGCCTCTCCGAGTCGTGCCTGGTCATCAGTCCGGTGTTGGGGCCTGCGAACGTGGCCAGAGACCAGGACATGCCTTCCGCGCCCAGCCTCCGAGCGGCGTACTCGCCCTCCGCGGCTATCTCGTACTCCCTCATCCCGGGGCGGGCCGACCTCAGGGCCGCCCTCACCGCGGCCTCGGTGACCTTCGAGGCCTCCCGCATTATCGCGACCTCTCCGTCGAGCTTGACCGCCCTCTCCTGGGCCACCTCCTCTCCGGCGTCAACGAGCTGCACCCCCTTCGCCGCCTTGCGGAGGGCGTGGAACCCCTCGAGACCTAGCTGGTCGTACCCGACCTTCTTCGCGCTGTAGTCCCTCAGCACCTTGGCAATCTCCTCGGCCCGCCCCGACGCGTGGACCACGCGCAGGTCGCCAATCCAGGGCATGTGGTGCTTCGCCCTCGTGTAGTCTCCCGCGACCGTCATGACCACCGCCTCGCCGTCCGCCGTGATGAAGGACAGGTAGCTGTTCTGGAACCACATGCTCACGACCGGGCGGAAGTCCGTCGAGTACCGCACGTTCTCTATCCTGTTGAGCAGCAGAGCGTCGAGCCCCTCCCTCTTCATCATTGACACGAGCTTGGCGATCTTCTTCTTCCGCAGGTCGGCGGCGTCGACTGGTCGTCTGCGCATCTCAGATCTTCCTTCTCAGGCCCGAGCCACGGGCTATAAATGGTTGGAAGCTGGGCACGGGTGGCGTGCCCGCAGCGAAGATGAGGGAGGACGGCCAGAGGGACGGGCTGAGGCGCCTGCTCTCGGGCGGCGAGACCGTCGCGGTCCCGGGCGTCTTCAACCCCCCGTCGGCGATCCTGGCTGAGAGGGCCGGGTTCAGGTGCCTCTACCTCTCCGGAGCCGCGCTCGCCAACTCGATGGGCCTCCCCGACCTGGGGGTCACGACCCTCACCGAGGTGGCCGCTGCGGCCTCGGGGATCGCGGCGGCGGTCCCGGCTCTACCCCTGGTCGTCGACGTCGACACCGGCTTCGGGGAGGCCGTCAACGTTGCGAGGACCGTGCGCGAGATGGAGCGGGCGGGGGCTGCAGGGATCCAGCTCGAAGACCAGGTCATGCCCAAGAGGTGCGGCCACCTCGCCGGCAAGGAACTCGTCGAGCCAGAGGAGATGGCGAAGAAGGTGGTGGCAGCGAGGGAGGCGTCGAGGCGCGGGCTCGTCCTCGTGGCGAGGACAGACGCGGCCGAGGGCGAGGGCCTCGACGGCGCCGTCGAGAGGGCGCGGCTCTACCGGAGGGCGGGCGCGGACGCGATATTCCCCGAGGCGCTGCGGTCGAAGGAGGAGTTCGCGGAGTTCTCCAAGAAGGTGGGCGGGCCGCTCCTCGCGAACATGACGGAGTTCGGCAAGACGCCCTACGTCTCGGTCTCCGAGTTCGCCAGCCTAGGTGCCTACAAGCTGGTGCTCTTCCCCGTGACCACCTTCCGCGCGGCCATGTGGGCGGTGCGCCGCGCCCTCGAGGAGCTCTCCGAGTCTGGGACGCAGAAGGGACTCCTCGATACCCTGATGACGCGCGACGAGTTCAACGGGCTGATAGACTATCGCTCGTTCGAGTCTGCCGACAGGTCGGCCGCCAGCAGGGCCTCCACGCTCGCCGGACGGGGCGGCAGAGGCTCCCGCCGGTAGCACCTGGCGTCGCCCGTCACCTGGCGCGGAGCGCGTTGAGTATCACCGTGACGTCGACCGCCTCCTGTAGTAGCGCTCCCACCGCCGGTGGGATGTACCCGACGCTTGCGATGGACATGAGGACGAAGCTCGCCCCGAGCCCGAAGAATATGCTCTCCTTCGCGACGCCGAGCGTCCGCTGCCCTATCCTTATCCCGTCGGCCACCTTGGTCACGTCGTCGACGAGGAGGACGACGTCGGCCGCCTCGGACGAGATGCCGGTCCCGTGTGCGCCCATCGCGACTCCAACCGTCGCGCTGGCCAGCGCGGGTGCGTCGTTGATCCCGTCGCCGACCATAATCGTGCTCCCGTACTCGCTGGTGAGCTTGCGGACCTCGTCGACCTTCTGTGACGGCATCAGGTTGGCCTCGACCTTGCCTATGCCGGCCTCCTTCGCGACCGCCTCGGCGTTGACGCGGTTGTCCCCCGTCAGCATCACCGTCTGCTCCACGCCGAGCTCTCGCAGCTCCAGCATCATGGCGGGGACCCCAGGCCTCATCTTGTCGGTGAACACGACCGCGCCCGCTGGTCTTCCCTGGATGACGATGAAGGAGACGAGCTTGCCCTCCTCCCTCGCGCGCTCGAGCACCGCGGTGACCCTGCCTTCGAAGGGCTGGGACATCTTCGACTCGCAGAACCGCTGGGAGCCCACGACGACGTGCTCGCCGTCGAGGTCCGCCTCCACCCCCTGGCCGGGCGACTCGCTGAAGGCGGTGGGCGTCGCAAGCGGCCCGAACCGCTCCACGCCGACCCCTGAGAGCGCCTTCGCGACCGGGTGCGAGGAGAGCTGCTCCACGCTCGCGGCCTTCCTCAGCATATCGCCGCCGTCGCCGTCGAGGGGGACGACGCTGTCCACCACGGGTGCTCCGAACGTGAGGGTCCCGGTCTTGTCGAAGAGGACGGCGCGCGCCTTGCCTATCTGCTCGATGGCTGTCCCGCTCTTTACGATGATGCTCTCTTTGGCCGCCCTGTTCACCCCGCTGATCACCGCCAGCGGCGTGGCCAGGATGAGGGGGCAAGGGGTTGCCACGACCAGGACCGCGAGGACGGTCGAGACCTGGTGGGTCAGTATCCACCCGAGGGCGGCGACTCCGACGGTGAGCGGGGTGAAGACCACCGCGTACCTGTCCGCGAGCCGCTGGATCGGGGGTTTCTCCTGCTGGGCCGTGGCGACCATCTCGACGATCCTCGAGTACTGGCTCTCCGTGCTCACCCGGGTCGCCCTCATCTCGAAGGCGTCCCCGACGCTTATCGAGCCGCTCATCAGTCCGTCGCCGGGGACCTTGGTCCTCGGGAGCGGCTCGCCCGTGAGCGCCGACTCGTCGATCTCGGCGCGGTCTGAGAGGAGCGTCCCGTCCACGGGGACGAGGTCGCCCTGCCTCACGACCATCGTGTCTCCGACGCGCACGTCCTTCGCCTCGACCTCCTCGATCCCGCCGTCGCTCCTCTTGCGCCGGGCCAGCTTCGGCGCTCGCGAGATAAGGGCCTCGAGCGACGAGCTCGCCCTGCCGAACCCGTAGTCGTCCAGCGCCTCCCCTCCGGTCTGCATGAGCACGATGATCACCCCTGCGAAGGCCTCGTCTGTCAGGACCGCGGTGACTATCGCGAGCATGGCGACAATGTCGGCTGCGAACCGCCCCTTCGCGATGCCCTTGAGCGTGTGGTACACCACGGGGGCCCCGCCCACCACAAGCGTCGCGTACCAGGTGAGGCTCCCGGCGTAGGGCTCGCCGACTGCGTAGGCGGCCGCCCCCGCGGAGAGGCCTGCGAGGGCGACGAAGGGGATGGGGTACGCCTTGAACAGCCCCGGCAGCTTCGAGAGGGCGGACACGGTCGCTCGCAAGCCCCGGCGGCCGCGACTTATCAGGTCGCCTGCGAGCCCGCTCTGCGCGCCGCGGCGACCACGTCGGGCACGGCTCTGCATAACCATTAACACGTATGGGAAATAACCCTGCTTTTACTGCACTGATGGACGGAAAGAACAGGACTCTCGAGAAGAAGCTGGTGGAGCTGGGGCCCAGTAAGGCCGTCGACCGCTTCCTCAGCAAGTACGGCAACCGTAACACACGGACCGCGTACGCGGTGGAGCTGGCGATCTATTTCCGCTGGCTCCGTACTGCCCACGGTATGACGACGAGCCCCGACGAGCTGATTATCGACAACCTGCGATGCGTCTTCGAGTCGAGTGCCGTCGACGTCGCGAGGAAGAGGAAGCACCTGGATTGGCTGAACGACTACTCGAACAAGTTCCTCCTTGAGCAGGGGTACTCGGAGAGCAAGAGGCACGCAGCGTCGAACGCGATCAGGATGTTCTACGAGAAGAACGACTCCAGCCTATTCGGGGACTACTCTCTTGCCTCTCAGCCTCTCGAGGCCCCGACGCCTCCCCTCTACCCCGATGACATCAGGAAGGTGCTGCTCGCCATGAACCTGAGAGCTCGAGCGGCCCTGGTCCTTGCGTGGCAGTCTGGGATCGAGATCAACCGCCTCCTGGCTCTGCCACTCTCACCGAACGCGGCCGCGCCCCTCAAGATCCCGCTCCTCGGGAGGAAGGGACACAGGAAGGCGTACTGGACCTACGCGGGCGCCGACTCCCTACAACTGATGAAGACGGTCGGCGCGCGAGGCTTCCCGCGCTACGACTCTCTCGCTGACCAGTTCAGGGACGCGGCCATGAAGCTGGGCGGCAAAGGCCTGCTCAAGAACCCCGACCGGCGCAGCTGGCACATCCACGCGCTGAGGCACAGCTTCTCGACCGAGTGCAAGGCCGCGAGGGTCGACAACGAGATCCGCGAGTTCTTCCTGGGCCACGTCGGCGGCATCGCGTACGTCTACCAGCACCAGGAGGTCCACGAGGAGGACATATTTGCGGAATACGAGAAGGTCGAGCCCTTCATCAGCCTGGACGCGGACGAGGCCAGCATCAGGAAGGGGTATGAGTCGAGGGAGAAGGAGCTTCGGACTGAGTTCGAGGCCTTGAGGGGGGACTTTGAGGAGCTCCAAGCAAGGCTTCAATCCGCTGGAACCTTGCATTCATCTCGGCCACCAGGGCCCTGATCTCCTCCTCTTCGGTCATGGCTTCCACTCTGTCCCGTCCACGAAGATCTTAACGTCTGTCTTGGCGCAGTCGTTGAGCTTAGTCAAGGCCCACGTGATTGCGCCGACTACATCCTTCTGGTCGTCAAGCGGAAGGCCCCCGAGGAAGATGGCCGCGATATGCCCGTCACCAACTCTCTCCTCCTCGACCACTACGCCATGCTTCTCGACCAGGCCCTACAGCACCTTGTTTCTCAGGAAGCCGTACGGCCCGCTGTCAACCCGGATGGGAGACTCGCCACTCTTCACCTGCCAAGTGAACTTCGCCATGCCGCTCTTGTCCGGTGGCTTGGCGAGCGCCTCTTTCTGTTGCTCCGCTCCCGACTGGACTTCCTCGGCGCTGACCTCTCCCCCTCCCACCAGGTCGGAGACCGCGCGGTTGATTGCTCGCGTGGCAGCTTTCGACTCGATGTTATGGAGTGTCCCTTCGAGCCGCCCCCGCTCGAACTCGGAAGAGTCGCAGACGGCAATCTCCTCGGAGAACCGGCCGTTTGGGGCAGTGGCTCTCGCCCTCACGCGCACGACGTACTTTCCGTCTGCCGTCTTCTCACGCTGGACATCTACGAGCGACACGCTGATGTTGAAGGCAAGAGCAATCTTCCTCCAGCCCGAGCGCTTGACATGGTGCTTACCTGAGATCAGCACGACGTCCTCGCCGGCGAGCAGGTCGCACTTCAGCGCCTGGAACTGCCGCATGACGTCGACGGCCCCCTTCACGTCTGGGACGGCCAATGGTCCGTACGACTGAGACTTACCCTCGCTCATTGTAACCCTGTAACCTCCTGAATGTGCGGGCGGCGAAGCGTCGGATAGAGGAAGCGAAGTCTTGCGATTACGCGACTGGCCAACTGCTTTCTCAGGTTCTTGCTTCGCGCCAGGTCCGGATAGTTGGTACTGAATTCGACGACTTCCTTCACACAGAGTTTCCCCGCGTAGTCGGTTATCGCCTCAGGCGGGTAGTACGCCTTCAGCCATTCCATCACTTCGCTCTTCACCTGCCGTGTGAGCGGGTCTTCGAGCGCGCGGTCCATCCTCTGCTTGAGTAAAAGACCGTCGTTGGGATAGATTCCCTTGAGCCACCCCGTCGGATTCTCGCGGTCACCCCCGAGCTGATTGTAGTTCCCTGACCTGCCGATCATTGACCCCAGCTGATTCCCTGCATGGAGGCTGTTGGTTGGGCTTTGTTCGTCGAACCTGACTTCGAGAGGAAGGTCGGGCGCCTCAGGCTCGAAGCCACAAGCCTGGCAGCCTCCCCCCGCGACGGACACGGCCCAGCATTCGGGACACCGCCGAGCCAGGTCGAGCTTTCTAAGACGGTGGACCGTGACTTTGACGTTGCCCTTGGAGATGTGGAGTGCGCTCGCGATTTCTTGATGGGACGCGTTAGGATGGCTCCACTGGAAGCGGTAGACCCTGTGAAGGGTGTTCTTCCCGAGATTATGCACCTTCGACCTATTTTGAGCGTCGATGCGCGGGGGAGATTCGAGCGTCATCCTTCTCCCACATCCTCCTTCTCCTCGGCATCCGCGAGGAAGCACTTACGGCAAAGCGCCACCTTCCCTTTGACATAGAACTCGCCGGTCTTCCTCTCACCCCCGCATCTCTCGCAGGGGGGAATTGTCAGGGTTGCCTTCTTGGTTGAAGGTGCTGAATCCTCCGAAGAGGAGCGCGGCTCATTTGGGGCCACTATATTACCAGAGCCCTGCTCCGGTTGCTCCGGTTGCTCCAAGCCGGCCTGACCGGGAGCAGGGGGAGCAGGCGGAGCAGCCTTTCCTATACTTACACCGAAATCTTGGAGCTCGTCGACGAACTTCAGGCCTATGAAGCAATGTTTCTTACCTTCCTCTCCTTCCACTTGGCGATAACCTGATGTGACTTTGGCTTTCTCTGGCAGCGTCTTGTAGAACGCATCCTTTGAGAGCAGAGGAATTGATCTCTCCTGGCAGTAAGCCTTGAATGTGTTGTAGAGCCGCTCCTTGGTAAGGACGCCTGAGCTCTCCTCCTCGAGGCAGTCCTTGACGAAAGCCCAGACCGGGTCAGACTGCCGCTTGTAGTCTTCCCGTGTC
>JAJZNC010000026.1 GCA_021848045.1 archaeon
CGCGCCGCCGTTGAAGGCGTCTCCCCGCGGATAGGCTCTGAGGCCTCCGGGCTCCCAGCGGTCGCCGGCGGCAAGACACCCCCGGGCGTGGGCGGTATCCCAGGGGAGCCCCGAGGGCACGGGGAGGAGCCCCCGTCGGGTATCCCGAATCTCGGGGCCGGCCGTGCCTGGTCGCCCCTCGAGTCCGCCTACCTCCCCGCGCTTGTGGCCGCGCTCTCCTCGCGGGTCGCTCCGCCCTCGATGTCGAGGGTCCCGCCCACCGCCCTCCCGCTCCCGGAACGAACCGGAGGGGACGGCGCGCCGCCCGCGCAGGGGCAGTCGTCGCTCTCTCGCGTCCAGGACGGTGGAGAGGCCCACGGCCTTGCGCGACCATCGAGGCGGGTCGAAGAGCCTGGCCTCGAGGGTGCCTTCGAGGGCCTCGAGTCCGTCGCCGAGGCGCTCGCGG
This sequence comes from archaeon, assembly GCA_021848045.1. GTDB lineage: Archaea > Thermoproteota > Nitrososphaeria > Nitrososphaerales > Gagatemarchaeaceae > Gagatemarchaeum. The sequence continues at coordinate 446 of JAJZNC010000026.1, forward strand.
TGGTCGCCGCGCTCCCGACCACGGCGAGGCTCGACGCCACCGTCTCCCCCCCTGCCAGGGGTGCCATGGCCCAGACGAAGCAGGGGGTCGCCCGTCAGGCTCCGAAGCTCACGGGGGCAGACGAGCCGATGGAGCCGAGGCCGGGGTCGAGGCTCCTCGAAGGGTGGAAGTCGGCGCCCGAAGAGGCGGTCGCCAGGGTGCTCGCCGAGGCGCCCGGCCAGGGACAGCAGCGCCGAGGGGCGGAGGCGCCCGAGCCCGACGACCGTGAGCTGCGCCGGAAGATAGAGAAGCTCGTCGAAGAAGACCTCAGGAGGCACGGCTACCAGCCTTGAGCATCACCCTCGACGACCTCGAGCTTGTGGCCCGAGAGGAGGGCGGCCCCGGCGAGGTCAACGAGTTCCGCACGGTCAACAGGATAGTCCTGAACGGAAAGAGGCGCCTCGTGGAGCACAGGACCGCGGGCGCGGAGGGGAGCGTCTTCGACGACACCGGGAGGAGGGCCGCCGTAATAGCGCTCGAAGGCGAGATGGTGGGGAAGACGGCGCGGACCACCCTCGCCTCCCTGAAGACGAAGTACGACGCGAGCGAGCCTGTCTCGTTCTCCTCCGACATCTCGACGCTCGCCAGCATCAGCCAGGTCGTCGTCGAGCGGCTGAGCATCAGGCAGCTGGCTGGAAAGGTCGACCACTATGAGTTCGCTGTGACGCTCAAGGAGTACGTCCCGGCCGACTCGCAGGACTCCTCTCCTCTCTCACAGGCTGCGGCCGCCTCCGCGGCGGTGGACGCGGCTGCTACCGGAGACCTGGCGTCGACGCTCGCCGACAGCGTCGACTCGACCTTCGCCAGCGTCGAGTCCATCAAGGACGCGGCCGGCTCCGTCGGGGACCTCGTCGGCGAGGCGGCGGCGATGGTGGACGAGGTCAAGAGCGCTGCGGCCGCCGAGATGGACGCCGCGGTCGAGGCTGCCGAGGAGAGCGCCAAGGAGGCCGAGGCGGCCGCCGAGCAGGCCTTCGACGAGGCGATAAAGGTCGCCGAGGACTCGACCGAGGAGGTCCAGCAGCAGCTCGAGGAGACCGTCGACAAGGGCAAGGGCCTCCTCCAGGAGGTGATCGACGCCCTCCAGCGCGCCATCGACAAGGTCAACGAGGTCACCGACCGGATCGAGACCGAGATCCTCGAGAAGGCGCAGGAGTACGTGAAGGAGGCCGAGGACAAGGTCTCGGGCCAGGTCAGGGACGCCGTGGACCAGGCGGCGGGCAAGCTCCAGGAGGTCATCGACCAGGGCAAGGGCCTGACCGAGGGGGCCTTCGCCGTCGTACAGCAGGTCGTGGACGCGCTCGCCGCCGTGAAGGCGGAGATCGAGTCGCGGCTCGACTCGGCGAGCGCGAGGGCCGACGAGCTTCTCGACAAGGTCGCGGAGATGAAGTCTTCCCTCGAGGAGACCCTCGACGCCGTCTTCCAGAAGGTCGGAGACGCCCTCGACAAGGTACAGGGGGTCTCGGACCAGATAGAGAGCGCGGGCGACTCGGTACAGGCCGTCATCGACAAGTGCGCCCAGTTCAAGCTCGACAAGGCCGCCGACGCGGCTAAGGTGGCCAAGGACGTGCTCGGCAAGGCGCTCTCGGCCGTCGCCGAGGCCGTCTCGACCGTCTCGGGGGCGCTCGCCGACGCGAAGGACCGCTACGCCGACGTGAAGGCGAAGATCGACGGAGCCCTCGGAGACCTGCGCGAAGCGAAGCAGAAGGGCCTTGACGCGGTCAAGGGGGCGCTCGACGGCGTCCAGAGCAAGGTCGTCGAGGCCCAGGCGACCGCCCAGAAGTTCGTCGACGACCTCTTCAAGAAGGCCGAAGACCTCGTCACGGGCGTGCGGTCCACCATCCTCGAGACGCTCGACAGGTTCGTCGCGGACATCGACAAGATCGTGGACACCATCAAGGAGGGGATAGAGCAGGTCCTCGAGGCCGCCAGGAAGGCCGCGGTGGAGGTGCTCACCCAGGCTCAGGGCGCCGTGAGGGGCGTAGAGTCGACCATCGAGGGGATAGCCTCGAAGCTCCAGGCGGGGAGAGAGAAGGTGCTCGCGCTGGTCGCGGGCGCCAAGGAGCAGCTCGAGAAGGCAAAGGCCGCGATAGAGACCGCTCTCTCCAAGATCAGGGAGGCGAAGGACAAGAAGAGCGTCGGCGCGATCAGCGACGCGATAAGCGCGATAAAGGACGCGGTGGGCGTGGTCAAGGACGCGGCGAGCTGGGCCACGCAGGCCGCGAAGGACGCCGAGTCGATCCTCACCGACGCGCTGGCCATCGCCGACGACGTGAAGAAGGCCGCCTCAGAGATGAAGGGCGCGTTCGACAAGGCCGTCGAGGCGATCAAGAGCGCCGCCCAGCAGGTCTCAGAGGTCGCCGAGAGCACCGCCTCTTCGGTGGTCGACCAGGCGAAGGGCGCGGCAGGAGACCTGGGCGCAGGGGTGGACTCTGTGACGGCGCAGGGGAAGGGAGCGCTTGGGGGTTAGGCAGGCCTCCGACGCGGTCGCCTCCAAGGGGAGCGACGCGACAGGCAAGGCGGACGAGGCGGCGCAGCACGCCGACAACGCGGACGCCCTCAACAAGATGCAACCGCCCGTCGACGGCGTCAACAAGGCCGTCCAGAAGACCGTCCCCCCGGCCATGAAGGCCGTCGAGGCGGCCTTCCAGACCGCCCTGCAGGCCAGGAGGCTCGCCCAGGCCGCCAGGCTGGCCAACGACATCCCGGGGCTCACCCTCGCCCAGACGATGGTGGGCGGGGCCCTCGCCTCCGCGGAGGCCGCCATGGCCGAGCTCAAGAGGTCCAAGGGGGTGGTCGACGGCACGAAGGCCTCCATCCAGAGCGCGACCTCGGCAGCCAAGTCGAGGTCTGACCAGGCCAAGTCAAGGGGCACGTCGGCCGCAGACAAGGCGAAGGCCACCGGGGAAGGTGCGAAGGGCAAGGCTGGAGCGGCGGAGGGTGGCGCAAGGGCCCAGGCAGACGAGGCGCGCTCGCGGGCGGGCCAGGGCGGGCCGTCAGCAACGGTGAAGACGGAGGGTGGGTTAGATGGAAGTAAAGCTTGACGACATCGACCTGGTGAAGCGGACACAGAGCTCGGCGACCTCGCCGCTCAGCGAGGTGAGGACAGTCTACGACGTCCACGTCGAGGGGAGGCGGAGCATCGTCGAGCTCAAGGTCCCCGGGTCGAGCGGGAACGTCCTCCAGGACATGGGGCGCGAGCCGATAACCATCCTGGTGAAGGGCGAGGTCTGGGGTCCGGACGCGAAGACGACCATCCAGGCGCTCAGGGCCAAGGCAGACTCTGGCGAGTCCGCCCCCTTCTCGTCCGACCTGCTCGCCGCCGCCTCCGTGAGCGAGGTCATCGTCGAGGAGTTCGAGGTCGACCAGCTCGCCGGGAACCCGACCAGGTACAGGTACCTGATGCTCCTCAGGGAGTACAAGGAGGGCGGGCAGGCAACCGAAGGCGAGGCCGCGGGGACCGACGAGGTACAGGAGCGGGAGGCCGAGGAGGCAAGCGCGGAGGAGGCCGCGGCGGAGGCCGCGAAGGAGGGAGAGGTCCACGACGTCCGCGTCCAGCTGCGAGACCACTCGGGCAACCTGATACCTGGTGTCGAGGTCACGATAGAAGGGCCGGACGGGACCCACAAGGCGAAGACCGACGAGGAGGGCTACGTCGTCGTGAAGGACGCGAAGGAGGGCAAGTACGACATCTCTGTCTCCGAAGACAGGTTCGGCGACGTCAAGGTCCAGGTGGAGGTGAAGAAGAAGGGCGACGGGGCTGGGACGGAGGGCCAGGGCGTTTGAGCCTCGCCCAGGTCGCTACGACCAGCGTGGAGGAGATCGGGAGCGGCGGCATCTACACGACGGCCGTCACCATCGAGGCCCCCGCACCCGGCTTCCTCTGCGTCAGGGTGGTCACCGACAGGCTCCTCCGCGAGCAGAAGGGGCTGACCATCAAGTTCTACCCGGGCGACGCCTACGGCAACGTGAAGGGGGCCCAGATAGGGGCGGACGCCACGACCGACGACCACGGGGTCGCCGGCCTCGACCAGCGCCAGCCGCAAGGGTACTTCGCCGCCGTGGTGGACGGCATGACCGTCAAGGTGAGGCCGATCGACGTCCAGACCTACGCCGAGGCGCTGGCGCGGCCGTACCTCCTCGGGCTCCCCAGGGGGTTCCTCGGGGTCAGGCTGGTCTTCCGGGACCTCGGGTTGGAGGGCTTCAAGGTCAGGTTCTTCAAGGCTGCCCGCGACGGGACGAAGGACGGCCCCGCCCTGGGGGAGAAGGTCACCGAGTTCTCGACCAAGGGGGACGGCGTGGCCTCCGTCGAGGGGGAGGAGTTCCGCCTCGGCAACTACCTCTGCGAGGTGGGAGGGCAGACCGTGGCGACCGTGAGCACGGTGGAGGACCTCGAGCGCCCCTACGTGCTCCCCCTCCCCACGGTGAGGTCGCTCCTCGAGCACGAAGAGCCCGGGCGCCTAGAGGGGGAGGCCGAGGTGGGTGAGCGCGGCGAGTCGGGGGGCTACCTGTCGGCCAAGGTGATGTTCAGGGGTGCCCCGATGCGCGGGGTCGACGTCGCGTTCTACCAGGCGGACGCGACCGGCCTGGCCGCGACGAAGGAGCCCAGGGGCCTAGCGGCGACGGACAGCGAGGGCGTGGCGACGCTCTCGTCCAGGGCCAGGCTCGGGAACTACTTCTGCCAGGTCGAGGGGATCGAGGGCTTCTTCTCCCTGAGCACTGTGGAGGACCCGGGCAGGCCATACGTCGTGTCCTTCCCCTTCGTCCGTCCCTCGCTCCTCCACGTCTCCCCGGGCGAGGTCAGCGCGGTGGCGGTCGAAGAGAGGCCGGAGCCCTCGAGCGGGTTCCTCGCCGTCAGGGTACTCTTCAGGGGCTCCCCCCTGGCGGGGAGGAGGGTGGCCTTCTGCGCGGCGGGGCCCGACGGGCTGCCCGCGACCGAGGACCGGGAGGGAGATGCCTTCACGGACAGCGAGGGCGTGGCGGTCCTCGACTCCAGGGCCAGGCTGGGGAACTACTTCTGCCAGGTCGAGGGCCAGCAGGGGCTCTCGTCGGTCAGCACCGTGGAGGAGAGGTCGCGCCCCTACGTCCTCGCCCTCCCGGCGGGGCGCCCGCTCCTGACGGTGAGGGAGGCGGGGCGGATCGAGGACCAGGAGTCCCGGGTCGAGGAGCGCCAGGCCACCGCGGGGGCCTACCTCTCCGTGATGGTGCTCTTCCGGGGTTCGCCGGCAAAGGGGCTCAAGGTCCAGTTCTTCGCAGCCTCCCCCGCAGGGGTCCCAGACCTCGACCAGCCCCGCGGGGAGGCGACGACCGACCGGACGGGGGTAGCCGCGCTCGACGCGGCCGCCAAGCCGGGGGCGTATTTCTGCCAGGTCGAGGCCCAGTCCGACTATTTCTCCATAGGGACGGTCGAGGACCGCGACCTGCCCTACGTCGTGAAGCTCCCTCAGGGGCGGCCTCTCCTGGTCCACCTCGCTCCGGGGGCGGTGCCGGAACTTCCCGCCGTCCAGGAGCGCGACCCCCCGCCTCCCGACCCCTGACCACGGCCTGAGAAGAATTATAACCGGTCGGCCCAAAACCACGAATCTCATGTCGTCTGGGGGGCCCTTCGGGATCCACGCGGTCATCCGGACGAGCGAGCTGAAGGACTACTTCACCTACGACGACGAGTTCAAGGAAGTCTACGACTCTGCGGAGAGCCGCAGGGAGAACGTCAAGATAGCGGTGGTCGACGAAGGCGTCCACCAGGACGACGGCCTCCCGGGGGTGCCCAGGGGAGGGTACCTCTCTTCACGCTGCGCCAAGCACGTCGTCTCGAGCGGGATCGCCCCCTTCGACGAGAAGCAGATCAGCCACGGGACGCGTGTGGGGGCGGTCGCGTGCTGGGGGTGGTCGGGGCTCAAACTCCTCGACTACCGGGTGCGTACCCAGGCGGCGATAGGCTCGATCGGCGCCCGCGAGGCCGAGAAGGAGGTCCCCCTCGTCAAGACCGCGATGGAGGCGGCGATCAAGGACGGGGCCTCGGTGGTCGTCTCGGCGCTCGCGACGGAGAACAAGAAGAACGTCTACAAGGACAACGGGGTCGACAAGCTCATCGTGGACAACCCTGGGGTCCTCTTCGTCTTCGGAGCGGGGAACAACGGGAGGGACCTCGACAAGTACGACGTCTGCCCGGGCGGCCTGGGACCTGCGGAGAACATGGTGGTGGTGGGCGGCTGCAGCTCCGAGTTCAAGACCTCCGCCAAGCCGGACACCGGAGGCTCCGACATCAACTTCGGGTACGGGGCCAAGTCGGTCGACGTCGCGAGCTACGCGGACAACCTCACGCTCTACGACCCTGGCATGAGGCACTACTTCGCAAAGGAGGCGAACGTGGACCTCTCGGGGCTGGGGCTCGTCCCGACGAGCGACACTGGGGTATCGTTCGCGATACCGCAGGTCGCGAACGTCTGCGCCAAGATGCTCGCGATCAACTCCCACCTCGGCCCAAAGGACGTGAAGGGCCTCGTGCGCTCGACCGGGGCCGTCGAGAAGGCGGGGCTCGCCGCGGCCAACGTGACGAAAGGGATAATCGCACCGGGCACGTGCTACCTTGCCGCCGTGAAGTCCGAGCCGGAGAAGTAGAGGATGCGCATGGCTGCGAGGTCGCGGAGGGGCCGGGGTCGCGCGGCCGCGGGGAGGGTGGCGGGCTGAATGTCAGAGCAGAACCGGGCGATCATCGTGCGGGCGGCGACGGACGCGAGCTCGGGCAACTACTCGAACGCCACCTTCGACGTGAAGTTCCACTTTCTCGACCAGGACGCGGGCGGGAGCATCGAGTTCAAGCTCTTCGAGGTCGAGAGGGACCCGAAGACCTCCGCGGTGACCAAGAAGACCCTCGTCCAGGGCGCCACCGTCTCCGGCACCCTCCAAAAGGCCGAGGCCTCGGGCTCCGGCGGGAGCGGCCAGAAGCCAGCCCCGACCGCCTACCTCATGACCCTGACCCCATCGCCCACGTCGAGGTCGGAGACCGACGCCACCAAGCCGAGGGTCTGCTTCCTCTTCGGGTCATCGGCCAACCCGTTCTTCGTCCCCCTGCCCGACGGCAGGCCGCGAGAGCTCCAGGCGAGGGTGAAGCTCCCGCCCCCCCGGCAGGCGCAGGGCTCCTCCGGAGGGGGGTCCGCCCCCTCGCAGCCCCAGGGCGGCTCCGACCCCGCCGCCTCCGACGGGCCCGACGTGGTCGGGTCTCCTTACTTCGCCGTGTCGGGACACTTCGCCGTCCCCTTCGGCGTCGAGGCCACCTACGACTGGTACTCGGGGAACCGGGTGGCGTTCTACTCCAACGGGAGCGAGGACCCGAAGGGGGCTGCAGGCGCGTTCGCCGACATAAAGAAGGCCATCGAAGGCGCGCAGCACTTCGTCCTGATCGCGGACTGGTCGTTCCAGCCCTACATGAAGCTCGCCCACGACAAGGACAAGCCGACAGTGGAGGACACGGTCGGGGCGCTCCTGATCAAGCAGGCGAAGAAGAACAAGGACATGGTGATCGCCATCCACACCTGGGACCACGTGGCCGGGGCCGCTCCCGACCCCGACAACGACTTCGCCGACCTCCAGCTGAGGGACATCGCCCGCGCCCTCGACAACAACAACCCCGCCACCGAGAGTCCGGAGAACCTCCTGTGGCGCGCGAGCGGGCGCACGGGGATAGGGTATTCTCACCACCAGAAGATGGTGGTCCTGGACTGCGAGTCTGAGGAGAAGGGCAGGCGAGAGATCAAGGTGTTCTTCGGGGGGCTCGACCTGACCAAGGGCAGGTTCGACTGGTGGGCGCACCCCATAATGCCCCCGCCGCAGCAGGGGGGTGAGAAGCCAAAGGAGAGCACCGCCCTCGACGCAGAGAGCGCAGGGTTCGTGACGAGGATCCCAGCGACCGGCTACGGGTACACCAGGTTCAATACTGGTGGGATGGCCAAGCACCTCGGGTTCAGCGTCATGAGCGAGTCGTCCTGCGACGACTGGTACAACGCCGAGACCAAGGACAACAAGGCACTCCCGCGGCAGCCCTGGCACGACATTCACGCACAGATCACCGGAGCGACCGCATGGGACATGGTGAGGGAGTTCGTAGGCCGCTGGAACGTCGACCCAGCCTCCCCGGCCGCGAGGGGTGACCACGATGAGGCTGCGATAAGGAAGGTCCTGGACAAGTTCGTGCTCTTGCTCACCAAGAAGAAGGATGGCGACGACGCAACCCACCTCTTCGTGCAGCAGTGGGAGAAGCCAAAGGCGAAGGAGGGGGGGTTCATCGGCCAGGTCCTCCGGTCGATAGAGAGGGTCCACTGGGGGCAGCCCGCCTACGGAAACTGGTGGCCCACCCAGTTGGAGGTGGTCGGGGCCTCCCCGAAGGAGTTCGACTGGGTGATAAGCAACGACAAGTTCGAGAGGAGCATCCAGGACGCCTACGTGAGGGCGATAAGCGGGGCGCAGCGCTTCGTCTACATCGAGAGCCAGTACTTCATCGGCGCCGGGATCTGGGTGACCGGGCTCAACAACATGGTCCCGAAGACGATCGTGAAGAGGGTGCTCCAGATGATAGAGAAGAAGAAGCCCTTCCACGTCTACGTGGTCATCCCGATGTACCCCGAGGGGAACCCGCACGACGGAGCGCTCCAGGTGGTGAGGGAGTACGAGGCGAGCACCATGGAGTTCATCACCACCAACATCCAGGCCGCGTGCGAAGCTCTCGGCAAGAAGGACCCCTCGTTCAAGGGGACCTACCAGGACTACGTCTCGTTCTACTTCCCCGTCCGGTGGGACCGGCGCAACACCGTCGACCTCTCCGGGAAGAGGGAGGCGCGGGTCTCCGCCAACCAGCGCTACATGATCTACGTCCACTCGAAGCTCATGATCGTGGACGACGAGTTCGCGATAATAGGGAGCGCGAACCTCAACGAGCGCAGCCTCGCCGGGGACCGCGACACGGAGGTCTGCATCGCGATGACCGCCCAGGACGACGCGGCGCGCAAGAGCCTCCAGGACTTTAGGCTCGAGCTCTGGAGCCAGCACCTCGGCAACGCAAAGGCAAAGGCCGCCAAGAAGGACTCGTGGAAGGCCCCGGAGAAGACCGACTGCGTCTCCGAGCTGAGGACGCGCGCGACGACCAACTACGTCGCCATGAGGACCAACACCTTCGCCGACGCCAACGGCTTCCTCTGCAAGTTCCCCCTCGACTGGGAGAGGGGCAAGGTCTTCGGCTGGAACACCAAGATATTCGAGGACAAGAACTACAAGGGGGTCGACTGGCTGGTCCTGCCGGACGCGGAGAACGAGGGGACCCACTGGCTGGACAACACGGCGTGGCGGTGGGACTGCCCGTCGGCCGCTCGGAGCCTCTTGGGGCGGATCCTCAGGCGGACGGACATCCCCGAGTGATGCGACAGGGATGCTCCGCCCCACCTACAGCCTCTCGATGGGCTCCGCGAGCGTCGACCAGGACTCGAGCACCGACCTGATCTCCCTCCGCGTCGACATGACGATGAACGGGCCCGCGGGCTGCTTCGAGGCCGTGCTCCGGTCCTCAGGGGGACTCAGCGTGTCGAGGGGGGACACGATAACCGCCTCGCTCGGCTACGAGGACCAGGAGAGCGTCTTCACGGGCACCGTGGACGGCGTGGACGCCGGCTTCCAGACCCTCCGCGTCTTCGGGCTCAACTCCGTCTCCAAGATGATGCGGAACCGGGCGAACACATACTACGAGAAGCAGACCTGCGGGGCTATCGTCACCGACATGGCCGGCACCGCGGGGGTCACAACGGGCGACGTGAGCGACGGGCTCACCCTCCCCTTCTACACGGTGGACAGCAGCAAGACCTTCCACGGGCACGGCCTCGACCTCGCGAGGCGGAACGGGTTCGACGTCTTCGCGGACAGCGAAGACTCCCTGGTCTTCAAGGCGTACGAGAGCTCCTCCGCCACCACCCTGGCCTACGGGAAGGACGTCATCCAGGTCTCCAGGTTCGAGCAGGAGCCGGTCTACAAGAAGGTCAAGGTGCTCGGGGAGAGCCCCTCCAGCTCCCAGGGGGACGACGCGGTCCACTGGCTGACAAAGTCGCCCGTCCTCGGGGAGAGCGGGAGCGACAACGGGCTGCTCGTGCAGGACGCCTCGCTTAGGGACACCGACTCGGCGGGGACAGCCGCGACCGCGATCCAGGGCGCCCTTGCAAAGTCGGTCGTGGTGGTCGTCGAGGTGGTGGGGGCGGCCAAGGTCAAGCTCGACGACACGGTCGAGCTCTCCGAGATGCCCGACTCCTCGGTGAACGGGGAGTACCAGGTCGTGCGCGTGGAGCACCTTCTGAGCAAGTCCAGGGGGTTCACCACCTCCCTCCGCCTGCTGGGGACGGCCGAGTGAGCCCCGTTCGGCGCGCCCGATGCTCACCTTAAATCGGCGTTCTGGGGGAAGGTCTACCCTAGGAGCGAAAGCCCCGTGAGCGAAGATAAGCTAGTCCTCGGGAGTGACCTCCGGCTCGCCTACTCCGACCTGGGCGCCGACCTGAACGTCACCCCCTCCGGGGACCTCGAGCTCGTGGACGACGAGCTGAACCTCGGGCAGGCCATAGTCCACAGGATCAGGACGAGGCCGGGGGAGCTCGTGGACATCGGGCACTCCTCCTACGGCTCGAAGCTCTACGACCTCATAGGGGAGCCCAACAACGAGGCGACCAGGGACAAGGTGAAGGCCGTGGTCGTCGAGGCTCTCACGAGGGAGCCTCGCGTCAAGAAGATAGTCAAGGTCGCGGTCTCGGTGAAGCCCGGGAGGCCGGACGCCGTCGACGTCGACGTCAGCCTCATCGCCACGGAGACCGAGATGCCCCTGAACGTGGTCTTCCCGTTCTACCTGGAGAAGGCCTAGGATGGCCTACGAGAGCAAGTCGTTCCCGGAGATCACCACCTCGATGCTCGAGCAGCTCACCAGGGCGGTGGTGAGGGAGGGGCTCGTCTTCGAGCCGACGAAGGTCCGCTACCGGCTCAACTCCGGGCGGGAGGGCATCCGCGAGGTGGTCAAGGTCGAGGGGCCCGTCCACGGGATCAGGACTCCCTTCGTGCAGGGCGCGGACTACCTGGTCGCCGACGGGATGCTCGAGTGGGTCGACGGAGGGCGGCGGCCCGACGTGATGTCCACGTTCGAGGTATCGTACCTCTTCGGGAAGCCCTCGCCGATAACCGACGTGAACCCCGGGAGCGTGGTCAGGACCATCGTGGAGGCGATAGGGCGGGAGATAGAGTACCTCTACGCGCAGAACGACTACGTCTACAAGGCAGGGTTCATCGACACCGCCACGGGCAACTCGCTCGACCTGGTCGTCGCGATACTGGGGGTCCAGCGGCGTCCCGCACAGCGGGCGACCGGCCTCGCCACGTTCGGGCGAAGGAAGCCGCCCCCCGAGCTCCCGCCCCAGGAGGAGGTCGTCCTCTTCGACGGCGGCAAGGCCTACGAGCTGAAGCGGACCCCTGTCTTCGACATCGTCACCGTGAAGGGGCTGATGCACGGGCAGCCCTTCGTCTTCAAGAAGGGCGCGGACTACGCCCTCGACGGAGACTCGGTCGCCTGGCTCGAGAGCGCTTTCAAGCCCGACTACGGGACCGAGTTCAGGGTCACCTACAGGGCCTACCAGCAGGTCGAGATACCCGCTGGGACGAAGGTCTCGACCTTCTCGCGGAGGAGGCAGGACGTCAAGCTCTTCGAGACCACTGAGGGGGCCACGCTGAAGAAGAACGTCCTCGGAGTCTGGGAGGTCGACGTCCCGGTGAGGGCGGTCGCCCCCGGGCCCGGGGGGAACATCCTCTCGGGGGCGATAACGCTGATGCCGCAGCCGGTCGAGGCGATAGAGTTCGTCGCGAACAGGGCGGCCATCACCGGCGGGACGGAGCCCGAGACCGACGACGTCCTGAGGGAGAGGGCGAAGAAGGGGCTCAGGGCGCTCGGCAGAGCCACCTACAACTCGCTGAAGCAGCGGATCGAGGAGATCGACGGCGTCGTCAGGCCGGTCAGGATCGACGAGATGCCCGTCCTCTACTCGGTCGAGATGGGAGGGGCTCCGGTCGACCTCAAGGTACCCGGGGTCGTCCGAGTGGTCGTCGACGGCGGCGACATGGAAAGGATCAGGGAGGCCGTCGACGACACCAGGGCTGCGGGGGTCTACGTTCAGGTCCTCAGGCCAAGGTTCGTCCTCCTCGACGTGAAGGTGGAGGTCGAGCTCGATGACGGCGTAGGGCTAGGCGACGTCGAGAAGGCCATCGAGGACGGTGTCGAGGGATACCTCGAGACGGTGACGATAGGGGAGACCGTGATCTTCGGGAGGCTCGTCTCTGTCGCCCTGGGGACGAAGGGCGTCCGCGACGTGAAGGGCATAACGGTCGACGCCCTCAGGGACGGGGTCCCGAGCGGGAGCACGAGGGAGAACCTCGCGCTCGGGGCAGACGAGAAGCCCAAGCTTAGGAAAGTGAGCGTGAGCGCCAGTGGCGGCCGCTGAGACCGAAAGGACCAGGCGGATAGCCGACCGGCTCCCCGAGTTCTACAGGACCTGGGACGCAGACTCGGTCATCTACAAGGTGATCGACGCCGTGGGGCGCGCCCTCGCCGAGGAGCAGAAGAGCGTCTTCCGCATCATGAGGACCCACTGGGTCGACACGGCCAACGGCGCAGACCTCGACAGGCTGGGGGCTCTCTTCGAGCTTCGACGCGTGAAGGACGAGCCTGACGGCGACTACAGGGAGCGGGTGAAGAGCGCCCTGAGGCAGTTCAAGGGAGGGGGGACCTGCTCCTCGGTCAAGGGCCTGATGGCGGACTTCCTCTCTGCGGAGCCCGAGGCGCTCGAGATATCGGAGAACCCCCCGCGGTCGGTCGCCGTGGAGAGGAGGGTCTCCGGGGGCCAGACCTGGGCGCTGGGGAGCATGAGCGTCGAAGAGGCGTCCCCCGTGATAGAGCTCACGCTCCAGGGAGAGGGGAACGTCGTCCTCAACCCGGGCGTCAGGAACCTCGACACAAACCAGAGGGTCGGGTACCGGGGGACGTTCAGGGTCGGCCAGAGGCTCGTCATGAGCGAAGGGGCCGCCACCCTGGACGGCGAGGATGTCTCGTCCTCGGTCTCCGCCCCTGACGGGTTCCCCAGGCTCCCGCCAGGAGGGTCGCGCTGGGCGTACGAGGAGGAGATATCGGCGAAGATAGCCCACCTGGACAGGAGCCGGTTCGACGAGTCGATCTTCTCCGTCCCCGTCCCCGACGCGGTGATCAGGATGGCCTGGTCGGGGCGGCTCCCTTCTGCCTTCTCGCTCAGGGTCCCGTCCCGCGTCCTCGGGGAGAGCGGGGCCTCGGAGGACGAGGCGAGGGGGTTTCTCAATATTATAAAGGGCGCCGGGGTCCAGGCGGAACTGGTCGTGGAGTAGAGACTTGACGAGCTTCAAGCCAAGGATCGCCCAGCCTGGCGGCACGATCACCTCGGACGACTGGAACTACATCCAGCAGGGGATTCTCGAGGACCTCGTCCGCCTGGAGACAGAGAACGCCGAGCTGAGGAGGTACGTGGACAACATGTCCGAGACCAACACCATGACCCGCCTGGACAGCCCCGAGGGCAGGTCGTACGGCCTGGACGAGAAGGTCCCCGGCGAGGCGGCGACCTACGGGACGAGCCTCCTGGGGTTCATCACGAGGCAGTGGCTCCCTTCGGTCAGGGACGCCTCGGTTGACATCTGCCGATTCACCGTCGCCAACATCTTCGACCAGCTCGACTACTGGGCGGGGGCGGACAACGGCGGCCAGAAGGCGCTTGACATCACGATAAGGTACGTCGACGGGACGTCAGAGACGGTGAAGGGCCTGTTGATCCACGAGAGGAAGAAGCTCTCGCCCAGGGGCGAGGAGAACCCCTACGTGGAGTTCCTCCTCTCCCCGAACCAGTGGGTGTGGTACAGGTACAGGCTCGCCAACCCGCACCCCGACAAGGAGGTGCTCACGGTGACCTTCAGGAACTCGAACCCAAAGGCGATGACCCGCATCGCAGACGCGGTCCAGCTCAGGACCAGGGTCAAGCAGCTCCAGTGACGGAGATGCTCAACGAGATCTCCGGCGGGCTCGTAAAGGCGCTCCAGGAGAGGCTCGAGAGCGTGAGCAAGGGGAACGTAGCGGCGCGCGCCCCCCGAAAGGAGGCGGCGCCCCTCCCTGCCGTCTTCGTCTACAGCCCCCGGTTCACCTTCGAGGACGTCGGGCTCGGCGGGGAGGGGCTCGAGGCGAGGCAGGAGAAGAGCGAGTCCTTCAACGGGGATGGTTCGAGGGCCGTCTTCTCCCTCTCGGGCAGGGCGCAGAGGCCCCTCCTCAGGGTCGAGTCCGCCCCAGGGCAGGTCGAGGTCGAGAACCTCGACTACACGATGGACTACGCCAGGGGGACGATAAGGTTCCGCTCGCCCCCTCCGAGGGGGTCGAAGAACGTCTCCGTGACCTACAACTCCGTCTCGGGCGCAGGGAAGACCAAGCAGATCCACATCGACGCGGTGTACAACCTCGAGGTCTGGGCGGGGAACGAGAGGCAGAGGGACGACGTCACCGTGGACGTGATGAAGGCCGTCGCGCTCTCCCAGGAGGAGCTCGCCGCCACGGGCGTCATAGTCAGGCCTGTCGAGGGGCTGGAGCTCTCCCCGTCGGACGGGCTCCCGGGCGGCGTCTTCGCCAAGAGGCTCGTCTACGGCGTCGAGGCGAACCTCCGCGTGGTCGTGCCGGCTGCCAGGATAGAGCGCGTGGACGTGAGGCAGCTCCCGCCCAAGTGATGGGGGAATATGGATGACAGGCATAGTCGAGGCGATGAAGAAGGTCGCGGAGTCCGAGGTGGAGAAGGTCCACGTCGCGGAGCTCGGGGTGGTGACCTCCGTCTTCCCGCACGCCGACGACGGGGACAACGACAACTACGAGTGCAGCGTCAAGCTCAGGGACAAGGACGTGGAGCTCAGGCAGGTCCCGGTTGCCACGCAGCACATCGGGTTCGCGAGCATCCCGCAGGTCGGCGACCTCGTCCTCGTCTCATTCGTCAACGGCGACGTGAACGCCCCGGTCGTCACCGGGCGCCTGTACAACGACGAGGACAGGCCTCCCGCCTCCCAGGCCGAGGAGATGGTGTACGTCCCGCCGTACGACTCGAACCCCGACCTCCGCAGGATCTACATCGAGCTGCCAGACAAGACCGTGACCGTGACCATCCAGGACGAGCAGGTCACGGTCCACGTCGGGGACACCGACATCAAGGTGAGCAAGGAGGACGGGGTGAGCCTTACCTCGAAGAAGGCGATAACGATAAGCACCGAGGACGACCTCTCGATAAAGGCGAAGAACGTGAAGATAGAGAGCGACTCCGACACCTCGCTCACGGCGACCGGTAAGATGACGGTGAAGGGGAGCACCGTCGAGATCAACCCGTAGGACCCGGCCATGCCCGCCGCCGCGCGCCAGACCGACCCGGTCCAGGGGAACTGCAGCCACGGGTGCCCGATGTGCCCCCACCCGGTCGTGGGGATAGTCGCGGCCGGCTCTCCCACCGTCACGATAAACGGCCTCCCCGCCGCCAGGCAGGACGACAAGGGGCTCCACGCCCCCTGCTGCGCGGCCAACAACTTCACCGTCTCCAAGGGCTCGGGGACGGTCAAGATCAACGGCAAGCCCGCCGCGAGGAGCGGGGACGCCACCAAGCACTGCGGCGGAGACGGCTCGATCCAGAGCGGGAGCCCCACCGTGAACATAGGAGGCTAGACCCTGCCGGCACCTGACGCCAAGATGCTCGCTCAGCTCGCCAAGGCGCAGTACACGGCCAAGGCGGTCAGCCTACCCCCGAGCTGGGACTCCGGGCTCGAGGACCAGGTCAACGCCAAGACGCCCGAGTTCGGGCCAGGGGTCCCAAAGCCCACCAACATCTTCGTGCCGCCGAGCCCGAAGAAGATAGCGGTCGACGCGGCCAACGCCATCAGCGACGGGTTCAACGGGTTCATCGACGACGTCGCGGCGGCGGTCTGCGGGGCGTGGGCGAACTGGCAGAGCGCGGTCAAGTTCGTCGGGGTCATGATCAACGGCCCCATCGGCATACTCCCGCCCGCGGGGATGGTGGGGGGCGGGATGATGGCCACGCCCATGATCATGGCCCAGTTCAACCAAAAGTCCGCCAACTACACGCTCTACGGGAGCGCCGTGGCATTCGCCGTAGGCCAGGCGTGGACTGCGTGGGAGCTGGGGTACACCAACCCCGCCATCCCTTTCCCGGGAGGGGCCGCCGCCTCCACCACTATGCCGCCGTCGCCGAACACGCCCGTGCCCCTCGCCTCGGGCGTCTCTCCGGGGGATGCGATGATGCAGGCATCGTCCCTAAAGGCGCTGATGGCCAGCCAGGTCGCCCCCCCGGGGCCGCACGACGACGAGCTCTTCGACTCGATCGCCCAGGCCTTCGCCCAGGTATTCATGACCTGGAAGGGCACCTCGATGATCAGCAACATAATGGGGGTGGGGGGCGTGGCCCCGCCCCCGCCGGCCCCTCCTGGGCCTGTCGCAGGGGCGGTCGGGAACGGAGGAGCGGTCCAGTGACGGCTAGGACGGGGCGGGGACGGCGGGGGCGGGGGTCGGCGGGTTGGGCTGGACAGCCCCGCAGTTGGGGCAGTAGATCGCGTTCGAGGATATCGTCTCCTTGCAGTTCACGCAGTCCTTGGTGTCCGTCCCGCTGAACGCCTCGACAGGGACGCCGCAGTTGGGGCAGAACTTGCCCGAGAGGGGCATCGCGTACTGGCAGTTCATGCAGAACTTCGTCGGCCCGACCACGCTCCCGGCCTTGGGCATCGTCACCGCGAGTATCAGCGTCAGCTTCCCCTCCGTCCCCCTCAACGACCTGAACCTCCCGCGGACCACGTAGTTCACCTCGAAGTCGTTGGGGATCCCCTGGGGGCCCGTCCTGACGAACTTGGTGACGTCCACGCTCTCCTTCTTCACCGCCCTGAGCTTGTCGGGGTCTGCGGGGAGGTCCTTCATGGGCACGATGTCGCCGTTTATCCGAAGCGGCTTCACGGGGTCCAGGTAGACGTTCTTCTTCTTCGTGAGGTCGATGTAGAACGACATCGCCACCCGCTGCGGGCCGTCGTACGTGAGCACGACGGTCTTGCGCGCGGGCGGGGACCCGACGTCCTCGGCGTTCCAGACGTACTTTGTGTAGTCGACGTTGGGGAGGGGCTCGGGGTTCTTCGGCGGCGGCGCTGCCCCCATGGCTCTCCGCACGCTCTCCCAGAACACCACGAAGACGCTGATGAGGACCCCCACTAGGATGACGCCGAGGATGATCCACTCGGGGGTCTCGATCGCCATCTACTGGGCCGAACTCCCCAAAATTCTATTTAAGAGTTGCAAAGCTCACAGCCCCAGGTACCCCAGCAGCAGCAGGAAGGCCATGACGACCGCGGCGACCACGGGGACGAGCACCGCCCCCTTCGTGTTGAGCCTCCACGCGCGGTCGACGTTCTTCATCTCGATCTGCCTCGCGAGGAGTATGGTCACCCCGAGGCCGTAGAGTATCAGGACGTAGACCGTGATCATGATGTCGTCCGCGACCGTCAGGTAGTCCACGGGGGGTATCTGCGAGAGCAGGGCGAGGTGGAACTGGACCGCCGCGACCAGCGTCGTCACCGCGATGAACACCCTCTCGAACGACCTCGCAGGAGGGAGGGCGAACGCGAGCATGGCGATCAGGACGATAAGGATGACCGGGAGGACGTCCGTCGCGAAGGCGCCGTAGACCGGTCTCCCGATCGTGAAGGTGAACGTCAGCCTGGAGAACGACTGGCTCGAGGAGTAGGAGTGCGGAGCCGCGGACACGCTCGACCCGAGGATGTCCCATCCGTTGAGCGTCAGCGACGGGTCGGTGCCGCTCGACTTGTCCGGCACGAAGGTGAGCTGGGAGGACTGGAGGTTCCTGCTCTCCACCTGCATGCTGAGGCTGTGGTTGTCGAACGGGAAGTTCTGGAATGTCAGGTTGTTGGTGAAGCTCGCCCTTATCCTGTACTCCTGATAGCTCGTAGTGTTCGAGTCGACGACGACCGACGTGGCCACGCCGTTGACCAGCTCGTAGTTGACGTACTGGGGGGCCCCCGTCGAGTTGAACCAGAGGTAAAAGTCGGCGTTGAAGGTCCCGGCTACGAGGTTCACCTGGTTGATGTCCACCAGGAGGATCCCGGCTGTGACCTGAGGGTCGGAGGGGGCGGGGACGGACTGCGCCCTGGCTGGGGCGGGGGCGAGCGACACCATCCCTACGACGACTGCGATTGCGAGGACCGCGAGGACCGCGGCTGCGCCTGCACGGGGTCTCCTCTCCCTCACGGGGTGGCGTTCGGCGGGTCGACCTTAAGAGAGTTCCCTTGCGGCTCTATCGCGCCCCGCCCAGGCTGCGCCTCAGCCCACCAGCTGGCAGGACCTGATCGCGCACGCCGGCGATATCACGAGGAGGAGGGCTATCAGGGTAGCCAGGGGGATGATGACAAGGGCGAACCTGTCGAGCCAGAGTATCGTCTCGGGGTGCTCCTCCCGCCTTATCCTTTTCTCCAGGACCGCTATCACTATCCCCAGCGCGAGCACGGCGTAGACGACGAGCATCACCCGGTCGGCCAGGGTGAACTGCCCGTCGGACGGGACGGTGGACGCGAAGTTCACCTGGAGGAGCACGGCGGTGAGGACCGCCGTGACGAGCAGGGCGATCCTCTCCTCGAACTTCTCGGCGTCGATGAAGAAGCAGACCACCGCAAGGGCGATGATTATCCCCACGGGGAGGAGCAGCGAGGTGACCGATGCCGCGAACGGCCTGCTGAGGGTGAACTGGGCGACGAACCGGGAGTACGAGCTGGTCGTGTTGCCCCCCGGGATCACCTGGTACCCGAACGCCGTGTTGTAAAAGTGGTTGACGACGTATACCCTGAAGGAGTTGTGGACGTAGCTGAGCCCCGGGATCGCGCCGTAGGCGGTGACCGAGGGGTCTAGGACGCTGCCCTGGTCGGGGACGTAGACGAGCGTGGTGTTGGGGTAGAAGCTGTCCTCCATCTGGATCGAGAGGGTCTGCTCGTCGAGCGGGTAGTCGCCGAACTGCACAGGGACGTGGAACGTCCCGTGTATCCTGTACTCGAGGAAGTTGTAGGCGGTCCCGTTGAAGTGGGGCTGCGCAGCTATGAGGGAGCGGCTGGAGACCTCGCCGTTCATGAACTCGAAGTGCGTCGGGAGGCCGGAGCTCGCCAGGGCGGCCTCGCTCCCCGTCTGGCTCGAGCTCGCCGTCGCTATGAGCGAGAGCACTGTGGAGTTGTCGGCAGTGACCGTCCAGTTACCCTGCCACCTGAACCAGACGTAAAAGTCCGCGCTGTACGACCCCGTCCCCAGGTCGAAGGTCCCGATGTCGTTGATGTACATCCCGACGTAGACCTGCCTGGGGGGGTCGGGGGCTCTGGGGGGCGCCTGCGCGGAGGTGCTCGAGGCGAATATCGGGGCCGCTGACATCGAGACGAGTGCCGCCAGCAGCACGATGGCGACGAGGCGGGACCTGACGGGTTCCTTTCTCGCCAACTTTCTCGGCGGAGGCGCTTCCACGGATAAACGTTGCCGGCAGGCGCGGGCTCCGCCGCGCAGCTGCCGATGAGACGTTATAGCATGCCGCAGGCCGAGGGATGGCGTTGGACGACACGCGGCTGGCGGGGACCGGCTCGACGCGCCGGGTCGGGAGGGACTGCGGGGAGGGCGCGCCCCTCCTCTCGAGGGGCGGAAGAGGTTCGGGCCTCCGGGCTCGCGGGCGTTGCCATTGAAGCCTGCCAGGCTGGGGAAGGGGGCGGTCATAGGCCGGAACGTAAGGATCGGCAAGAGGGTCTCGATATGGAACCTGGCCTACGTGGGCAACGACACCACGATCGGCGACGACGTCTCGATAGGCTCCCTCGCCCACGTGGACTACGACGTCGTCATAGGCGCCGGCACCCGCGTAGAGGGCTCGGCCTACATCCCGCCCCTCACCAGGATAGGCAAGGGCGCGTTCATAGGTCCCGCCGCCGTGATAACCAACGACCCCTACCCGATGAGCAAGAAGATGGTCGGCGTGACGGTGGAGGACGGCGCGGTGATAGGCGGGCGGGCGGTCGTCAAGGCAGGAGTGACCGTAGGCAGGGACAGTGTGGTGGCGATGGGGGCGGTCGTCACCCGGGACGTCCCGCCCGGCGTCGTCGTGATGGGCGTCCCCGCGAGGTTCTACTGCACCAGGGCGGACTATGACTCTAAGAAGAGGTCCTGGGAGACCGGAAAGCCCTGAGGTAGAGCCAGGATATCGCGAACATCACGACGAACCACGACGCCCCCAACCCCAGAGTGAGCGTGACCTTCGTCACGTACGAGGGGAGGTTCGCCCCGTGGAGCTCGGGCCCGAGGGGCCTCACTATCACGAAGAACACGTAGGTCGCGCCCAGGATGAGCAGCCAGGCCACCGTCACGATCCCCATCATCGCGAGGAGCGTCTCCTTGTTCTTCTCGGTCCCGCTCATAGCAACCACGTCATCACCGAGGTGACCACCGAGAGGAACGCGGCGTAGGCCGTTATCGCCAGGATCCTGTTCACGAGCGCCCGCTCGTCGAGCGGTCCACCGAGCAGGATCATCCTTACCAGGGTCGTCGGCGCCTTCGCGTCGCTCGAGGCGTGGAGCTTCATGTCGTCCCCGAGGAAGGTCGGCCTCGCAGCCATCCTCTTCCTCTCGACGAGCCCCCTGACGCTGGACAGGATGTAGTAGGAGTTGACCACGGCAGGGATGAGGGCCACGAGGGCTGCGATCTCGACCCCGCCCACGATCGAGAGGATCACGTACATCGCCCCGAACGAGAGGCTCCCGCTGTCCCCGTCGAAGATCCTCGACGGGTACCTGTTGAAGTAGTAGAACGACGCGGAGGTGGCGAGGAGGGGGACCGCCATGGCGACCGTCCCGAGCGATGTCCCGGGGAGCGCGTACGCCCTCAGGACCACCGCGACGACCAGCGCGGCCGAGACTATCGCCGTGAAGCCCGATATCTCCCCGTTGAACGCGTCGAGCATGTTGAACGCGTTCGCGGAGACGGGAACGGACGCCACCACTATCAGCGCGAATATGATGTAGTGCGTCCCGGTCTCGGTGAAGAGCGGGAAGTAGAGGACGGGGCTGTACACCCCCCGATGGAGGTGCTCCGCGACCGCGACGAAGAGCCCGACGCCCGCGAGGAGGGCAGGCTTGACCACCCCCCCGAGGCCACGGAGGTCGTCGTACAGCCCGATGAGGCCCACCGAGGCGACCACCACGATGAGGACCAGGGGGACCGGCGACCTGAAGAACGCCCACGCGGCGACCTCGCCAACCACCAGGGACGCCATGATGAGCGGCCCCGCCGGCGTGGGGACCACGACCCCGCCGGGCTTGTGCGAGTCGCCCGTGGTCCTCCCCCTCGCGACGAGGAACCTCGCGTACCCGGGCATCAGGAGGAGCATCG
The DNA here is from genome assembly GCA_021848045.1 of archaeon. GTDB lineage: Archaea > Thermoproteota > Nitrososphaeria > Nitrososphaerales > Gagatemarchaeaceae > Gagatemarchaeum. Next base: position 22,011 of record JAJZNC010000026.1, read on the forward strand.
CGGCCGCGGGGAGGATGAACGCCAGCGCGATCGCTGCGACGTCCGTCGGCCCTGGAACCACGGTCTCGGCCCCTCAGCCCGACCTTAAAACCTTCGATGCGCGGCGGCGGCCGAATGGGCGTCCCAATCAAGGATAAATATCGCTCGGATGCGGGTTGGGTGCGACTAGACGAAGATGAACATCAAAGATCTCAGGGATGGGATGAGGACTGTCGAGGCGGAGGGAGAGGTGGTCGAGATTTCGAGCCCCCGAGACGTCTCGTTGCGTACCGGAGGCCAGGCGAGGGTGGCCGACGCGACGCTCAAAGACGAGACGGGGACGATAAAGCTCTCGCTCTGGGACGCGCAGATCGACCAGGTGAAGAAGGGGTCGCGCGTAAAGGTCTCGAACGGGTACACGAACAACTTTAGGGGCGAGGTCCAGCTCAACATCGGCAGGTACGGAAAGCTGGAGATCCTCGAATAGGCGCCCGCCTCCCGAGCCTCCAGAAACAGCGTTATACGACCCTCGCCGGCTGGTGGGGCGAGATGGGCAGGACCGGCATGGCCTACAGGAGGCTCCGCGCCAACTTCACCGACAGGCCCACGCTCTTCTCCTGGGTCAGGGTCGGGAAGCTCGCGGCCTCGGGCAGGCCGTACTCAAAGGCCCAGGTCGATTGGCTGAAGAGGAGCGGGGTGAACGCTGTCCTGAGCCTGACCGAGGATCCCCTCCCTCCAGGGTGGGTCGAGGGGATCGAGGCGAAGCACATCTCCCTGAAGGACCACGCACCGGTCAGCCACCAGGACATGCTCTCTGGGGCCGAGTACATCCATTCCTCCGTCGAGCAGGGGAAGGTCGTCCTCGTCCACTGCCTTGCGGGCAAGGGGCGGACAGGCAGCGTGCTCGCGGCCTACCTGATGGTATACGAGGGCATGACCGCAAGGGAGGCGATCGACGACCTGAGGCGGTCCCGTGGCGGCTCGGTGGAGGCGCAGCAGGAGCAGGCCGTCCTCGAGTTCGAAGTCGAGGCCGTCAGAAGACGGCGGTCAACCCAGACCAGAGGAACCACGCCCCGAAGCACCCCATGAGGGCCGCCGAGGCATACGAGACGTAGGGCGCCACCAGGCGGTACCGTCTCGCGCTCGCGTGGACCGCCACCGCGAGGGCAAGCGTCCAGATGAAGATCCCCGCGAAGAACCCCGCCGCGATCCCCCCGCCGTACTCGGAGACCATCCCGCCGCCGACCGCCACCCACCAACCCAGCTGGTAGGGGTTGGTGAGACCCATCGAGAGCCCGGCGAGGAAGGGCGACCGCGTCCAGGACTGCCCTCTAGGGACATCCGGAGGGGCGCCCGCCCGCGCTGCCGTCCGCCGCGCCGTGGAGAGGGCGAGGTAGAGCATCAGGACGCCTCCTGGGACGAATAGCGCGCCCCTCAGCTCGGCGGAGAGGAGCCTCCCCATCCCCAGGTAGGTGACCGCGAAGAAGGCCCCGTCGGCGACCGTCGCGCCGAGCGACACCAGCCAGCCCGAGAACCACGACCGCGACGCCGCCCGCTGGACCGAGAGCGCCGTGACTGGGCCGGGCGGTGCGGCGATGGAGAACCCGAGCGCGATCCCTGCCGCGAGAGTCTGCACGGCGACGCCCAACCAGCCCGCACCGGCGGCGGCGAGCGCCCCCTGTCTACTAAAAACGTCGGTAGGTCGATGCATCACGTCCGTGTTATGACTGCGATAAGAATTTGCATCAAAAGAACACGGGTGTGTTCATGGCCGTCCGTACGCTTTAAATCTCGGACGGGTAATCACTTCGCCCATGTCTACAGAAGACAAGGTCAAGTTCGGGCTGATGGCACTGACGGGCGCATCGGTGGTGTTCTCGACGCTCGGGGTGCACATACTCCCTCTGCAGGTCATAGGTGGCTACGGCGACTGAGCGTCGCCGGGCTGAGGCCTAGGATCCGCTCCTTATCCTGAGCAGGAGCTGCTCGAACTTGGAGAGGACGTCGGACTGGTTGAACGTCCACCTCCTCGCCTCGTTGTCGTAGAGCCGCGGCTCGATCCCGAAGGAGAGGGAGTGCTTCTGGTCGACCATGAACCACTCCGCCCTGTCCCTTACGGGGAGGAGCGCGCGGGCCAGGAACTGCATGGCCTCGGAGATCGTCTCGGTCGGGAAGACCAGCTGCGCGTAGTAGCTGTTCCTCCCTGAAGCCTCGAACCAAAGGAACGGGAGCGAGTTGGTCATCCCCATGACCGTGGCCTTCTCGCTGGGGGTGACCTCCTTCAGGAGGATGTCGATGGGCTGGTAGGTGTGCCTCCGGTGCTTCCCCCCGTCGTTCTCGGGGTTGTACCCCGTCCCTATCCAGTTGACCTTGTGTCCCTTTAGGAGCTGCCTGCCGAGTACGTGCTTCCTATAGTGGAAGCTGAGGGTCTTGTAGTTTATCGCGGTCTCCTTCTGGATCTCGGAGAGCGGCCTGGTCTCGTCCCTCTGCAGGGCCCTGATTATCTCCAGGTCGATGCTGTCCACCTGGGCCCTGGGCGACGGCCCCTCGACGGCTTCCGGGTAGACCTTCGCAGGGACGGACCACTCGAACTCCCAGCGCCCGCCTTCAAAGTCGTAGTAGTCCGACTTCATGGCGGCGTTCCTGCACCAGTCGAATGTGGCGAACTCGAGCGAGGCGAAGAGCCCCGCGTCCTGGAGGCGCCGCATCATCTCTATCCATTGGCCTGTCCACTCGACGGGGACCGTCGCCTTCACGACGTAGCGCCCCTCGGGGAGGGTCTTGACGAAGCTCTGGACGTAGCACAGCTGGCTCATCGCCGTGAGGATCGGCTCGGCCTGACCCTCGTACTCCGGTGCGAACTCGGCCACCGTGACCACCCTCGCCAGCCCGAGCTTCTCAAAGTCCACCGACGGCTGGATGATCATGCCCTGCTTGATGAGCTTCTTGAACCAGTAGCGCACCGACTCCTTGTGCTCGCCCATCCTCTTCGCGACCTGGGGGATGTCGGGTCCGACCTCGTTCACCATCTTGACGAACTCTGCGATCTTCGTATTGATGTCCCTTGGTTTCTTGGCTTGTCGCATCGCAGGCTCGGATACCATTTGCGGCGTTCCATGAGAGATTACTATTTAATCTTATGTGAATTCGTAATCGGTCTCAATAGATACCATATTCTCCTGAGGGCGGCTCGTCCCAGTCGCGCCTATATGCGCGCGGGCGCTCCAGACCACCGGCGGGGTCGCGATGAAGATAGGCAGGCTCTCTACCGTCGTCCTCGCCCTGGTATTCCTGGTATCCCTCTCCGGCCTCCTGCTCCCGTTCGACCCGTTCGGCATGGCCGCGCTCGCCGACCTCTTTGGCTTCCTAGCGCTCGCGCTCATCGCGGGAACGGGGGTCCTGATGCTCTTCAAGGCGCGGCTCGCCAGGTCGATGGGGAGCCCGGAGAGGCTGTGGCGACTGCACATCCTCGTCGCGGGAGCGGGCGGGGTCTTCCTGGGGCTCCACGTGGTGCTCTTCCTCGCCTTCCCCATATCGCTCCCCGTACTCCTGGGGTACGCGGCGACGGGCGCGGCCCTGTTCGTGTGGACCACCGGGGCGATGTACTTCCAGGCCGTTCGCAACTCCGCGTTCTACCACGGCCTGCTCTCCATCGGGGCCGTCCTTCTCATCGTCCTTCACACGGTCGGGTCAGGAACGAACATCCCCTCGGGGGTCTCCGGGATAGGCCTGGCCCTCTCGGCGGCCCTGGTGCTCCTGGCGGTGGCGCTCAGGGTATCCCGCGAGCTGAGGGGCGGCCAGGGTCCAGGACGGTCTCACTCGTAGGCGAGCTCCATCTCCCAGGTGCGCTTCCACCCGAGGCGGGGGTACACCTTCCTACCCGCTCTCGAGGCGTGGAGCAGCGCCCTGGGGTAGCCTTTCTTCCTTCCCCACTCCATCGCCTCCTTCATCACCATCGTCGCGAGGCCGTTCCTCCTGAACCTTCGGTCCGTGTAGACCGACATTATGTACGGTATCCGCCCGGCCGGCTGACCGGGCGAGGGCTGCACGTCTCGCAGCCAAACGCACCCGCTCGCGGCCGGCTCGCCGCCCTCGGTGGTCACGATGTAGCCGTGGAACAGCCTCCGCCCCATCATCTTCCTCGACCAAGCGCGGTACGACTCGTCCAGTGCCCGGAGCTCCTCCTTTCCTGGCCTGGCCATCTCGAGGAACATCATGTGGCGATGGCGGACCAGGATGTCGATGTCCTTCGACATGGCCCTTCGGATCCTGAAGGAGGGCAACGCCCGGTCGGGGCGCCCTTGCCTCACTTATGCTTATGGCGCCTCAGGGCGCGGACAGTCAATGGTTAAATCTCTATTGAACTACTAGACCGACCATGGCGAAGTCCAAGGGCTTCACGGACGAGGAGAAGGGGGCGATGAGGGAGCGCGCCGCAGAGCTCAAGGCGGGAGCGGGCCAGGGTGAGAGCGCGGTCCTCGCGAAGATCGACCAGATGCAAGGGCCCGACCGCGCCAAGGCCAGACGGGTCCATGCCATAGTGATGGCGAGCGCGCCAGACCTGTCGCCCAGGCTCTGGTACGGGATGCCCGCCTACTCGAAGGACGGCAAGGTGCTCTGCTTCTTCCAGGACGCTCACAAGTTCAAGACCAGGTACGCCACCGTGGGATTCAGCGACAAGGCGAACCTTGACCAGGGGGGGATGTGGCCGGTCGCCTTCGCCTTGAAGACGCTGACCCCATCCGAAGAGAGCCAGATCGCAGCGCTCGTGAAGAGGGCTGTGGCCTGAGGGCCAAAGGGCGCACAGGCCCTCGCGGGGGCGACAGGTCCCCCGCAGAGCAGATAGACGCGATAATCGAGGAGTCGGGCGGATGGCACGGCGAGGTGCTCTCGCACCTCCGCGCCCTGATCAGGGAGGCCGACCCCGGCGTGGTGGAGGAGGTGAAGTGGAAGAAGCCCTCCAATCCGTTGGGCGTTCCTGTCTGGTCTCACGGGGGGATCGTCTGCGTGGGTAACGTGCTCAAGAGGTCCGTGAGGCTCACCTTCCCTCAGGGCGCCCGGGTGAAAGACCCGAAGGGCCTCTTCAACGCGCGGCTGGACAGCAAGACCGTCCGTGCGATAGACGTTCACGAAGGCGAGGCGGTGGACGAGGCTTCCCTGAGGGCACTGACGCTGGCTGCCGTGGGGCTGAACGTCAATAGTTAAATCGCTATTGAAATCTTTAGGGCGCCATGCTCGAGAAGTTGATGGTGATGACGGTGGTCGTCAAGGACCAGGAGAGGTCCCCGGACCATTACGCGCGGGCGCTCGGCCTCGAGAAGCGGAAAGGCTTCACGGGCCCGGGAGGGGCCCGGTGCCTGACCGTCGCGCCAAAGGGGCAGGACATCGAGATCAGCCTCTGCAAGGCAGGGTCCTACCCCGACGGGAAGCGTGGTCGGGTGCAGTTCCAACTAGACGGCCACGCCTTCATCATCCTGCAGCCGGCAGCGAAGCAGGTCCGGTAGCCCGTTGGCCAGCGTCTGGAAGGCGCTCGCAGACGACAGCAGGCGCCAGGTCCTCCTGCTCCTGAAGGACGGGGAGAAGACCCCCACCGAGCTCTCGAAGAGCTTCGACTTCTCCAAGGCCGCCCTCTCGACCCACCTGAGGGTCCTGAGGGACGCAGACCTCGTGAAGGAGCGGAGGGCGGGGCAGCACCGCTTCTACTCGGTCAACAGGCAGAAGATGACCGAGACGAGGCTCTTCTTCGAAGGGTTCTGGGATGAGGCGCTCCTCGACCTGAAACGCCACGGGGGGTCGAAGCCAGCGGCGAGAGATGGCCCGAAGGGTGTCTAACGAGAAAGTCCACCGTGGTGGACGAGCCCGCGTCGGTGGTAAAGGCGTTCACCGAACAGGACGAGCCGGCCTCGTGGGCGCTCGAAGAGGCGGCCCCCGGAAGGACGCGCGCCCCATTGGTCCAGCCAGGGCTCGGGGCAGACTCCTTCGGGGTCTTCATCGGGCGGGGGTGCTACCTGGAGCGGCTCGCCGGGGACTGTCCCCGCGCCATACCTGCCCCATTGCGAGCACAAAGCAAATCTGTAGGTCTCGCTCAATGCTTCTTCGAAGAATCAATGAAAGGCCGAGAACGCGAGGTCGTATTGGTCTGCGCAGGCGCAGGCGTGATGCTGGTCTTCCTTCTCATCGTACAGTCTTTCGATGGGAGCGGTCTCCTGAGCGCAAGAACAGTGACAAGCGTTAGCACATCGAGTGTCACTTTCACGAGCACGATGACCATCGTGCTTTCGACCAATCAAACACGGGAAGTGACCATAGTCAGATCGAACATCACAAGCGCCGGGCGGGCTGGCGCCTTGGTGGTGTGTGGAACCATCGGTTTTCCTTGCCCGAACCAAAATCAGGCTCTGCCCGCGACTCTCATATCGTATGATGGCGTCCTCTATTACGACTCTTACGTGCCTACCACCTACGCCATATACACCGCTTGGTATACCAATTCCACTGTGTTCTGCATCACGCCTCCCATTCGGTCCCTTCCCTCGTGCCCTATTCCATGAGAGAAACCGAACCCGCCGCCATCACAACGTCAACACCGCGAAGAAGCACCAAAGTCGACAATGCCCATAGATGGCCATAAATGCTTTAATCGACGCATTTCCAACGCCCCACGGAGCATGGAACCGGGTGACCGCCTTTGGCAGCAAGCTCAGGCTCGAGCACCGACCGCTGAAGGCTGAACGCCTCCACACCGACGAGTCCCCGAGGTCCCTCTTCGTA
>JAJZNC010000023.1:0-45973 GCA_021848045.1 archaeon
CCCGTCTGACCCTCCGGCATGATGCGCTCCAGGCTTCTATCGGGCCCGAGATGCGTGAGGATCAAGCGGTCGTGCCTAAATCAGATGGCTGAGTAGGCAATCCTTCTTGGTCTGGAAGGCTGCCCCTTTGAAGGGCACGCACCTTCCACCCGGGCGACCTCTGCACCGAGGCCGCCGAGCTACTACGCGCCGGCGGTCTTGCAGACCTAACCGACAACCGAGCCTATGTTGTCCTGGACCGGGCTCTTGACCAGGCCCCGGTCGGTGACTATCGCCTCCACTAGGTCTGGCGGGGTCACGTCGAATGCAGGGTTGGCGACTGGCACCCCCCTTGGTGCGACCCTCCTTCCCCTGACCTCGAAGACCTCGCGGGCGGGACGCTCCTCTATCACGACCTCCTGGTGCGTCCTCGTAAGGTCGAAGCTGGATGTCGGCGCGGCAGGATAGAATGGCACCCCGTGCCTCTTCGCGAGCACCGCCACCTGGTAGGTCCCGATCTTGTTGAAGACGAAGCCGTCCCTGGTCACCCTGTCTGCCCCGACCACGGCCTTGTCGACCCTTCCGGAGGCCATCATGTGACCCACCGCCGTGTCGGAGATCACCGTGCAGCCGAACCCGTCCACGGAGAGCTCGAAGGCGGTAAGCCTTGAGCCCTGGAGGGCAGGCCTGGTCTCCGGTACTATGACCTTCACGCACTTGCCCTGCTCGCTGGCAGCCCGGAGGACCCCGAGCGCAGTCCCGTACCCCACCGTGGCCAGCGCGCCTGCGTTGCACTGGGTGATGACCGTGTCGCCGTCGTCTATGAGGTCGGCCCCGAACCGGCCTATCCTCTTGCAGGCCTCGACGTCGTCCTCGGCCATCTGGGTCGCCTCCTTCACCACGGCCTCCTTCACATCCTCCGCGCTGGTGGGCAGGCGCGAGGCCGCCATCACCCTGTCGATCCCCCAGAAGAGGTTGACCGCCGTGGGCCGGGTTGAGCGGAGCCCTGCGGCCGCCCCCTCCAGCTCTTTCCTTAGGGCGTCGGCCGTCTTCGCCTTCGATCCCCAGGCGGTCGCCGCGATCGCCATCGCCGCGGCGACACCGATCGCAGGGGCGCCCCTCACCACGAGCCTCCGAATCGCGTCGGCGACGTCCTCCCAGCGCGCGTAGGACCGATACACGAGCCTTGCCGGCAGGAGCGTCTGGTCGATCATCTTCACCTTGCCGCGGTCCCACATCACGGTGCGCAGAGTGAAGAAATTCCCCTTCAAGCACGCCCCGCGAGGCTCTCCGAGTTCTAAAGGGTTCTGTTCCAGCCCCGGCCATTTGAAACCCTTAATATCGGTGGGAAGCCTCGCGGCGCAAAGATGGAGGCCCAGGAGCAGGAGAGGGAGGAGCCAGCACAGCCGGCTCGCGAGCCCATCGTCGCGAGCACGGACAAGAGCGGAGCGGTGGTCGTCGAGCAGGCCGACAGGTTCGCCGAGCTCCAGGAAGGAGGCTACGGCGAGCGGCACGCGGACGGTCTCATGCTCAAGGACTTTGAGGCTCTCTACCTGCTCTACTCCGGGAAGATGGCGCTCAAGGACGCGAAGGGAAAGGAGGTCACCTTCGAGGCTCTCGCCAAGGCCAACCAGTCCAAGGTGAAGGACTCGTGGACCAAGTTCATGATTTACAGAGACCTCAGGAGCAGGGGATACGTGGTGAAGGACGGGTTCGGGTTTGGGACCGACCTGAGGGTCTACGAGAGGGGGGACTTTCCCGCAAAGGCCGCCAAGTTCGTGGTCTTCGCTCTGGACGAGGGCACGGAGAAGAGCCTGGGCGACCTCAGGGACTCTGTGAAGCAGATAGTCAGGATGGGGAAGGAGGCCATCGTGGCGGTGATTGAGAGGAGGGGCGAGGTCATCTACTACAAGGTGACCAAGGCGACCTTCCGCAAGTAGATGCACGGGGCGGGACCGTTGGACATCAAGGCCTCCTTCTCGATGATGAGGCCCGTCAACTGCGCCATGATCGGCTTCGCCGTGATGATCGGGTACTTCGTCTCCAAGCCGCCCTCGGCATCCCCCCTCCCGATAGCGCTCGGGTTCGTGACTGGGTTCGCAATCTGCGCGTTCTCCATGGTCGCGAACGACTACTACGACGTCGAGGTCGACAGGGTGAACCAGCCAGCCCGCCCGCTCCCGAGCGGGGCGGTCTCGAAGGGCGAGGCGGTGGCGCTCGCCGCGACGACGCTCGTCGTGGGACTCGCGGCCGCGTCTGCCACCCTCGACCCGTACGCGCTCCTCATCGCCGCGCTCTACGCCGCCCTCGCCTGGCTCTACGACTACCGCGTCAAGGCGTACGGCCTAGTGGGCAACCTCATAGTGGCCTCGTCCCTGGCAATCCCGTTCGTGTATGGCGGGGTGGTCTCGGGGGGAGACGTCGCCGGCTCGCTGCTCCTCTTCATGGCGTCCACCTCGCTCCTGGCGGGGGTCGGGAGGGAGGTCGTCAAGGCGATGGCCGACGTGCCCGGGGACCAGAAGCGCGGGATAAGGTCGTACGCGGCCGTCCACGGGCTCCGGTCGGCGTCGCTGGTGGGTGCGCTCTTCTTCCTGCTCGCGGTCGTGACCAGCCTCCTCCCGCTGCTCCTCCTGCCCGTGAACGCCTTCTACAGGTTCGGCGTCGTCCTGCCAGACGCGGCGTTCGTCTACCTCGCGTACAGCATCGTCACCAGGGCCGACGCGAAGGGCGCCCTGCGAGTCAAGAGGACGGCGCTGATGGGGATGCTCCTGGGCCTCATCGTCTTCGTCGGGGGCGCGTTCTGAGGCCGTGTGGTCCGAAAAGTACCGGCCGAAGAAGGTCGAAGGCCTGATAGGGAACGAGGAGGCGCGCCTGGTCGTCTCGACCTGGCTCGCAGAGTGGAAGCCCGGGGGGAAGGCGGCCCTCCTGATGGGGCCTCCCGGGACGGGAAAGACCACCCTCGTGACCCTCCTGGCCCGGGCCAACGGCATGAACCTGGTCGACCTCAACGCCAGCGACGTAAGGACTAAGGAGATGCTCGGGAGGAAGCTGGGCGAGGCGATGAGCACGGTCAGCCTCTTCGGCGAGAGGTCGCTCATCTTCCTTGACGAGGTCGACGGGCTTGCCGGGAGGTCGGACTACGGCGCGGTCGAGTTCATCAAGGACGCGGTCAAAGAGAGCCAGAACCCGATAGCCATGGCCGCGAACGACCCCGACTCGGACCAGATCAAGAAGCTGGCGAGCTCCTGCGTCGCGGTGAGGTTCAGGCCGCCCCCGCCGAGGGAGGTGGAGATGTACCTGAGGGAGATAGCCAGGGCGGAGCGGGTCGAGGTTTCCGGAGATGCGCTGCGCGCCTGCGTCCTCGAGGCGGGGGGCGACGTCAGGCAGGCGGTAAACCTCCTCCAGAGCGGCGGGTCGTCCGGGACGAGTCATGGGGCGAGCTACAAGGACAGGGAGCGCTCCGTGAGCGAAGCGTTCAACGGGTTCTTCGGGGCGGCCGACAAGGGCGAGGCGGCGGCCTCCCTGAGGAAGGTCGCGCTGTCCCCCTTCGAGAAGGTGAGGGAGCTCAGCAGGAGCGTGGTGAGGTCTGGGCTCCCGCCAGAGGAGATGGCGCGCGCCATGGAGGTGGTCTCGAGGGCGGACCTCGCCATCGGCAGGATGGTCAAGGGGGGCGAGTGGAGGCTCCTCAGGTACCTCGACAGGGGGCTCGTCGATGGCCTGTTCCCCGTTGTCAAGGGCGGCACGGTGAGGTACGCCGGCCAGGACGACCTGCCGTTCCCCGTCCTCTCCAGGATCTGGAACGACTCGAAGAAGGTCAAGGAGGTCTCCCTGCGGTACGCCCGGAGGGCCCACACCAGCGGGTCGGCCGCCCGCTCTCAGGACCTCCCCTACGTCTTCGCGCTCTGCTCCGGGAAGCGGTTCAGGGAGGACCTCGAGCGCTCCCTCGGACTGGACGCCGACAAGGAGATGCTCGAGTCGTACGACAGGTTCCTGCAGAAGGAGTCGACCAGGTAGTGGGCAGGAGGATCGTCGTGGGTGGATGGTTCGACCTCCCACGCCTCGGGAGGGACACCTTCGCGGCGCTGATGAAGCAGGAGGTCGTCTACGACAGGTCGCTGGGGTTCAAGCTGGACTCGGGGACGGACATCCAGTCGGCGGTGAAGACCATCAGAGCAGCCACCGGGGAGGAGGTGGAGCTCGTCTTGAGGTGCTTCATCTGCGGCAAGCCTGCGTGCGAAGGCTGCCCCTACTCGCAGGCCTGCGACAGGACGTCGGTCTCGACCCTGTGCCTGTGCTCGGACCACGCGCCTGAGAGGTCGGTCTTCGAGGAGTACTCGAGGACGTTCGACCTCAGCCTCAAGGGCTAGCCGAAGGCCCTAGCCGACGCGTGGCCGGACGGCTCGGAGGAGATCGAGCGCCACTCTGAGAAGAACCGCCCTAGCGCGTTGGTGTACGGGTTGGAGTGGTTGACCTTGAATATCCGGATCCTGTTGAAGCGCTTCTCGGTCAGGAGGCCGAGCTCGACGAGGAGCCCGAGGTGGACCTCCGCGGAGGAGTGCGATATCCCAGACCGGCGGGTTATCTCCGAGATGTTGAGCTCGTTGCTCTCCATCATAACCCCCATTATCTTGACCCGCCCGTAAGAGGAGAAGAGCTCCTCGACCTGCGGGGTCTTGCTCGTCGCTATCGTCTCCCGTCGCCTCTACGCCTCTTGGAGGACCTCGTCCAGCTGCCCGGCGGAGACCCTCGAGAGGCCGATCATGGTGGTCCTCCCCCTGAACCCCTTCCCGGAGAGCTGCGCCTCGATTATCCCCTTCCTGGCGAGCTCATTGACGTCGTTCCAGACCTGCGTGTGGTGGTTCGGGGCCAGCCCGAGCGACTCGCAGAGCGCGTTGTAGTTCTTCTCGACCTCGCCGATCGTCGCGAACGCGGAGTCGCTCTTCTTGAGCACCCGTGAGATTGCCTTGAGCATCACCCGCTGGTGCTTGTCGAGGTAGACCAGCTCCTCCTTCCTGAACTCAGGCGGGAGGTCGCTCTTCGCGCGCCTCACGTGCTCAGGCGCCACCTTGTCAGCCTCCGCGACCTCGGCCAGCTTACCCGCCCTGTAGATCAGCTCGATCGCGTACCGCGCGTCGCCGTAGATGCTGGCCAGCTCCGCCGCCATCTGGAGCGCCCCGTCGTCGACGCACCCTTCGCAGAACGCCTGCTGGCTCCTGGAGAGGAGGATGTCGTAGAGCTGCTCCGCGGAGTACGGGTCGAGCGACACCGTGTTCCAGCTCAGCGAGCTGAGCGTGCTCAGGTCGACCATCTTCACATAGTCGAGCGTCTTTGAGATCAGGAGGGAGGAGAAGACCTGTTCGTCCGACGCCACCTCCCTGAGCCGGGTTATCGTGTAGAGCGACGGCGGGTCGGACTCCACCAGCGAGTCCGCCTCGTCGAAGGCCACCAACAGGTGGACCCTGTCCCGCTTCAGCTCGTCGAGGAGCGCCTGGAGCAGCTCCTCGAAGCTGAGCCCCCTCGTAGGGTACGAGTGCCCGAGCGCCCGGAGCCCCTTGTTGAGGATCGCCACCAGAGACCGGTCTATCCTGCAGTTGACGTGAAGGAACTTTACCCTGTTGCCGTAGCTCGCGGCCTTCTTCTCTAGGACGACCCCGAGCTTCTTCGTCAGCATCGTCTTGCCGCTGCCCACAGGGCCGTGTAGCAGCACGGTCTGGCTCACGCTCTGGGACCGCTCCGCGACGCCCTGGAAGTACGCCTCGAGGGCCCTCATCTGGACGCCGCGGTGTGGGGTGGACGCCGGGACGTGTTCTGGGACGAGCACGCTCTCGTTCCTGAAGAGGGGGTGGCGGAAGCTCATCGCAGAAGGAAAAACACCTCCGCTTCATATTTAACCGTGATTGGGAGAGTAGCGTGAAAGTGTTGTGCGTTCCGGGGCGTGCCAAGGATTCTTAAGGTGTCTGAAGGCCTCAGCCTGAAGCCGCGTTGATGTTCCCCACCCCCATGCAGTACGGCCAGAGGTACTCGATGCTCGTCACCTACTCCCTGATAGCCGCGAACGTGGCGGTCTACCTCGTGCTCGTGGCAGGCGGAGGCCCGTTCTACACCGTGCTCGCGCAGACCGGCTCGCTGTTCTTCGCAGGGGCGTACTGGCAGGTCTTCACAGCGATGTTCGTCCACTTCGACATCTTCCACATAGGCTTCAACATGATAGCGCTCTACTACTTCGGGAGGCTCAACGAGATATCGTATTCAAGGGGCGAATACCTTGCGATCTACTTCGGCTCCGGGCTCCTCGGGAACGCGCTCTCCCTGTTCCTCCTGCCCTCGTTCGTCGAGACGGGTGGGGCGTCGGGAGCGATCTTCGGACTGATAGGCTCGTACGCGGCGAGGAACCACAGCGCCGTGAACATCGCGCTCGCGCTCGTCTATGCCGGGTTCATATTCGTCGAGAGCTCGGGGCCCGGCGTGAACATCTACGCCCACCTCTTCGGGATAGCCGGCGGGTTCCTGCTCGGGCTGCTCTTCACCCGCCTCCGCCCGCCGGAGTGAAGAGGACGGTAGCTCGTATAAGGGAGCCGCCGCCGAGGTCGGCCCATGAAGGCCGTCAGGTTCCACCAGCACGGAGGGCCCGAGGTGCTGCGCTACGAGGATGCCCCAGACCCCTCTCCAGGGGCCGCCGACCAGGCGCTAGTCAGGGTGAAGGCTTGCTCGGTGAACCACCTTGACGTCTGGGGGCGGATAGGGCCGCCATACTCCGACCCCCCTCTCCCGCACATTCCTGGATGCGACATCGCGGGGGTGATCGAGGAGGTCTCCCCCGGCGAGCGGGACATCCAGAGGGGGATGGAGGTGATAGTCAGCCCCGGGTTCGGGTGCGGGAGGTGCGAAAAGTGCCTGTCAGGGACGGACAACCAGTGCAGGCGCTACGGCATAATCGGTAACCAATCCGACGGCGGCTACGCGGAGCTCGCCGTCGTCCCTACGAGGAACGTCATCCCGAAGCCCGAGAGGATGGACTTCGTCCAGGCCGCCTCGGTCCCCCTGGTATTCCTCACCGCCTATCACATGCTGGTAACCAAGGCGAAGGTCCAGCCGGGGGAGACGGTGCTCGTCCTCGGCGCGGGCTCCGGGGTAGGGGTCGCGGCCATCCAGGTGGCCAAGGCCTACGGGGCCAACGTCGTGGCGACCGCGGGGACGGACTCGAAGCTGAAGAAGGCCGTGGAGCTCGGCGCAGACTACACGGTGAACCACAGGACGGGGAAGGTAGCCGACGAGGCGCGCAGGTACACCGACGGGAGGGGGGTGGACGTGGTCGTCGAGCACCCCGGCAAGGCCACATGGGACGAGAGCCTGAGGGCGGCCGCCAAGGGAGGGAAGATAGTCACCTGCGGCGCGACTACGGGGTACGACGCGGTCACGGACATCAGGTACGTGTTCGCGAAGGAGATCACGATCTACGGGAGCTACATGGGAGGGAGCGGCGAGCTGTTGAGGGTGCTCGAGCTCTTCAAGCAGAGGAGGCTCAGGCCGGTCGTCGACATCGCCATGCCCCTGGAGAGGGCGGCCGAGGCCCAGGCGAGGATGGAGAAGAGCGAGCACTTTGGGAAGATCGTGCTGACGCCCTAAGGCTCCAGCGCGTACGAGTAGTCGACCTTGACGCCCTTGTCGATGGTCGCCACCACGCTGCAGAACTTCGTCATGCTGTCCGTGACGGCCTCCTTGACGTACCTCTCGTCCAGCCCGCCCCCTCCGACCCGGTAGAGGACCCTGACCTCGGTGAACGGCTTTGGGAACCCGTACTTTGGGCGCTGCCCTGAGACCTCGACGGTCAGGGACCTGAGCTTCTGCTTCCTCTTCAGGAGTATGGCCGCCACGTCCATCCCCGAGCAGGCCCCAAGGGAGGCGAGCAGGTTGCTCATCGGGCCTATGCCCCTGGGGTGCGCATTGGACCTCGAGAGCCCCGAGTCGAAGACCACCGAGTGACCGGCCCCGTCGCTGGCCACGAAGACGTCCTCCTCGACCCACTTCACCTCGACCTTCGAGGTGGTGGTCTCGTGGCTCACTCCACCTTTACCTCGACGGGCTTGGACTTGGCGGAGGCCTTCCCCTTCTCGATGTACGTCCTCCTGCCCCACTTCACGTCGACGGTCGCGGTCAGCCGGTGCGACCCCTTCCCCAGGGACCCTGCCGGTATCTCGAACCTCTTCACGACGTCCAGGAACTCGGCCCTCGCGTCGTCGGCGCTCGACGGGATGATGGGCGCCCCACCGTCCTCTCTGACGATCGCCGACCATATCCTGTACGGGAGGTCTGGGTCCCTGCTCCAGTAGAACCTCGCCCTCCTCACCTCCTTTCCGGTGGTCGCGAGCCTCTTTCCGGAGGAGACGGTCGTCTCCATGGCCAGCCTGACGAGCTTGTCGTTGTCCTCCCAGGCCAGGGTCCACACGCTCGGGGTGAAGGAGTCCCTCAGGCCCCCCAGCACACGGAAGCCCACGGTCATCCCGATGTCCTCGCCCGACGACACGGTGCCCTTGTCCAAGATTATCTTGACGTCGGCGAGCGTGGTCGGCTGCCACGAGTACTCGCCCCTTCTGTCCAGGAGAGACATGGTCGGAGGAGGTCCCCCTGGTTCAGTGTTATAAGGCTGAACGCCCCCGGAAACGCCTATAAGGTCTGCGGGGGCGTTTCAATGAAGCTCGCCGCATGGAAAGCGATCGCGAAGGCGAGGGGCACGGCCGGACACGGGCCGGGGGCCTGGCCGCGTCAGACCAGTTCGTGGAGCGGCACGCGCACATAAGCGGGCGCGGCCTGATCTCCTCGTCAGCCCTGGGGCTCTCCGACGGACTCGTCACCAACCTGGCGTTCCTTACCGGGTTCAGCGGGGCGGTCGCGAACATCGACCTGATCAGGTTCGCGGGCCTCGCGGCGATGCTCGCAGGGGCGGTCTCGATGTTCTTCGGAGGGGTCCTCAGCGCGCGGTCCGAATTCGACCTGTTCAAGGCGGACTCAAAGAGAGAAGCCTACGAGATCGAGAACGAGCCGGAGGAGGAGGCATGGGAGCTCAAGCAGATCTACATGGCGAAGGGCCTCACCGAGCCCGAGGCAGAGATGGTCGTCAGGAGGCTCTCGCTGGACAAGGAGCGGTTCCTGGAGGACATGCTCGCCAACGAGGTCCACATCCACAGGGACAACCTCCCGAACCCGTACACCCTCGGCTCCGTGATAGGGCTTTCCTTCCTCCTGGGGGCGCTGGTGCCGCTGGTGCCGTACTACGTGGCGGCCTCAAGGCACGAGGCCGTCGCCGCCTCCGTGGTCTCGTCCCTGGCCTTCCTGTTCGCGGCCGGAGAGTGGAAGGGGAGGATCGTCAACAGGAGGGCGTGGAGGAGCGGCCTCGAGACGCTCGCGATAGGCGCCGTAGCGGCAGGTATCCTCTTCCTGATCGGGAGCGCCTTCGTCTTCGTGTGACCGCTACGCCAGGCAGACCGACTCGATCATCTTGACGTAGATGGAGAGAGCCCTCTGCACCTCGCTTAGCCTGACGTACTCGTCGACCATGTGTGCCTGCTTGATGCTGCCAGGCCCGAGGACCACCGACGGGACCCCGTGCTTCGTGTAGAGAGCAGCCTCCGTACCGTATGCCGCGGTCTCGGACGCCGCGCCGCTGGCCGACTCCGCGAGCACCACCGCCGGATGGTCGCGGGGAAGCTTGAGCGCTGGCGTCTCGTAGAGCATCTCGACCTCCGCGGCGAACGTCCTGTCCTTCCTCCTGAGCGAGTCCGCGACCGACTCGAGCCCCCTCTTTACGAAGGCCGAGCCGTGCTCTGGGATCCACCTGGAGTCCACGGTGAGCTCGCACGACCCCGGGATGACGTTGCTCTTCGTCCCGCCACGGACCACCGTGGGGGTGGCGATGGTCGCGCCTAGGTCCGGGTCGGTCGTCGCTGCGACGCCCGAGGACCAGGCCGCGAGCCCGTCGACGAAGCGGGCGCACTCCTCTATCGCGTTCACTCCCAGCTCTGGCTTGCTGGCGTGGCCGCTGCTCCCTCTGAAGGTGACGGTGAAGGTGGCGCCTCCCCTGTGGGCCCTCACTGGGCGCAGGCCGGTGGGCTCGCCGAGGACGCCGAAGATCGCCGAGCCCTCCCCGACGAGCCTCTGGTCCAGGACGCTCTTGAGCCCCTCGAACCCCATCTCCTCCCCCGCGGTGCCGACGAAGAGGAGGCCGCGCTTCAGCTTCTTGTTCTTCGCGGCCGCCTCTATTGCCTTCAGCATCGCGGCCAAGCCCGCCTTCATGTCGGCCGCGCCCCTCCCGAAGAGCTTCCCGTCGCTGAGGGACGCGTCGAAGGGCGGGTGGGACCATGCCGACTCGTCCCCGGCCGGGACGACGTCCAGGTGCCCGCCGAGGAGGAGTCCGGGCTCTTGGGGGCCCATCCTGGCGACCACGTTGGCTCGCCGGTGCTCGAACTTGTCGAGCGTGACCTCGGTCCCCTCGATCTTCATGTCGGCTATCACGTCGCGGACGAACTTCGCGCACTCCTCCTCGTCCCCTGGAGGGACCTCCGTCCGAAACGCCACGAGGGACTTGGCCAGGTTGGTTAGCTCCAATGCGTGTCTCCGGGCTGCCCGGTGCGGTTGTTATTGCTTTCTGGGCCCGCTGCCGTGCCCGGAACCAAGGTTAAAGCGCGAGCGCCCTCAGCCACCCCGCCAGATGTCAGGCCGCGACGGTCCCGTGGTCTCCCTCTCGGACGTGAGCCTGCTCCTGGACGGCAGGAGGGTCCTCAGCCACGTGGACTGGAGGGTGATGCCCGGGGAGAACTGGGTCGTGCTAGGCCCCAACGGGGCGGGGAAGACGAGCCTGCTCTCCATCGTCAACGGGTACAGGTGGCCGTCCAGCGGAGATGCCTCCGTCCTCGGGAGGAGGTTCGGGGAGACCGACCTCCGCGACCTCCGAACTGAGACGGGCATGGTGAGCTCGTTCCTCGACTGGATGCTCAGGGCCGACGAGAAGGTCCTGGACCTCGTCGCCAGCGGGAGGTACGGCTCGACCAGGGTCTGGGGGAGGATCCAGGCCAGGGATGCGAGCAGGGCAGCGGCGCTCCTCGACGCGGTCGGCTGCCTTCGGCACCGCGCGAAGAGGCTCTCCGAGCTCTCGCAGGGCGAGAGGCAGAAGGTCGCGATCGCGAGGGCGATGATGGCAGACCCGAGGCTGATTATACTCGACGAGCCGTGCGAAGGGCTCGACATCGCGTCGCGCGAGAGCCTCCTGGGCGGCCTGGGTCGCCTCCTCTCCGGCGTGGAAGGTCCCACGTTCATCGAGGTGACGCACAGGACCGAGGACATACCGCCGGGCTTCACCCACGCGCTCCTCCTGCGGGCGGGGAGGGTGGTCGCCTCCGGGAGGATCGCCTCCACGCTCACGAGCCGCAACCTCAGCGAGTGCCTGGGGGCCGATCTGGAGCTCAAGCGCTGGGCGGGGAGGTACTACATGGTCCCCAAGCCCGCCCGGGCCGGGCTCTGACCTCCGCCGGTCGATGCTCTTTTATCTGGCGCACGCCCCCATCGCCCGAGGGTCCGAGATGTGGGAGAGGCTGGAGGTCGAGGGCGCGCCGGCCGCGGAGGAGTCGACGCTGCTCGTCTGCCTCTCGACGATGGCCCCCCAGTACGTCCCGCTCTACTCCCACGCTAGGGAGCTAGCCGGGTTCCTCCTCAAGAACGTCGACTCGAAGGTGCTCGCGACGCACTACTCGTCGTCGCTCCCGGCCGCCGTGACCATCGAGCAGGAGGGGGTGGCGAGGCTCTATTCGAACCAGTTCCGCGCGATCAGAGGGAGGAAGAGGATCATCGTGCTCTCGGGAGACGGCTCCCCGTTCGACGACCAGCAGGACTTCGCCCACAGCGCCCTCTCGTTCGCGGCGAGGCTGGGAGCCACGGAGGTCGTCTCCGTGGGCGCCCGCTGGGCAGAGACCCCGGCCCCGCCCGGCTCGCCGCTGAGGCCTGTAGGCTACGCGACGGACGCAGCAGGGGTGAAGGAGCTCGAGGGGTACGGCGTCGCGATAACCAGGGGCGAGCCCGGGCCGTTCTTCCCGAACCTGGTGGTCGGGATGGCGCCCGACTACGGGATGCGGGGGTTCAAGCTCGGGGTCGACCACGGCGAGCCTCTTCCCCACCCCCGCTCCGTGATGCTGATCCTGGGGGTCCTGTCGAAGATGCTCGGCCTGGAGGTCGAGACGAAGGCCCTCGAAGCCCGCGCGAAGGAGATGGAGAGCGAGGGCGGGCACGGCCTCCCCGAGGTCGGGCGCGAGAGGAGCGGGATCT
This sequence comes from archaeon, assembly GCA_021848045.1. Classification (GTDB taxonomy): domain Archaea; phylum Thermoproteota; class Nitrososphaeria; order Nitrososphaerales; family Gagatemarchaeaceae; genus Gagatemarchaeum. Next base: position 12,292 of record JAJZNC010000023.1, read on the forward strand.
ACGGATGACCCGAATCCCTAAATAACTCCGGAAACTCTGCGCCCTAGAGATGTCAGCTGTCGAGGAGGTCGACCTGAAGGAGGTCCAGAAGCAGCTCGCGAAGGTGGTGGACCCCGAGATCGGGATGCCCATAGTCGAGATGAACCTCATCGACAAGCTCGAGGTCCAGGACGGCACGGTGGTCATAGAGTACCACGCGACCACCCCGTACTGCCCGCCCATATTCGCGCTCAAGATCTCGCAGGACATGAAGACGTACGCCCAGCAGGCCAAGGGCGTCAAGGACGTCAAGGTCACCGTCAAGGGCCACTATCTGGCGGACGCGGTCAACAAGCAGGTCAACAAGCCCCCACCCCCGGCCCAGCAGCCCGCGCAGCCCCAGTGAAAGGCGCAGACCCAGGCTGACGAGCCACGAGAAGATGGGCGCCGTCGACCTTATCGAGGCAGCCTTCGCCCGAGTGAAGTCGTCGTCGGGCAGGGTCGTCGAGGGGGACGGCCTGGCGAAGGACGAGGCCTACCAGGACATCTTCGCGCTGAACAACGAGATAGGGAGGCTGGCGAGGGGGAAGCGCGGCGCCATGGCCAGGATGAAGGAGCTCCAGGCTTGCGTCAACATGATCACCGTCGGGATCAAGTACGACAAGGCGGCCGAGGTGCGCGAAGGCCTCGCGGTCACCGAGGAGTCGGTGAGCTCGCTCAGGAGAGAGCTCGCGGACGAGCCGTAAGCGTTTATTAGAAGGGCGGGCCTGATTTCGAACATGGCCGAGGCCAAGGTCAGCGAATTCGTCGCCGTCAAGGTCTCGGAGGTAGGGTTCGCCGACGAGGACGGCCTCGAGGGCCTGGTCCTGCTGAAGGCGCAGACGGAAGGGACGTTCACGATGCGGGCGTTCTCCGGGGAGACGGCGATGCACATGTCGAGGTTCGAGAAGGGCGACCGATCGTCGATACCCTCGGTGTACAACATGATAGAGGAGTTCGCCGAGAAGCAGGGGCTCCACCTGGCCGGGGTCGAGGTGTACCCCTCGGGGAGCGCCCTGAGGTCCGACCTCCAGTTCGTGGGAAAAGGGAAGGAGATGCTCCTGCGAGGCTACCGGGCGTCTGACGCGATAGCCATCGCGCTGTTCTACGACGCCCCGATCCTCTTGCACCGCTCCCTGTTGGAGCGGTGACTGAGCGAGTTGCCCTATAGGTCGGGCGGGCGCAAGGGCCGGCTCCCGCTAGGGAAGCTCCCGCCGGACGTGATGGAGAGGTACCTGTTCGGGATGACGGGGGCCAGGTCGAGGAGGGTGGTGGTCGAGCCTTCGCTGGGGCTGGACTTTGGAGTCCTGAGGATCGGCGGCGGGGAGGAGAGGTACCTCATCGTGTCCTCCGACCCCATAACGGGGGTGACCGAGAGGGCGGGCTGGTACGCGGTCAACGTCAGCGCCAACGACGTCGCGACCAGCGGGAACAGGCCGGAGTTCCTGCAGTCCGTCATCCTTCTCCCCGAGGGCGCCTCGGAGGGCGACGTGAGGTCCCTCTCATCGGAGATGCACGGCACCGCGAGGCGGCTCGGGATAGCCATAGTCGGAGGTCACACGGAGCTGACCCCCGGCCTGGACAGGCCGATAGTCGTCACCACCGCCTTCGCCGTGGCAGGGTCATTCGTCACGGCGGCCGGGGCGCGCGAGGGGGACACCCTGATGATGACGAAGACCGCGGGCGTGGAGGGGACTGCGATAATCGCGACAGACCCGAGGTTCAACGTCGGCCTGGACAGGCGCACCGTCGCGATGGCCAGGAGGCAGTTCGAGCTACTTAGCGTGGTGGAGGAGGCGGTCGCGGCGTACGGGACGGGCGCGGTGCACGCGATGCACGACTGCACAGAGGGCGGGGTCCTGGGGGCGCTCTACGAGATGTCCGCGGCGTCCGGGGTGGGGCTCGAGGTCTCGGGGGATGGGATCCCGGTCGCCCCCGAGACAGGCGCGATCGCCGCTGCCCTGGGAGTCGACCCCCTGAAGCTGATAAGCTCGGGGACGCTGCTCATCGCCGTCGAGCAGGGGCGCGAGCGAGACGTCGCCAGGGCGGTCCGCTCCGCAGGCTCGAGGGCGACCGCCATAGGAAGGTTCCGCGGGGGAGAGGTGGTCCTTGGACGGGGAGCGCTGGAGGAGGTGGTGACCAGGCCACCAAAGGACGAGATATGGCGGCTCCACGAGGGCAGGCAGCGGACGGCTACCTGAGCGGGGCGCCGCACGACGTGCACTTCGAGGCGAGCTGCTGGTTGAGGACCCCGCAGTACCTGCAGGCGACGGTCGGTCCCTGGCCTGCGTCCACCGATGCCGGGCCCGCGGCCCGTGCCCGCTGCGCGGTGGCCCGCGCCTGGCGCCTGTAGAACCACCACATCACCACGCCGACGATGGTGATTATCAGCCCGAAGAACCCGCTCACGAAGAGGAGGGTGAAGACGCCCACCAGGATCATGGCGATGCTGGAGTAGCGCGAGAGCCGGTCGTGCTCGAGCCTGACCCGGGCCATGCAGCGCGGCTCGGGCGGCCCTCAGTTAAGGCTCTCGGCAGGTCAGGCGGTGGCCGCGGTCACGGAGTAGATCGGCGGGAGGGCGTCCGCCAGCACGGTCCAGCGGTCTCCTGCGCTCCTGCTGAAGAGGAGCTGCCCCGTCCCGGTCCCCACGTATACGCCCGAGGGGTCCTCTTCGTCCGTGTCCATCCCCTCCCTGTAGACGGTGTAGTATGAGCGCTTCGGGAGCCCTTCCCCGAGTGCCTCCCACCTCCTCCCCTCGTCGTCGGAGGCCCAGACCAGGAACCGGTCGTCGGGCGGCAGGCGCTCCGCCCCGGAGACCTCGGGGGCGACGTAGACCCGCTTCGGGTCGTTGTAGTCCACGGCGACCGGGAACCCGAACCTCGAAGGGAGGTTCCCCACCATCTCCTTCCAGGTCTCGCCGTTGTCGTCGCTCCTGTACTGTCCGCAGTGGTTCTGCTGGTATATCACGTCGGGTCTGCGAGGGTGCCGTACGAGGTGGTGCGGGCACTGGCCGTACTCCGGGTACTTGACTGGGTGGAAGTCGGCAAGGAGGTTCTCGTTCCTGAACGACCAGGTCTCCCCCCCGTCCACGGTCTTGAGCACCCCGACCGCCGAGATCGCGACGAGGACGGTCTCCGGGTCCCTCGGGTCGACCATGATGGTGTGGAGGCAGAGGCCGCCCGCCCCAGGGTTCCACTTGGGCCTGGTCTCGTGGTTGTAGAGCCCCTCGACCAGGGCCCACGTTTCGCCCCCGTCCCTGCTCTTGAAGAGCGCGGCAGGGTCGACCCCGCAGTAGACCACCCCGGGCTCTTCCTCGACCCCAGGCTCGATCCTCCAGACCTGCTTCGCGCTCCACTCGGCGCCCTTGGGGAACCTCGGCGGCCTCTTCCCCTCCTTCCAGGTCCTTCCGAGGTCCCCGCTCTTCGCCACCGTCGGGCCCTTGATCGGGTTGTCGACGGTCGCCAGAATCGTCCTGTCGCGGGGGTCGAAGGCGACGTGATAGACAGCCGTGCCTTTGAAGTGTGGGCCGGAGGTCTTCCACGTCCTCCTCCCGTCGCTCGACTCCATGACGAAGACACCCTTCTTGGTGCCCAGCATCACCAGGTTCCTCGTCCTCAGGGCGCCTCGCCTCCCGAGAATGTCATCCCTCCTGCCACTGAGGGGAGGATGTAGATAACGGCTCCATCCTGCGTCCTGGTAGACTCACCCTGGAGGTCCCTTATGCTCACCTCGTTGACGAATATGTTCACGTACGGGCGGGTCCTGTCGTGCTCGTCGAGGATCCTGTCCTTGATCCCGGGCACCTTCGCGTCCAGCTGCCTTATGACGTCCATGACGTCGCTCGCCTCGGCCAGCTCCATCTCAACCGAGGCTCCGGTGTAGTCCTTCAGGTGACCTGCGATGTGGACGCTGAGGGCCATCCCGCCGTGGGCGGGGGCCGGTGGCTAGTATCGCTTTCGCTCCTCGCTCTCGATACAATCCTTATTTCACCTCCCCCCGCGGCCTGAGAGACCCCATGCCGAAAGAAGCCACCCCGGGGGACGCACCGGCAGACGACGCCGCGTGCTGGATCTGCGGAAGGACCTCCGGCGAGATAAGCATCGCCCTGAGCGGCGACACGGAAGAGGAGGCGAAGATCTCGAAGGAGATCTCTGCCACCAAGGCAGCCAAGGAGTCTCTGGCCTCCAACGCTGGCAAGTGGAGGGAGGGCGTCCCGGACGCCTTCAAGGAGTTCGACCTGGCGTTCGTGCTGCAGAACGCCGACCAGTTCAGGTCGATGCAGTTCCTTGCCGCCCTCATCGAGGAGGCGAAGAACACGGTCAGGGAGCTCGACGAGGTCTCGTTCTCCGTCAGGAAGGGCGCGGTCATCAAGGTGAGCGGGACCGTCGTCGACGAGTCCCAGAGGGCCTCGATCGCCGAGAGGCTCAACGAGTTCGAGAGGAGGACCAAGAGGAAGCTCAAGCGGGAGCAGGACCTCCACGACGTGGAATACCAGAGGCTAGGATACATCGCGAGGTTGAGCGGGATGAAGCTGCTCGACGGGATAGACTTCCTCAGGGAGGCGGGGACGTTCTACTACGACCTGCAGCTCGAGGCCAAGGAGCTGGCCAGGGCTGCGGCGAGCAAGAAGAGGCCGGTCTGGAAGCTAAGGTCCGTGAAGTTCAAGGACTTCCCCCGCGAGGTCAGCGTGTGCACGGTCTGCGAGAGGCTCCTCAAGGAGTTCAAGCCCGCCGAGGCCACGGCCGTCAAGCCGGCGGCGCGCGCGTAGCGTGGCCCGGCCCCAGAGACCGTGAAGAGAGGACGCGGCGAGGCGGCGCCCCTCCCTGGGCTCGCTAGGTCCCGCCCCTCTCGGGGCGCGGGATGTCGAAGGCCTCGATCCTCCTGTGGCCGAACCTGCTCGCCCTCTTCCCCTCTATGGGTATCTTCTGGCCGCACCCCCTGCAGCGGTAGTCCGCGTCAAGGTCCCAGCCGGTTATCATGAAGCCGTGCCTCTCTATGACGACCCGCCGGCATCCGGGGCAGTAGGTGCTCTCCTGCGGGCTCCCGGGGACGTTCCCGATGTAGGCGAAGTTGAGCCCCGCAGCCACCGCCGCCTCGTGGTGCCTCACAAGCTGCTCGTATGGGGTGACGGGCAGGTCAAGGAGCTTGTAGTCAGGGTGGAACCGCGTGAACTGGATCGGGACGTCTGGGCCGAGGTTGTCGTGGATCCAGACGCAGAGCCTCCGCGCCTCGTCGAGGTCGTCCCCGACCTGGGGGATGACCAGGTCGGTCAGCTCGGTGTGTATCTTCTGGGCCCTGAGCTCCAGGAGGGTCTCCTTGATCGGCTCCGCGCTGAGGGTCATGGTCTGCCGCCTCTGGAACGTCTCTCCGCCGCTCCCCTTGTAGTCTACCACCACGCCGTCGACGTAGCCCCTTATCGCGCGGACCATCTCGGCGGTCCCGTACCCGTTCGTGACGAACGCGGTGTACTTCCCAGCGCGGTGCGCCTCCCTCGCCGCGTCGATGACGTACTCGACGAAAATCGTGGGCTCGTTGTAGCTGAAGCCCACGCCCTCGCAGCCGTTCTCGTGGGCGAGCTCCGGGAGGCGCCCGGGCGGGACGTCCTCCCCGTAGACCTCGCTCTCCTTGCTTATCGCGTGGTTCTGGCAGAAGAGACAGTTGTGGACGAGGATCCCGTCGGCGACGTACGTGTGGCTCGGGATGCACTCGAATCCGTACACCTTGGTGGACCGACCCGTTCTCTCCACGGCGGTCACCCTGGCCCAGATGTTGTCGCTCGCCAACGCGGGCGAGAAGACGGTCGCGGCCACCATGTCCCGGATGGAGTCGGCGTGGTCGTGGATTGTCCCGGCGGGAACCCTGAGCACCCTCCACCCGTTGAGCTCGAGCGTCGCGTCCCGGGCCGCGGCGCTCTTCGGGTAGACGCGCAAGACGTGGTCCCCCGGCCGGACCTCGGCGGCCTGCCTCCAGCCCGCCCTGGTGAGGACGGGATGGTCCCCGGTTATCAGGGTCTCTCCCTTCGACCCATCTCGAGCGGGGCGGTCCCCGCCCCACCGGATCGACCAGAGCTCGGCCGTCCTGCTCCGGACCTCCGTGACGACGTTTGGCTTCGGCTTCGCCCCGGTCGCCACATGAGGGGTCGCGTCGTATGAACAGACCCGGTCGCCCGGCTTCAGGGACTCGACACCCTTCTCCGAGCCGTCGGCGAGCGTTATCTGGGTGCCAGCAGGGTGGCAGTGCCAGTTGCAGCTCACCGTCCCCACGGTGAAGACGCGGGTCCCGGGGTGGAAGTGGTTGAACGGCTTCTTCTCTATAGGGTCGATCTGCATCGCGGCGAGCCTGCCGTATGAGGAGAGGTAGAGCTTCCCGCCCACGTTCTTCCTGACATAGCAGAACCCGTGGGACCCCTCAGGTATGGAGCACCGCCTGTTGCAGGCGCGGCATACCACCCTCCCGTCGCGCGCAGGCCCCCAGAGGATGGCCTCCTTGTCGACCAATCTTGGCGCGCCGAAGGTGCGGTCCGGTATAAGGCCTGCCATCTCGTGCCGGTGTTCTGGACGCTAGGGCGGGGGGGTCGAATCGAGGGAGCCTCCAGGGCGAGGATGCCGAGGGGGAGCGGGGGTACCGAGGGCCCCAAGGGCTAGCGAAGGGCGACGGCGGGGACTCCGGGTCAAGGGGTCATGCGAAGGAGACCGAGGGGTAGCCCACCACCGCCTCGTAGTCCCCGGTGACCTCGCCGCTGTTGTGGTAGGCGTTCACCCTGCCCCTCATCCCCATGAGCCTGCAGGCCTCCATCACCGAGGCGATCGCCCCGTACCCGCACGCCGTGATCTCCATCCTCCCGAGGGTGCTGTAGAAGGAGTCGACGTCGAGCGCCTCTACGTGCCGCAGGAGCGCGAGGTCCTTGTCCCTGGCGCGCGAGGCAGGCTCGTAGTGGGTGAGGTCTGAGGAGGCTACGAGAACCGCGTCGGTCTCCCCGTCGGCGGCGGGCCGGAGCATCTCGGCGAGCGCCTTTCCGAGGCTCCGGGCGGTCGACTTGTCCTGCAAGGCGAGCGAGACCGGGAGGAGGGTAAACCGCCCGTACAGGCGCTGGAGGAAGGGAAGCTGGACCTCGATGGAGTGCTCCCTCCTGTGGGCCTCGCGGTCGACCTCGACGACCCCGCTCAGCCCCTCCAGCTCGGCGGTGGCCGCGGCGTCGACCTCGACCCTCCCCAGGGGGGTCTCCCACACACCCTGCCCGTAGGAGGCAACGCCTGCCCCCAGGCCGTAGTGGTTCGGGCCCAGTATCACCACCAGTGCCGGCCTGGCCATCCGTGAGACGTCGAGGTAGCTGTGGGCGGCCACGGGGCCCGAGTAGGCGTAGCCCGCGTGGGGGCAGACGCAGGCCTTCAGGCCCTTGAACGTCCCACCCACCGAGGGGAGCGCCCCCGGCCCCAGCCTGTGGGTGTAAGAGGCGTCCACCGCGGCCGAGAGCTCGGCGGCGCCCGATGGATAGAACGTCCCCGCCACGGCCGGATTCCTCACGTCCATCTCGGGCGCCGAGGCCGGGCCTGACATTTAAGGAGCCTCTGCGGGGGCGAGGCATTGGCACCGGTCTGGCGCCCGAGGGAGGCCGCCCCCTCTTGAGGCAGAGATAGTGGCCAGGCGGAGACGGAGGGAGACCGCAGGAGGGACGGCGACCAAGCGCGCGATACGCGTCCTCATCGTGGTAGCGTTCCTGGCGTGGCTGGTGCTCGCCTTCGAGCAGCCCCTCGCCTGGTACGGCTCCGTGGCGGGAACGCAGACGTACTCGACCGTGGGCACGTACACCCTCGACGTGCCAGGCCTGACCCCCGTGAGATACTCAGCCGCCATCAACTACTCGGTCCTGGGGGCCTTCTCCGTGGGGACCGGCAACCCGATCTCGATGAAGGCCACCGTCTACGACGTCAACGTGACAGACTTCGGCTCGGTCTTCCAGGCGATCGACCTCCTCTACCAGAAGGTGGACTTCAACAGCGCAGGGGCCGCTGAGCTCCCCTACCTCCATCAGTCGGGCCCGGGCACCTGGACGGCGCAGGGGTCGGTGGCGTTCGCGGCGCCGATCAACTTCACGGGCCCCGAGCTCGTCCCCACAACGCTCCCCAAGAACGCCAGCATAACGACGATCGACGCCCAGATAATCTCCCAGGTCGGGGCGTACAACTACAGCTTCCCGCACCTAAAGTCCCAGTCCTACACAGACACGCTCGTGGCGGTCGAGTGGGTCCTGAGGCTGGGCGCGATGGCCCTCGGCGGCGTCGTCCTGCTCCTCATCCCAGTCCTCGACAGGATCCTCGTCGAGGACAAGAGCCACAGCCACTCCGCGCCCGAGGGGACGCCAGAAGGGTTTAACGGAGGGCAGGCGCGCTCTCTCCCCCAACCGTGTACCTAACCCCAGACCAGGGCAAGGCTCTGGTCTCGATTGCCAGGACGGCCGTCGAGCAGGCTGCCGAGGGAGGGGAGCCCGCCTTCGGGCACGGAGCGCCCCCCAGGCAGCGCTTCCTCGAGGCCAAGAGGGGCGCATTCGTCACCCTGAGCACCCTCGAAGGGCAGCTGAGGGGGTGCATCGGGTTCCCCTACCCGTTCAAGCCCCTCGGAGAGGCCGTCTTCGAGTCGGCGGTCGGGGCGGCCACCCGCGACCCGAGGTTCCCCAGGGTGGAGCCGCGAGAGCTGGCGTCGCTGAGGGTGGAGGTGAGCGCCCTCACGCAGCCAGAGGAGGTCGCGGGCAGCCCCGAGGAGAGGCCCCGCAGCGTGAGGGTCGGCAGGGACGGCCTCATGATAGTCTCGAGGGGCGGAGGCGGCCTCCTGCTGCCGCAGGTCGGGGTCGAGCTGGGGGTCGGGCCAGAGGAGTTCCTCTCGCTGACCTGCGAGAAGGCCGGGCTCCCGCCCGACTCGTGGCTGCGTCCCGAGGTAAGGGTCCTTCGGTTCCAGGCGGAGGTCTTCTGCGAGGCGCCCCCGTGAACGAAGCTCGGCCAGGGCGCCCTGCGAGGCGGGCGTGGGTGTGACACCCGGCGGGCGGGCGGTCTACCGGCGCCGGTACACTGCCGTGGACTACCTCCTCGCGGCGGTCTTCTTGGTCGTCGCCGCCCTGGTCTTCTTGTTCGCCACAGGGGTCGCATTCGAGAAGACCGGGTTCACGCGCACGGAGTTCTTCGGGATACTCGCGGCCGCCCTGCTCGGCAGCTACGTTGACGTCCCGGTCTGGAGGATCAAGAGCACCCGTCCCAGGGTCGTGGTACGGGAGGTGAGGGCGTTCTGGGTCACATACAGGGTCCCGCAGTACGCGCTCTCACAGGTCACCACCACCACCATCGCCGTCAACGTTGGGGGCGCGGTCGTCCCGGTAGCCGTCACCCTGGTCCTCCTGGCGGAGCACCCCGCGCTGTGGGAGGGGGCGGCAGTGGCCACGGCGCTCACCGCGGTCGCCGTCCACCTTGTGGCGAGGTACGTCGACGGCGTGGGAATAGTCTCCCCCACCCTCCTCCCCCCGGTCGCCGCAGTGCTCTTCGCGCTCCCGTTCGGGGGGAGCTATCTGGCTGTGACCGCGTACATCGGCGGGACCCTGGGCACCCTGGTGGGGGCGGACCTCTCAAACATCGGGAAGATAGCGTCCGGGGGCACCCATGTGGCCAGCATCGGCGGGGCGGGGAAGTTCGACGGCATCTTCCTCACCGGGATAGTCGCCGTCCTGATCGCCTCGATAATCTAGCCGGGGGCGAAGGCCCCCCTCGTCTTGGTCCCGAGGATGACCTCGAGGATGTCTGTCACGGTGACCATCCCGATCACCTTCCCCGTCTGGCTCACGAACGCCATGGTCACACCCGCCTCCCTCATCTTGTCCATGACGGAGGCCGCGGTCTCCTCGGCGTCCACCATCGCAGGATGCACGAGGCAGTCCAGGACGTTCTCGGCGAACCCCCCTGCGTCGAAGGCCTTGAAGAGGGAACGGAAGGTGACGGCGCCGACGTAGACCCCGGCGTTGCCGTCGTATACCGGGAGGTCGGGGTGGTTCGACTCGCCCATCAGCCTCAGCGCCTCCCTTACGTCAGAGCCTATGCCAACCGCAACTATCTCGCTTATCGGGGTCAGGAGGTCGCCAGCGGTGGTCTTTGACGAGGCTAGCGCCGACCTCAGTATCCTCCCCGAGTCGGGCTGTATCTCCCCTGCCTTCTCGAGCATTATGAGGAGGCTCTCGAACTCGTCCACCAGCTCGCCCTGATTGTAGGCCGGCTTCCCTACGATCGCCTGCGACAGCTCCTTCGCCACCCTCGTGAGAGGGATGGCCGCCGGGGACGCCAGCCTCAGGAGTACCTCGGTCCCCGGCGAGAGGAAGAGCGCCATCCTCACAGAGTTCTCGATCCCCAGGGCCTTTGGCAGGAGGTTCAGGAAGACCATGATGACGAGCGAAACGACCACCACCGTCAGCACCCACCCGCTTACCCCCAGGGCGCTGGATAGCGCGAGTCCCGTGGTGGTGGTGAGTATCACGTCGGCGAAGGTCGAGAGGAGTGTGGTGACACTTACCAGCCTTGTCCTCTCGGAGACTATCCGGATGGCCTTGGAGGCCCTCGTGTTGCCGGCGGCGCTCGCGCCCGAGATGGAGACCGGGCGGAGCGTGAGGAAGGTGGCCTCGACGAGCGACATCCAGAAGGACACGAGTAGCGCGACCCCGAGGGCGAGGTAGACGTACCAGGTCACCATCCAAGCTGCGATCGTAGCCCGTCGGTAATAAACGCGTGGCGGGGCTCCGCGACCGGGGCCTGGTTGGGAGGCCAGAAGCCGCCCTTGCCGGGTTTAAATCTCACGGGGAGTCGCCTAAAGGATATAATGGACTTTTTGTCCGGCGCCCGGTAGATGAAAGTCGTCGATTCTATACGCGGAGCGATGGACACGTTCGACGCCTTCTACGACTCCACCGCCCGGTATGAGACCGACGACGCGGTGAAGAGGGCGATACTGACCATCGTGAGGTCCAAGGGCGAATGGGGAACGCCGAAGGGGCTGGACGCGATGGCGCAGAAGCTGACCGACCTGGTGGTCAGCAGCCTGGGGAAGACCACCGCGATGACCGGGCCGGAGGTCGCCCAGTTGGTGCTGGGGGCGCTCGGGACGAACCCGCAGGACGTCGACGCGACGATGAGGGCGAAGATACTCTCCGACAGGCTCGAGCAGCTGGTCTCGGAGGCGGCCGACGCGGCCAGGCTCCTGCCGGCGAAGCAGACAGAGGAGTGGGGGAGCCGCGACATGGTGTACTACCGGGAGATGGACGGGTGGGAGATCACCCTGGGGTACTTCCCAGAGTACTTCCGCCCCAGGGTCATCTACGGCCAGGTCGGGGTCTCGCCGCAGATCAACAAGACCGTCGCCGTCTCCGCCAGGTACCACCTGACCAAGCACCACCTGGTGGCCAACGACGACGAGGGGGACTCGTCGCTGATCAAGTTCATGAAGAGCAGGGAGCTCGACAGGCTGGCGAGCACCTACGGCATATCGTACGACCTGCCTCCGCTCGGGAACCCGCCGAGGACGCAGACGCACAAGGCGATGGGCGGGTACAGCGTGATGGTCACATCCCTCGAGAAGGAACTGAGAAACTCGCCCTACTCCGCAGAGAAGCTCCTCAACTCGATCAGCGGGGTGAACGTCTTCAAAGAGGACGAGGGGCTTTCCCTCCACGTGATGGTGGACTACCCCAGGGGGCACCCTGACATCGGGCAGAACCTCACGTTCGCCTTCGGGGTGAACCTGTTCAAGCTCTCCAGGCCGGAGTGGCAGGAGTTCAAGAAGATCCCGCCCCTCGCCATGGCCGCGCTAGAGCCGCTGATGAACTAGGAGCCAGGCCCTCGAGGGCCCGACACCGTCAGTTTCAAGTCCGAGAATCGTCTCTGGGCGTTATATACCAGACAGGGTCGAGCCCAAAGACGCATGAACTCGAAGCGGGTCGCAGGCGCACTGGTTGTGATGGTAGCTTTGGTGGCTCTTGGGGTCGGTGTCGGGTGGGGGATAGGGACTACGGTCCCGGCGCCCAGCCCGACCGTCACCGTCTCGACGACCACGTCGACGTCCCAGGGGCCGCCCGCCCCCTCGAACTCTTCGACCTTCGACGTCACCCTGGTGATAACGACCAACAACATCTACAACTCAACCATACAGGACCAGCCGGCATACTACGTCCTGGGGCCCAAGGGGCTCGAGTCGTCTGCTAGCATCGCGCTGCCGGCGCACCAGCTCATCAAGCTCACGATAGTCTGCTACGACGACGGGGCGGCCAACCTTACGGGCTCGCAGTACGCCGCGGTGGCAGGGACGCAGGGGAACGTCGTCACAGAGATAACCAACGACAACGTCAACTCGTCCCAGGGAGCCTCCGGGATTCAGGTCGAAGGGGGCGTGACGGTCTCCAGCGTGCCGGCAAACGACACGGCCCACACGTTCACTATACCCCAGCTGGGGATCAACATCCCCGTGATGCCGTCCTCGACGGTCATCGCCTACTTCACGATAGACCAGACGGGGACGTTCTCCTGGTTCTGCATGACCGCGTGCGGCTCGGGGCCCGACGGCACGCAGGGAGCCATGTCCACCCCCGGCTGGATGACGGGCAGCGTCACCGCGAGCTAGGCGACGCGGTTGCAGGCGACGGGCCGCCCCGCAGGGCGGCCGGAGGCGGGCCATGGGGACGACAGGGAGGCCGTCCGCGCGAAGAGGGCGGTGGCCATCGGGCTTGGCGCCCTCTGGACGTTCGACGGGCTGCTCCAGCTCCAGCCCTCCATGTTCACGGGCTCGCTGGCAGGGACGGTCGCGGGCTCGTTGATGTCCCTTCCGCCAGCGATCTACTTCGCGTCGCTGGGGTTCATCGAGGGCTTCTTCCGGGGCAACGTCGCGGCGCTGGACGTCGGCATAGCGGCCATCCAGGTGGGCCTGGGCGTCTCGATACTCGCTGGAGGGGAGCGGGCGAGGCGCGCAGCGCTCGCGCTCTCGATTCTGTGGGCGGCTGCGGTCTGGGTGCTCGGCGAGGGGATGGCAGGGGTGTTCGGGGCGACGATGGCCGGAGGGGTCTTCCCTGGCACCCCCTGCATCGCGAGCGGGTTCCCGGGGGCCGCCGCGGTCTACGCGGTGGCGGCAGTCCTGCTCCTCGTCCCGGACGCACGGTGGCGCCTCTCCGGGCGGTTCTCGGTGGTCAGGGACGCCCCCGCCCTGCTCTTCCTGGGGTGCGCGGCCGTCCAGGCCGCCCCCCTGATGTGGACGACCTACGGCCAGCTCTCGATCTTCGCGTCCAACGCAGGGAGCCTCCCGCCCGCCCTGGCGGGGGCCGCGGCCGCCCTCAAGACCCTGGCCGCGGGCTACCCGGTGGCGACCAACCTCCTGGAGGTCGGGGCATGCCTGGCCGCGGGCGTCGGGCTGCTCACGCTCAGCAGGTGGGGGGTGGCGTTCGCGCTGGGGTGGCTCGCGTTCATCTGGGTCTTCCCCCTCGCCCTCGCGGGGCTCCTGACGGGGGCGGGTACAGACCCGAGCACCCCTCCGGCACTGGCGCTCCTGATCGTCCCCGCGGCGCTGGAAGCGGGCCGTCGCGCCCAAAGGTAGGACGGCGGAGGCCCTGCCCGAGGGTCGCCCTAGGGGGCGCCCGCTCGGTGGGGCGTCGAGGGCGGAGGGCCGCCGGCCGCGGCGTCGCGGAGCCTCTCGAGGAGGTCGCGCTGCATCGACTCCATGAACCGGGGCCTGATGGCGGCGTTGAGGCGGGCGACGAGCCCGTTCTGGTTCTCCTCGGTCAGGACCCTGCAGCCTGACGGCGACTCCTCGATCACCCAGGCGTGGTAGGCGTCCACGCCGAGGGCGCGGGCGGTCCAGGCGATCCTCTCAGGAGGGACGAACTCCTCGACCCTTGAGGAGAGAGGGACCCCGAACGCCTTCCAGCGGAACCTGGAGCCGTCCGCGAGGTCGATGCCCCCTCCCTCTATCTCGACCTCCCGGAAGTGCGGGTACCAGTCCGGCCAGAGCCCGGCGCGGACGATCCAGCCCCACACCACCGGCCGCGCCACGGGGACGTCCATGGCGGTGCGGGCGTGGACGGCGGTCGCCTCCGGGCTGTACCTCTCCGGCCAGCGGATCATCCCGGTAGCGCCCCCGCGGGCGGAGATATGAATTAAAGCCCCGCCGGCCCCACCGCGGGGGATTGGAGCAGAGACCCCCGGCAGGCCTCGGCGCCGTGAGCGACCCGCTGGCAAGGTCGGCGGCGGAGGCGGTCAACTCGCGGGACAGGGAGCGCTGGTTCGGGCTCTTCGCTGACGGGGCGACGTTCTCCGACGACGGGGTGGAGCAGGACCTTGGGCGGTGGTGCGACGAGGAGCTCTTCGGGAGGCACACGGCGTACATCGTCTCGGTCGACAAGGTCGAGGACGGCGGGCGCACGTTCTACGCCAGGTACCACTCGGACAAGTGGGGCGACTTCAAGACCTTCTGGAGGTTCGCCGTCAGGGACGGGAAGGTCTCCAGGCTCGAGGTCGGCGCCACCAGCTATTGAGGCCGCGGAGCGCTTCCGAGCGGGGCTTCGCGGTCGGCGTGAGCGGCCCCTTCGACCTCTCCCTCTCGTTGCGCGCCGCCTCGAGGTTCACCGGCGGGGTGGCGCCCGACAAGCTGAGGATCGTCGCGAGGGTCGGGGTCAGGCCTGTCATCCTCGAGGTCAGCCAGAAGAGGAAGGACCCTCCCCTGCTCTGGGCCGCCTCCCCCTCGGGGGCCGGTCGCGAGGTTCGGTCGATAGCCGCCTACGTCCTCCAGACCGACCTAGACCTGTCTCCCTTCTACGAGGTCGCCTTGCGCGACCGAAGGCTGGGGCCGGTGGTCAGGGAGCTGTGGGGGCTCCGTCCCCTCAGGCCGGCCTCCCTCTTCGAGATGCTGATCACCGCGATAACGGAGCAGCAGATCTCGATGCGGGTCGCAGAGGTGATGCGCCACAGGCTGACCTCCAGGTTCGGGGGCGCGGTGGACGGCGCGCCGGTCTTCCCGGACGCCGGTTCGCTGAAGGACGCCACCCAGGACAGCCTCGTAGGGTGCGGGCTCTCGCGCAGGAAGGCGGAGTACGTCCGGGGGATCTCGAAGATGGTCTCGAGCGGGGAGCTCGACCTTGAGGCGCTCAAACGCCTCCCCGACGACGAAGCGTTCCGGGTCCTCACAGGCGTCAGGGGGGTCGGCCCGTGGACGGCGGACTACGTCCTCGTGCGAGGGATGGGGCGACTCGACAGGGTTCCCGTCGAGGACCTGGGCATCGGGAGGGCCGTCGGCAAGTACCTCGGGGAGGGGCTCAGGGTCGAGGACCCAGGAGAGGTGCTCCCGCTCCTGCGGCCTTTCGCCCCGTACAGGGGGCTGGCCGCGTACTACCTGCTGGTCCACGAACGGCGGGGGGCAGTCCCCGGCGCGGCTACTCGCGGCCGTAGACAGCCCTGACGCTCGCCAGGTCAGACCCGGCGAGCCCGGAGACGGCCCCGAAACCCCTGCCCGCGATGTAGATCTTGGCGCTCTCCTCCAGGACCTCGAGCCGCGAGGCCGCGTCGTGGAGGTCGGCCCCGAGCGAGAAGAAGCCGTGGTTCCGGATCCCCACCACGTCGCAGCGCCTCAGCGGGCCACCCACCGCCCTCGCGCCCTCCTCGCCCGGTGCCGCGAACCCGACCACCTCGAGCCTCTTCACCATCACCGCGTGCTCGGGCGTCATGCTGGGTATATCCACCCCCGCCGTGATGAGCCCCACCGCCGCGGGAGGGTGCGCGTGGACGACCGCCCGCACGTCCCTCCTGGCCCTGTAGGCGGCCAGGTGCGTGGGCAGCTCGCTCGAGGGTCTGCCCTCGCCGAGCACCTCGCCCTCGAGGCTGACCTTGACTATGTCGCCCGCTGCGACCCCTCCCTTGAAGTAGCCGGTCGGCGTGATGAGAACCTGCCTCCTCCCCGGGATGAGGACGCTGGCGTTGCCGCCGACCCCCGATACCAGACCCCTCTCGTAGAGCCTCCTGACCGTGAACGCGAGGTCCGCCTTGACCCTTGCGAGCCCGTCCATCTCTCCGCGAGGCGGCGGCCGCGTATTAAAGGGCCGAGCTGCCCGCCGCCGCTGCCGTAAAGATCTACGGGCGATCCCTCCGGCGTCCAGTCGCGGGTGGCGGCCTCCGTGAGCATGGCCGACCGCTTGTCCTTAGCCCTGACTCCCACGCCAGCGGCCTGCGGGTGTCTGACCCCGGAGGGCCGTCCGGAGCCCCTCTGCGGCCTTCTGCGGAACGGAACGGCCAGCCAGCGGGCGGCTCAGCTCCCCGGTGGACGGCGTCACCGTCTGGCCCCGGAAGCTACTCGTTGTCGATGAACTCGCTGGCCTTTGGAGGCTCGGTCGGGAGGCCCTTGCGCTTCCTGATCGACTCGATCAGCGGCGCGAGCATGTTCTTCGGGACGGGCTGCCAGAGCTTGAAGTGGGTGTTCCACACGGCCTTGCCGGCGGTCGCACCCCTCATCGACTCGCTCAGGTCGAAGGTCTCCGCAGCCGGGATCTCGCCCTCGACGATCGTCAGGACCTCGCGCTGCTCGATGTTGATGAGCTTCCCCCTCTTCCCGCTGATCACTCCGGTGATTGCGCCTATCTGGTCAGCCGGGCCCTTCACCTCGATGCCCAGGACCGGCTCGAGGAGGGTGGGGTTGGCGGAGAGCATGGCTCCGAGAACCGCCCGCCTGGTCGCCGGCATGAGCTGGGCGTAGGTCCGGTGGGCGGGGTCCTCGTGAGGGACGTAGTGCGTTAGTGTCACCTTGACCCCTCTCGTGAGCTCGTATGCGAGGGGGCCGTTCTGCATGACGTCCTCGAAGCCCGAGCGCATCGAGTCCATCGACTCTTGGAGGAACTGGACGCCCTTGGTCTCCTCGCAGAGGAGGTTGCCCTTCGTGTCGACCGTCACGACGGTGCGCGAAGAGTCCGAGTCCCACCCGTGGTCGCGGAGCAGCTTGACTATGGTCTTCTTGTCCGTCATGTCGCTCAGCTGCCCTGTGCGGATGAGCTCGATGATGTCCGGCTGCAGCGGCTCGACCTTGATGAATATCTTGTTGTGGCGGTTGGGCGAGCGCGACATTATCGGGCCCGCGGACGCCTGGATCGTCTCCCTGTAGTTGGTTATGGGGGGCGAGGTGATTATCTCGAGGCCCTGCTGCTGGAGCATGGTGGTGGCTATCTCAAGGTGGAGCACGCCCATCCCCGCCATGAGGGTCTCTCCCGTCTCCTGGTTGATCGTTATGATGAGGTTGGGGTCCTCGATGTTCAGCCTGCGCATCGCCTCGACCAGCTTGGGGAGGTCCCGCGGGTGCTTGGCCTCGACCGCCTGGGTCACGACCGGCTCCGAGACGTAGTGGATGCTCTCGAAGGGGATCACGTCCTTGATCGAGGAGATGGTCTCGCCGGAGCGGATGTCCAGTCCGAGTATCGCAGGGATGTTGCCCGCAGGGAGGGTGTCGACTATCTCCCTCTGGAAGCCCATGAAGAGCTGGACGGACTGGATCTTGCCCTCGCGCTTCGAGTTGAGGAGGTATACCGAGTCCCCGTTGGAGATCTGGCCCGAGAAGAGCCTCCCGGTGCCCACGAGCCCCGCCGCCGGGTCGACCACGACGTTGGTGACCATCATGACCATGGGGCCGTTCTCGTCGCAGGCGATGAGCGCCTTTCCGACGTCGCTGTTGAGGTCGCCGCCCGCCCAGATCTTGGGGATGCGGTACGCCTGCGCGACGTGCGGCGGCGGGTGGTGCTTGACCACCATCCCAAGCAGAGCGTCGTGGAGCGGGAGCTTGGGAGTGAGGTCTGCCGGGGAGCCGGTCGTGTAGGCGTTGTAGATGTCCTTGAAGCCCATCCCGGTGAGCTTGGCCAGCTCGGCGTTGAAGCCCCACTTGTCCTTGCTCGAGCCGAACGAGACCATCGAGTCCTGTATGCTGACCTTCCATTTTTCGCGGTACTCTGGCTCGGCGTGCGTCTCGATGAGCCGGTTGAAGTCGGCGACGATGTTGCTCAGCCACTTTTGCATCTGCTCCGGGTTTAGGCGGAGCTCCTTGATCAGACGGTCGATCTTGTTGATGTAGAGGACAGGACGGACTCGCTCTTCGAGCGCTTGCCGGGTGACCGTCTCGGTCTGGGTCATGATGCCTTCCACTGAATCTACGACGACGATCGCCCCGTCGACCGCCCTCAGGCTGCGCGTGACTTTGCCGGTGAAGTCGATGTGACCGGGCGTATCGATCAGGTTGATGACGTACGGCTTGCCTTCCTTCTCGTAGTATAGCGTGACGTTCGCCGCCTTTATCGTCATCTGCCTCTGCTGCTCCAGCTCCATGTAGTCGAGAGCCAGCGCCTGGCCCGCGAGGGAGGGCGAAAGCATCCCCGTGGCTGCGAGGAGGCTGTCGGACGTGGTGGTCTTGCCGTGGTCGACGTGGGCTATGATGCCCAGGTTTCGGATTTGTTCCCTGTTGTGGACTATCTTTAACGCTTCGGACGTTGTCTTGAACTTCGGCACTGCTTCTACTCCTCTTTGACTTTGAAAGAGGCTCCGTCCGACGTACTGTTATAACGTTTTAGCTGCGGAGAACGGGTGTCCATCCGTCTGAGGCGGCTCGGCGCAAGGGATCGGCGATGGCGACGTCGGGACGAGAGGCCAGGGCGTGGGATGAGAGCAGAGTACTACGTGGAGCGGGCTGGAGCTGGAAGGGACGCGATGGGCTGAACGCGCGGCTGGCTTGAAGGAGCCTCCGGCCGCCGCTGCGGTCGCGCGCCAGGCGAAGGCACGCGAGTTTAGTTTATATTGGGTGGGCGTCCCGTGAAGGCCAGCTGCCGTTGGCAAGACCAAGGGCTGGAGGCGCGGGGAAGGGCGACGGCGATTCTCGAGTCCTCGGGGAGGGCCCCACCATCCGCGGGGGGGCGCCGGTCGCCCTACGGAGACGCCCCGAGCACGGCGTCCCTGGAGCCGGCTGCGGCCAGAGGGCGAGACCCTGAAAGGGCAGGGCAGAGGGAGGCCCCCCGAGAGCTACTGGTACCTGCTCCTCGTCCCGGCGTTCGTGCTGCTCTCCGCGGTCGAGTTCTACCCCCTTCTCTACGGGCTCTACCTGAGCCTGACGGGGGCGGGCGGGGGAGCCACCCTGGCCAACTACTCTCAGGTAGTATCGGACGGCGACTTTTGGACCGCCCTGACCGTGTCGCTGGTGGTCTCCGTCCTGAGCACGGCGCTCATGTTCTGCCTGGGGCTCGCCCTCACGTTCCTCGTCCGCCAGGCGACCAGGGGGAGGCGCGTGCTCGAGTGCGTCTTCCTGGCGCCCCTCGCGATGGCCCCCATCGCGGTCGGCATCGCGTGGGCCCCGTCGACGGTCTGGGACGACTTCCAGGCGTTCACTCACCTGGTCCTAGGCCTGCCCTACTTCAACGAGCTCTCGGCGCTCTTCTACATCCCTGTGATGTCCCTCTCCATCGCGTGGGAATGGGCCCCGCTCGTGATGCTCGTCTGCCTGGGCATCGTTGACTCCACCTCCGAGGTCGAGGAGGCGGCCGCGCTGAACGGCGCAAGCGCCTGGCGGGTCTTCAGGGAGATCACCATCCCCTCGATAGTGCGTTCGCCGGTGATGGTGTTCGTGATGGTCCTTCAGTTCGTCGAGGCGATGTGGGCGTTCGAGGTGCCCCTGGCATGGTCCAAGTGGCTCGGGGTCTCCACCTCGGTGGGGACCGCCTCCGACACCGTCAGCCTGTACCTGTACAAGCTGATCTCCGTGCCCGGCCTGGGCGACCCGGTACGGCTCGTCTCCGCCATGGCGGTCGCCCTCCTCCTGGTCACGCTGGTGGGGAGCACTCTGATGGCACGCCTCCTGACGAAGGTCGGGAGCGCAGCGGCGTCGCTCAAGGGGACGGCCCGTCCCGAGGCGAAGGCGCGCGCTACGCCCCGCAAGCGGAGGCCAGGGGGGAGGGCGCTCCTCTACCTGGCTTTCGTTGCGGCGGCGCTCTACTCGCTGTTCCCCCCGATAGCCATGGCGCTCGACGCCGCCGGAGCGAACATAGCCGCCCTGATCACCATACTCGGAGGGGTGCTCCCCTTCTCGAGCGGCGCCTTCTTCATAACCCCCGTCTACTACCAGAGCGCCCTCGGCCTGGCGGCGTTCCCGACACGGGCGCTCAACAGCCTCGCGATCGCGGGGCTGAGCGTGGGCGCGGCCCTCGCCGTCGGGATCCCGGTGTCATACGTCCTGGCCAGGGTCGACATCAAGGGGAAGGGGGCGCTCTCCTTCGTCTTCCTTGCGCTCAGGACGGTCTCGCCCTTCGCGGTCGTCCTCCCGCTCTACCTCCTCTTCGACGGGGCTGGGCTCTGGGACACCTACCCTGGCGTCGCCCTGGCGGAGCTCGTCTTCGTCCTCTCGGTCGTGGTCTGGATGGTCAAGGGGTTCTTCGCGGACATACCTCAGCAGGTGTACGACAGCGCTTCGGTCTTCGCGTCCACCGAGGCGCAGGTGTTCAGGCGCGTCGCACTCCCGCTGGTCGCCCGGGGGGTCGCGGTCACCGCCGTCTTCGGGATCCTGCTCGTGTGGAACGAGTTCCTGATATCGACCCTCTTCACCGGCCCTCACACGACCTCTGTGGCCGTCGGCATCTGGGCGGGGCTGTCGGAGAGGGGAAACTCGACGCCGTTCATTGACGTCGAGGCGGCAGCCACGGTAGCGTACCTGCCGGCTCTCGCAGCCCTGCTCGCGATAAGGAGGCACCTGGCGAGGGGCTTCAGCCTGGCCACGGCCAGGTGACGGTCCCTGAAGACAGGCAGGAGGTCACGGCATTCGTCTGTATCGGCGATAATTCCTCGTTCCTGATTGTGAACCCAGTCCGTCGCCCTGCGACGGTAATGGACATCTCCGTGGCGGCGGAGAGCGCGAGGCCGCTGGGGCTAACGACAAGCAGGGTCGTCGAGTACGCGCCTGCAGGAAGACCGAACTCCACTATCTGGGCCGTTCCATTCCCCCCGGCGGGAAGCATCACAGTCGCGGTGGAGCTTCCGACCGTCTGGCCCGCATAGTTGTGGAATACGCCGAAGACAATCCCGATGGAGCCTCCGTTCGCTGCATTAGTGTAGCTAATTGCGATTGATTGGAGAGCGCCGAAACTACCGAAGGTCGGAGCCCTCTCTTGGATCCAGCATGGCTCAGAGCACGTGATTGCGTGGACCGCATGGACTGCGCCTCCTTGTGAGAAAGAGAGGACCAATGGGACCAAGACCGCCAATACCACGCGATTTCTCATTCGGCCTTAGCTCCTGGACATTCCCGCTGTCTTAAGTGTGGACAGAAGGTTCCTCTTTCATTACCCTTCGATGGGTCGTTCGTAGCGAACTAGCCTCGTTCCTGAGGCCTGACGACGAGCCAAGCCCTCCAGATGGCGTCAGCACAGCCCCGCCGCGGCCTGCTCGTAGGCGCGAAGGCTCACGTTGTCGAACGGCACGAAACTGACCATGGGCGGCCCGCCCGTCTCGAGGAACCGTTTGACGCCCCCGATCACGACCTTTGCCGCTTCGGATACAGGGGAGCGATAGTCCCCTGGCTTATCGCGGGTAAAGGCTGAGACGCCAGGGTGTGGTCAGAATTCCTCGGTTCCGTCTGGCTTCCTTGTACCGAACGACGCCCTTACTGCCACGCGGACGACGAACCCCTCGTTCTCCTTCTTCTCGACCGAGGACTTTAGACCTCGATCTTCGCCCTCAGCTCGTCGAGGAGCTCTCTGAACTGATGACCGAAGGAGGAGCTCTGGTTGAGCCCCGCCGTCCTAGGCTCCCTCTCACCCGCATTGGTCTTCGACCCCTTGTCGGGTCGCGATTCGGTCGAGCAAGGCTGCGGAGCTTAAAGGGGGGACTCACGGCCGCGCGCTCGCGGAAAGGTCGACAACCCTCGCTGTCACCCCACCCTCGGCGAGGTCTGCCACTCCGTAGTGTCCCTTGAAGAAGGGGCCGGGGTTGAGGACGGTGGTCCCGCCGATTCGGTCTACGCCGGGGCTCTCGTGGATGTGGCCCGTGAGCACCAGCGTCGGGGCCTCGCGCTCGACGTACTCTCGGACCGCCTTCGAGCCCGCATGGCTCCCGGTGTAGGCGAGGTCGCACCTCGTGTCGTAGGGCGGCTGGTGGACGACGAGGATGTCCACGCGCCCGAGCCGTTGAAGGACGGAGCGGTAGCCCCCCTCCTCGAGCTCGAAGGGGAAGCCTGCGCCGGTGGGGAGCGACCCGCCCACCCCTCCCACCGCGAGGCCGGCGATCTCGAGCGCCGTGCCGTTGCACGCCCGAGGGTCGGGGTTGTCGTGGTTGCCCTGGACGACCACGACACGCCTGCCGGGCTCCCGTGCGGCGAACCTCAGAATCCCGTCCTGGAAGGCGTTGGGCCTAAGCCTGTAGAGGGCGAAATTGAGCTTGTAGTTCCTGAGACCGAGGTAGGGGAAGTCGATGTCGCCGCCGACGGCGACGAGGTCGAACTTGCGCGCGACCGCCTCAAGCCATGGGAATATCCTCGCGTCCCGGTGGATGTCGGTGGCGAAGGCGATCCGCGTCAACCCGCCGCCTCCAGACGCCCGATGGATATAGTATGAGCCCGCGTGAAGGGGTTGCCCAACGACCTTGGCTCCGGTCTCCGGCTCCCCTCCCCCTTGCATGACGAAACGGTATGGAATTCATCGCCGGAGACCTAAGAGCCAAGCGCAACAAGGCCCCCTAGCAGAGCCTGGGCGCGGCCTACGCCGGGCCTGCGATCTTCACGTCCTTCAGCGGTGAGTGGCTGGCCTCCACGGTATCCGCCCCGGGAGGACTCAGGGGGCGGGCTTCCTGCCGCGCATGGCAAGATAGCCCGTCGCGATGATGAAGATCACTGCGACCGCAGCTATGCCGTAGGTGACGCCAGGGCTGATTCCCCCGCTGGAGGCGGCCGTGACAGTGGTAATCGACCCGCTGGTGGAGACCACGGTCGAGACCGATACTGCCGTCGTGGTCGATGTGGAAGTGACTGTGGTTGTTGACGCCGACGATGTCGAAGGCGGGATGCCTTGCAGCGTCAGCGCTATAATATCGCCCGGTGTGCTACCCGGACACGTCGTGATTGCGGAGAAGCTACACGTGCCCACCGGCACAAGGATGAACTCCTGGCCGCTCGCAGACGCCCCGATTGAGAGTCCTATGTCCATCGGTGCACCGACATAGTAGTCGCGAATCATATTGCCCGTCTGTGCGTTGAGCATTACGATATCTCCCGACGACAGCGTCAGATAGACGACGTTTCCGCTCACGTCAGTCTGACCACGGTATCCCTGAAGTTGGGCGGTGACGGTATGCCAGATAAGATGGCCGGTCTGAGCGTTGATGTCCCATGTGGTTGCGTTGTTGTAGAGCGTCCCGCAGTTGGGGCAAGGTACTCCGCCTTCGCCTACCGAGGTGAAGTAGGTTGAGGAGTTAAGTCCGATGTAGCCCATGTAGCTGGGGACTACGTGCGACGTGGCGTAGATCTGGTTGGTTGCTGGGTCGAATGCCTGTTCGTCCTCGAAGCCCGCAAGCTCGGAAGGCCATTGGAGGAAGTCAGGCTGAGGGCCTCTCTCGCAGGCGCTGGTGTAGTTAGGTGCGCAGTTTAGGAGTGCGGATGGGAAATCTATGCCCGTCTGGGACGCGTTTAGTGGGTTCATAGGGTAACATACTGGACACCTTGACTGGCCTGGTGTCTCAATTCCGCTCGGTGGGTCCCAGGCCCAAATCAGGTCACCTGTCAAAGCATTAATCTCGAACAGGTAGCCGTCCTTGCAGGTCTTCAGGATTACTGGTGTGTTGACCCCGTTGATGGTCTCGTTGGCCAGAGCCTGCCACCAGGAGCAGTCGTAGTCCCAGATGTCGTGCGTGGTTGTCTGGAGACCCCAGACGATCTGGCCCGTCGTCATGTTGAGGGCCAGGACTGAAGCCGACCAGAGGTCAGGGCCAGGGTTGCAAGGCCCGACGAACGGGTCCTTGTTGTTGGTGCCCAGGAAGACCAATCCCGCGGTCTGGCCAGAGCCGACGATCCATTCTCCGCCCCATGCGGCACCCGTGGAGCCGGTCGAGCCGCCGCCGTCGATCGCGAGGCACTGCGCGCTCTGGAACGACTGACCCCAGTCGTTGTAGAGGGTCGCGTTGAGCTGGGCCGCGGACATCGACTTCCAGTTGACGACGATGTCGTTGTTGGTGTTCATGAGGAGGCCGCCTGCGGTCTCCCATGGAGTGGTGTACCCGTTGGTAGAGCCGTTAGCTCCCGGGTAGAAGGTGTATGCTGCGGACATGTTGCCGATCAGCTGCTGGTCGAAGTACGGGTTCACCGGGACGCCGCTGCCCGGTTGGGGTGGGACGTCTGGAGTGACCCACATGAGGGTCGGCGGGTTGTTGTTGAGGTTCCAACCTGCAAAGAAGCCCCTGCCGTTGTCCGCGTCGAGCTCAGCGTCGTGTCCGGAGACCAGTATCCCGAGCTGCTGGTTGATTACGATGTTGGACGCGCCGACGCCGTTGTAGATGCTCTGGGGATTGTTGCCGGGCACCATGCTAAGGCCGGTGAAGTCGGTGAAGTTCAACTCCAAGTGTCCGGTGATGGCATCAAGGGCGTAGACTCTGTTATTGTCACCCTGGTACCAAACGGTCGGCCCGCTCACGCCGCTGCCGAAACTACTGGTCGTGAAGTACTCATTGCCATCGTGCGTGTGGAGCGGGACAGGTCCGGTCGCTTCACCCACGGTCTGGTTTACCGCAAGCGGAGAGGTGTTCTTCCACAGCACGTTCCCATTCGCGATATTGAATGCAAACGTCTCGTCAAACGCCGTGATCGCGAACGCGGTCCCGTTTACTATCAACAAGTCCATCCCCAGGACGACACCAGGAATGAAGTTCGCAGGCAGTGAGCTGAGCGCAACGGGGACTTCCGGCATTGGATAGATCCACCCCATCCCCAAGGACTGGATGTCCGAGCTATTGATCTGGTTCTGGGGATTGTAGTCCCAACCGTATTGGTTGGCGTTCGGGAACTCCCAATTCGCCTCTGCCTGCGTGAGCGGCGTCGCGGAGGCGGGGGACGGAGCTGCGGTCGCTGAAGGCGCCGCGGTTTGCGGCACTGCGCCGATCGGGTTGATGAGAAGCGAAGCGCCGATACCGGATACGAGGAAGAGGAGGCTGAGCCCTAGAGCTCGGATTCTTGTGTTGGTAAGTCCCTTCTTCATTGCCTTGGCGAAAGCTCTCCTGACGCTCTTACTCACGACCTCAGTCAAGATGCACGTTAGAGACAGAGCATCGCATTTAAGACGGGTTAGCGTTAGACCAAACAAACTCGAAACCGAGCTTCCCAAGTGTTTCGTGGGGACAACCAAAGCAGAAGCCGGACGTCTCAGTCGGCGGCGTGAGTTTCGCTTCTCAGACGTCGCATTCGAGTTTCAACGCGACCGCAGCCGAACTCGTCACCGAGGGCCCATGAGCAAATCGGAGTCCAATTCGAGCCGGCAAGGCGCGCAAATCGCTCGACTCGCTGCCTCCACGTCTTTGGGCTTGATGCCTGACTCAGGGCGAACGACCTGTGAAGATCAGGTAGCGGGCTTCCTGCCACGCATGGCAAGATAGCCCGTCGCGATGATGAAGATCACGGCGACTGCGACCACTCCATAGAGTGTCGTGGAGCCCACTCCCGATCCGGAGGTCGACGTTACTGTCATGGTCGCCGTGGTTGTGGTCGTTGTCCCGGCCCCGGACACGGTGATGGTGGACGCCGAGACGGAGGTTGTCGTGCTGGTCACTGTGGTGGTCGACGTTGTGGCGCTCGATGGCGGCGGTGCAGCCAGCGTAAGGGCGACGATGTCACCCGGCGTAGATCCAGGACAGGTCGTGACTGCCTCCAGGCTGCACGTGCCGACAGGGACGAGGACGAACTCCTGGCCGCTGACAGAGGCTCCGATCGCCACGCCGACGTCCATCGGCGCGCCGATGTAGTAGTCTCTTACGAGCTTGCCCGTCTGCGCGTTCAGCATCAGGATGTCACCCGAAGAGTCGGCCAGGTAGACAAGGTTGCCGCTGACGTCAGTCTGGCCGCGGTATCCCTGATTGGGTATAGAGTAGCTCCAACCGATCTGGCCGGTGGCGGCGTTTATGTCCCACGTGGTGAAATTGTTGTAGATGACACCGCAGTTGGGGCACGGAAGTGTAGTCTCACCGCCAAACGACGTGAAGTAAGTGGTCGCGTTCGCCGGAACGTACCCAGTGTAGTATGGGACCAAGTGCGACGTTGCATAAATCTGGTTCGTCGCCGGGTCGAATGACTGTTCGTCCTCAAATCCTGCTATCTCGGAAGGCCAGAGCAAGGTCGGAGGCTGTAGGCCTGTGATGCAGGAGGTCGTGAAGGCGGGCGCGCAGTTGGTCATTGCGGTCGGGAAGTCGAAGTTCATCTGAGTCGCGTTGAGCGGGTTCCACATGTAGCAGACAGGGCACCTGCTAGGCCCCGGCGACTCGGTGCCGCTCGGCGGGTCCCACGCCCAGATGAGGCCACCGGTCAAGGCGTTGATCTCGTAGAGGTAGCCGTTCTTGCAGGTCTTGAGGATGACCTCGGTGTTGACGCCGCTTATGGTCTCGTTGGCCATAGTCTCAGACCACGAGCAGTCATAATCCCAGAGGTCGTGGGCATTAGCCTGGAACCCCCAGATTATCTGGCCCGTGCTCATATTGAGCGCCAGCGTTGCCGCCGACCACAGGTTCGGTCCTGGGGTGCAGGGGCTAGCGTATGGGTCCTTGTTGTTGGTGTCTACAAAGACCATACCTGCGGTCTGGCCCGAGCCGACCACCCATTGGCCGCCCCATCCGGCACCTGTGGCCCCCGTCGATGCGCCTCCGGTTATGGCCTGACACTGCGGCGACTGGTCTACGTACCCCCAGTCGTTGTAGAGCGTCGCGTTGAGCTGGCTCTGCGAAAGGGCCTTCCAGTTCACTACGATGTCGTTGTTTACGTTGTTCAGGACCCCTCCGGCAATCTCCCAGGGAGTGGTGTAGCCGTTGGTCGAGCCGTTCTCGCCTGGGTAGAAGGTGGACGCGCCGGTCATGTTGTTGATTAGCTGGATATCGAAGCTTGGGTTCAAGGGGACGTTGCTCTGTGTCTGCGGCGGGGTGGTGTAGGTGATCCACTGCTCCACGGGCGGGTTGCTGTTGAGGTTCCAGCCCGCAAAGAACTGCCTGCCCGCGGCGATGGCGATTCCCTGGTCCATGCTTGAGACGAGGATTCCGAGCTGCTGGTTGATGGCGATGTTCGATGCTCCAGTAGTGCTGTACACCGCAACCGGGTTGTTCCCGGCGACCATGCTCAGACCGGTGTAGTCGCTGAAGTTCATCTCCTCCCTTCCGGTCAATGCGCTGATGGCGTAGACCTTGACGTTGCCAGCCTGGAACCAGAACGTCGGACCCGAGACCCCGCTGCCGAAGCTGGCGGTGGTGAACGCCTCGGTGCCGTCGTGGGCGTGGAGGCCGACGGCCCCCGCGCCGGATGGCAGTGTCTCGTTCGCAATCAGAGGTGACACGAACGTCCAGAGGAGCTCCCCATTGGCCACGTTGAACCCAAAGACCTCGTCGAACTGGGTGATCACAATCGCCGTACCGTTGACTATCAGAGGATCTACTCCGACGCCTGGGAAAAAGAAGCTACTGATCGCATTAAGCGAGGTGGGCTCCGAGGGGAGAGGATAGATCCAGTTCAGGCCAAGGTATTGGGCATTGGAGCTGTTGATCTGGTCCTGAGGGTTGTAGTCCTGGCCGAACTGGTTACCGTTCGGGGATGCCCAGTTGGCCTGAGCTTGAGAAAGCGGCGTAGTGGCAGCTGCTGACTGAGCCGCGACCGCGGTGGGCGACGCGGAATTGGGCGCCGCGCTCACAGGGTTGATTAGGAGCGAAGCACCAATTCCAGATACGAGGAAGAGAAGGCTTAGCGCGAGCGCTCGAAACCTGGTGTTGCGGACTCCTCTCCTCAGAACCCTTCCAAGCCCCACCCTAAGCCTTCGTTCGGTCTCGTTCTTCAACACCAAACTGTTGAGCGCGAGCCCCTTTTAGAATGGGTGTGCGAGAGACCGAACGGAACGGAAGTCACCGTTCCAACAGCTTACGTAGGAACGAACAAACCGGAAGTCAGGTTCCCCCCGAAGACCGATAGGCACCCTGGACAGGTCAGTCAATGGCTGAGAGTATGGGCTGGATCATTGGCCTGCCGGGACGCTTCATCCCGGAGCTCAATCGAGCGCCTATCTGCTCAAAGACCCACTCATGACCGAATGATAGTTGTGAGAAGACGTGCGCGGTGACGTCCACCACCCCGTCCAGAAGGCGGATTCTTTTCAAGCTGGGACCCATGTCGAACACCGTCCCGGCGCAGCAGTAAGTCGCGACCAAATCTCTGTCGAATCTGATGTGGGAGGCGCAGAGCATCCCTTTCCTCAGCGTCTCGTCGATGCTGCCGAACGTCGCCTTGGGAGCGCCTTCGCCTAGCCTGATGAGCAGGAGCCCTTCTACCAACCCCGCTTTCGACGCGTCTACGTCCACCCTGAACGCCAGGACGTGGTCGCTGAGGAGGCCCTCGAGCCTGTGGCTCACGGTCTTCGAACTCACGGACGCGTGTTCTGCGATCGCATCAACTGAGGCCCGAGGGTTTGACAACAAGCACCTGATGATCAGCAGGTCGGTGGTCGAGAGTCGACTGTCGGGATTCCACCGCACCCCCATCTCGGTCGCCCTCACCATGTCCGATTGTCCTGCGAGCCTGCTCAGCATGGGCCCGTCCGCCATGGTAACCGCTTTCAGCACACACGTGTACCCCACTATGGTCTCGCCCTGCGCGATCGGCTTCCCGACCGCACGCAACATCCTCCTGGTCTCTTCGCTGACCTGGCTGTCCTGATAAGAGAAGAAGACGAGCTCCTGGAATCCGAAGGCGGCAGGGTTCACCCGAGTGGTGAACCGGAGGACCTCTCCAGACTCGACCAGCCGATTGATCCTCGCTCGCACCGCGCTCGCGCAGAGATCTACCTCCCTCCCTATCTCTCTGAGAGAGGCCCTTGAGTTGCAATACAGCATCGCCAGAATCTGCTCGTCCTTGCGCTCTGGGGGTACCTGCATCTTGGGCACCGCGATATTGGCAGTCCAAGCTATTTACGCATTACGAAAATGTCGACGATAGCCTATGTTTGGCGAGAATGTCGCAATCCCAGAGAGCCTGCAGAAAGGCCAGGGTGGTCGCTTCTCGAGGGGTGAGAATGGCGTGCCCCAAAGTGAGCTGGAGCCCCTCCCCCGCGGGCGAAACGGAGATGTCCAATCCAGTCGACGGTCCTCGGGATCACAGTAGCGGTGACGCACCCTTCAGGCCTTCTCGTCGTCCTTCCCGGCGAGCTCCCTCTCTACTCGCCTGGCGTCCCTCTCCGCCCTCTCGATCCCCTCCCTCCAGAGCTGAGATAGTATCGGGGCGAGCGTGATGAGGAGGGCGCTGATCACCGAGCCCACAGACACGAACGCCATCACGGAAGCGAAGACCTTGCCCGCGTTCGTCACAAGGGTGATGGGAGGACCCTGCCCGGTCGCTATCATGCTCTCGAAGTAGAACGCGTCCACCCAGCCCATCCCTTCGAACTGGTGGAAGCCGACCGTACCGACGACCATCACGGCCGCGATGGCGCTGACGGCGTAGAACACCCGCGCCCCCCTGCCCGGAGGGGGCTGGGCCTGTGAGGGCCGTTCTGTCATCCACACTCTGGCAGCTGGCTCTCGATAAATGTCTTGGCGCGGCGCTTGAGGATGGTCCGCGGCGACCTGCCGAATCAACGACCGCCGGTCGGAGGGACTGCCTTCACAGAATCTTGCCCGAGAAAAACTAGGAGACGGGCCTCCCGCCTCGCGGCGGGAGGACCCGCTTGTCATCACTAGTGTGGTTGTGCTGTCTCCTAAACCTAGGAGGCGGGCTTCCTGCCACGCATGGCAAGATAGCCCGTTGCGATGATGAAGATCACGGCGACCGCTGCTATGCCGTAGGTCACTGCGCCGACCCCTCCTCCCGAGGAAGAGACGACTGTGGTTGTGCTGACTGACGTGGACGTGCTGACCGCTCCTGTGGCGGTCGTGGTGGAGGTGGACACTACGGTCGTAGTGGAGCCAGAGGTGGACGGTGGAGGCACGTTCTGGAGGGTGAGGGCCATCACGTCACCAGGCGTCGTGCCCGGGCACGTGGTTATGGCCTCGAGGTCGCACACTCCCACGGAGAGCAGGATGTACTCCTGTCCTGTGAGAGATGCTCCGAACGAGACGCCCTCGTCCATCGGCGCGCCGATGTAGTAGTCGCGGACCAGGTGACCGGTCGATGCGTTGAGCATCAGGATGTCACCCGACGACTCGGTCAGGTAGACCAGCCCTCCGCTAACGACGGTCTTGCCGCGGTATCCCTCTGAGGGGTTGGTGTAGTGCCAGACTATGTTGCCGTTGGCTGCGTTGATGTCCCATGTGGTGGAGTTGTTGTTGATGGTGCCGCACTGTGGGCACGGTTCGCCGAAGTTCATGCCCGGCGACGTGAAGTACGTCGTCGAGTTCAGGCCTAGGTAGCCGATGAAGGCTGGGACGAGGTGCGACGTGGCGTATATCTGGTTGGTCACAGGGTCGTAGGCTTGCTCACCCTCGAAGCCGGCTATGGCAGACGGCCAGGAGTAGTACGGAAGCTGTGAAGACGGTGGGCCGTTGATGCACGAGATGCTGTACGTGGGTGCGCATGCGAACATGTCGGATGGCCACTCGAACGCCATCTGAGAGGCGTTGAGCGGGTTCCACATGTAGCACTCTGGGCACCTTGCCTGGCCGGGTGTCACAACGCCGTTGCTCGGCGGGCTCCACGCCCAGATGAGGTTGCCGGTCTGTGCGTTGATCTCGTAGAGGTAGCCGTTCTTGCAGGTCTTGAGGATGACCTCGGTGTTGACGCCGCTTATGGTCTCGTTGGCTATCGCCTGGTACCACGAGCAGTCGTAGTCCCAGAGGTCGTGCGCGTTGGCCTGGAACGCCCAGATTATCTGCCCGGTGGTCATGTTGAGCGCCAGGGTTGACGCCGACCAGAGGTCAGGTCCGGGTGTGCAGGGCCCCACGTACGGGTCCTTGTTGTTGGTCGATACGAACACCATGCCGGCAGTCTGTCCAGAGCCGACCACCCACGCGCCGCCCCAGCCCGAGCCGGTAGACCCGGTGGAGCCGCCGCCGTCGATGGCGAGGCACTGCGCGGTCTGGTAGGACTGTCCCCAGTCATTGTACAGGCTCGCGTTGAGCTGTGTCGAGGAGAGGCCCTTCCAGTTGACCACGATGTCGTTGTTGACGTTGTGCAGGACTCCGCCAGCGGTCTCCCACGGAGTGGTGTAGCCGTTGGTAGAGCCGTTTGCTCCTGGGTAGAAGGTGGACGCGCCGGTCATGTTGGCGATCTCCTGCTGGGCGAAGTACGGGTTCAGCGGGACGCCGCTGCCCGGTTGGGGCGGGACGTCTGGGGTCACCCACATGAGCTGCGGCGGGTTGGTGTTGATGTTCCAACCTGCGAAGAAGCCCCTGCCGTTGTCCGCGTCCGTCTCAGCGTCGTGGCCGGAGACCAGGATGCCGAGCTTCTCGTTGATGACGATGTTGGAGGCGCCGATGCCGTTGTAGATGCTCTGGGGGTTGTTGCCGGGGACCATCGCGAGGCCCGTGAAGTCAGTGAAGTTCAGGTCCTCATGGCCTGTGAGAGCGTCGATGGCGTAGACCCTGTTGTTCTGGCCCTGGAGCCACAGCGTAGGTCCGCTCACGCCCGCCCCGAAGGTCGAGGTGGTGAACCACTCGTTGCCGTCGTGGGA
Organism: archaeon; assembly: GCA_021848045.1. Classification (GTDB taxonomy): domain Archaea; phylum Thermoproteota; class Nitrososphaeria; order Nitrososphaerales; family Gagatemarchaeaceae; genus Gagatemarchaeum. The sequence goes on from JAJZNC010000023.1 coordinate 44,204, forward strand.
GTGGAGCGGGACCGGCCCTGTGGCTTCGCCTGCGGTCTGGTTAGGAGCCAGAGGCGAGGTGAACGTCCAGAGGACGTTTCCGTTGGCCACGTTGAAGGCGAAGACCTCGTCATACTCGGTGGTGGCGAACGCGGTGCCGTTGACGACGAGCACCGACATCTGCACGCTCACGCCCGAGTAGAGTCCGCCTAGGGTGGTGAGGGTCGTGGGTAGGGTAGGCAGCGGGTAGATCCAGCTCAACCCAAGGTACTGGGCGTTCGAGCCGTTGATCTGGTTCTGGGGGTTATAGTCCTGGGCGAAGGCGTTCCCGTTGGGGTACTCCCAGTTGGCCTCGGCCTGCGACAGCGGCGTCGTGACTGCCGCGGACGGGGCCGCGGCCACGCTAGGCGCCGCGGTGTTGGGCACCGCGCCGACGGGGTTGACCAGCATGGAAGCGCCTACTCCCGAAAAGAGGAATAGAAGGCTTAGTGCGATTGCACGTGTTGATGTGTTGCTAAATGTTTTCTTCAGACTTTTCCTTAATCCTTTGGTAATACCTTTCGTAGATTCCTTCGTCATGCGTCAATATATTTGGCGCTAAAGCTATTTAGCTGTTTGACGATATAACATACGAAATTTCGACGATAGGCGAGCCCTACGCCTCAACCTGCCGAATGCGCTCGGACCAGTCCACAAAGGCCTGCAGCCCGAGAAAGGCAGACTCGGTTCTCTCGGTTCTTATACCGCCGAGGCCTCTCAACCCTCGTGAGAGCGCAGGCCCGCCCGCGCCAGGCACGGGGACGCACAGGTGTCGACGGGGCGGAGTTCGTCAGGAGCTACCGGGCGAGCCTGAAGGCCGTCTCGAGGGACTATGCCCGGCTGATCGAGAGCCCCGGGGAGGAGGAGGTCCACGCCGCCCGGACAGCCACTAGGCGGGCCGAGGCCCACCTAGCCCTCCTCCCCAGGAGGGTACGCGCGGGGAGGGCCTGCAAGGAGCTCAAGGAGAGGTACAGGAGGGTGATGAAGACGACGGGCGAGGTCAGGGACATGGACATAATCGGGGCGAAGCTCTCGCGCGAACCGGGCGGCGAGAGGGCGCTCACTGAGCTGGCTGCCGCGACCCGCAAGGACGCGGTCAGGGCAGCCCGTGACGCCGTCGCCTCCGCGTCGAAGCTCGACGCTCCCCCGCTCGCCGCGAGCGACGCCCACCCAGGAAGGCTGCTGAGGAGGCTCGAGAAGGTGACCGCGCGCCTTTCTTCGGAGGTAGACGGGCTCGTCCCGGCGGTGGTGGAGGACCCGTCTGACATGAAGGACCTGCACAGGCTGAGGATCGACATCAAGAGGCTTCGCTACCTCGCAGAGTCGGTCGCGCCCAAGGGGTCGGCGGCCGCCGCCGACCTGGAGGTGGTCCAGGACGCTCTCGGGTCCATCCACGACTGGGACGTCAGCATCGCCTACGTGAAGAAGTTGAGCCCCCGGAGCAGGCTTCTCCCGAGGTGGAGAGCCCGGAGGAGTGCCGAGTTCAGCGATCTCGTGGAGCGGCTCCGTGGCCCCATAGCCCGGGGCGCGCCCCGGAATTTATAGGACAAACCACCTTGCCGGCCAAGATGCGAAATTCCGCAAGTCCCACGGGGAGAGTTGCCTCGTCCCCGGGCTTGTCGTCCGCCCTGCTCGAGTCAGGACTCGAATGATTGTAGGATGGCCCATATATTTTAGGGTTGCGGTCACAGGTTATGCCAAGTCGTCGGCGGAACCCCCCCCCCCCCCCCCCCCCCCGCCGCCCCCGTCTCC
>JAJZNC010000023.1:45983-89594 GCA_021848045.1 archaeon
TGGAAGGTTTGTAGGATGGCCCGTATATTTTTGGGTTGGGGCCACGGGTTTTCCCGGGGGGCCGGCGCCCCCCCCCCCCCCCCCCCCCGATTGCCCTCCTGTAAGTTTCGGTGGACGCAAGCAATCGTTCAGCCTCTTGGAGTCTCGCGACATTCTGGGGCCCTGCCTTTGAGCCAGAGGATTCGCCCATCAAGCGTGTAGGCGCAGGTGGTCTTGCTTCCGTCTTTCTATTCTGTCTCGCATGCGATGCCGATTATGACTTTGGCTCATTCCTTGGGACCATCCTCCTCGGCTTTGCTTGTGCTCCAGCCGAGGCCGCCGTGATAGGTCAGGGGGAGAACCGATGGCTGACAATCATCCAGAATGCGCCGAAGGAAGGTCCACCGAGGAATCGAGAACCCGGCCATGAGGGATCCACGACCGGCGGCGGCGCGGGAGGTGCGGGTCTGCGGCCAACCAGGGTTGCCGAAGCAAACGCACCATGACGGATGGTCTTGGAATTCAGAATCCCTATATCGTCGAAGCCCGTCCTGTCCTCCACGACAGAGACCGCGCCCGACCGGAAGAGCGGGAAGAAGATACTCGTCGACCTCGACTACCTCGTGATGCTCCACGACTTCCTGCGGCTTAACCTGGACAAGATGAAGGAGATGATCGGAGGCTCACCGAGCGCGGCCCTCTACGCCTACAGCACGGACAACCTCATTGGCGCCCTCGGCGAGAGGGGGCGCGCGCCGGACGGCGTCGACGGCTTTTGCGAGCTGCTGAAGGGATGGGGTATGGGCTCCAGGGTCCAGCAGGACGGTGCGACCGTGAAGCTGAAGCTCGAGCGCCCCTACGCGGACAGGGTGCACCCGCGTCTCTCACCCAGCGAATCTGGCTGCCCGCTCGGCGAGCTCGCCCTGGGCGCGGTGCGGAAGACGCACCCACTGGCGCAGATGGTCTCGAACGGTCTCAGCGGGTCTGGGGCGAGCATAGAGATATCGAGGGGCACGGGCAGGAGAGAATGAACCTCAGGTCGGGCTCCTCCCAGGCTCTCGCCGACGCGCTCTGCGCGGCAGACGAGGACATCATGTTCTGTGCAGTGGTGAGCAGCGGGGCAGAGATACTCGCCACATCGGCGAAGAAGGGCGCGGACACGTTCATCCCTGAGAGCAAGGTTCGCCTCTTCGTGAGGCGTTGGGACCTGGTAAGGAAGATCGACGACACGGCCGACGAGTTCATGGGGCCGACGGAGAGCGTCGCGGTATTCAGAAGCAAGATGACGCTGGTCAGCGTGAACCTCTCGAACGGAGGCTGTGCCCTGACGGGCGCACGACCTAGCTTCGACCCCACCAGGGTCAAGGCTCTCGAGAGGGTCGCGCGGTCGTCCCTCGGCTAGCCCCGGACTTGCTTTAATCCCCGCAAGGCCTACGGCCTGCCATGGTCGGACCCGCCCCCGAGGACGGGGAGAAGGTCATCTCGTCCCGGGTTGTAGCGCGAGGGAAGGTGGTCACCGTCCGGAGGGTGGCCGTGAGGATGCCATCCGGCAGGCGGAGCTCGAGGCTGCTCGTCGAGCACTCAGGCTCCGTGGCCATCGTCCCGCTCCTCGACGACGGGAGGCTCGTCCTCATCAGGCAGTTCAGGCTCGCGGCGGGCGGGACGATATGGGAGATCCCGGCGGGGCACATGGAGAGCGGCGAGGACCCGGTTGGATGCGCGAAGAGGGAGCTGGAGGAGGAGACGGGGTACCGCGCCGGAAAGGTCGAGCCCTTGTTCGAGGCCTACCTCTCCCCTGGGTCGAGCACAGAGCTGATGAGGTTCTTCCTGGCGACCGGGCTCGAGAGGCGGGACCAGATGCCGGAGGCCGACGAGATAATCGCCGTCCACGCCGTCGACGCCCTGGAGGTCGATAGGATGCTCGCTACGAACGAGATAAGGGACGCGAAGACGATCGCAGCCGTGGCCAGCCTCCAGGCCAGGGGGACGCTCCCCGTCAGGAGGGGGACCGCAACGAGACCATCGACCCCGCGCTCGTAGGCCGCCGGGCTCCTCGTCAGCCAGTCGGCGCTGCGAGCCCCGAAAGCCTCTCCAGGACCCCGACCTGGTAGGCTCTCCCTCCCGAGACGTAGGGGTAGACCACCGGGACGTCCACGCCGGCCCTTGAGAACGCCTCCAGGAGGTCTTCGAGCTCCCGCTGCGACGGATTGGCCCGTACGAACTCCAGGATCGGGTCGGGGAGGTCGCGCGCCCCGGGCTCGAGCAGTGCGATGGGCCCGGCGAGCCCCGCCTCCTTGAACATCGCGTGATAGCCCGGGTACCGGTCGTATGAGGAGACCTCCTCGACGAGCGCCCTCCTGGCGTCGGCGTCGCCTCGCTCTGAGAAGAAGACCTTGACGTAGCAAGCGACGGTGAAGCCCCGCGGCCTCTCGCCCGGCAGGATCCTCGAGACGTAGGAGGGCGGGCAGAAGTTCAGTATGGCGCCGTCCGCCCCCAGGACCGCCTCGCGCAGCATCGCCTCGCGCAGAGCGGCGAAGAAGACGGGCGGATGGCCTGTGCCGTAGGCGCGTCTGAAGTCCGCGGCCAGGTCGGCGACGGCTTTCACCGCAGATGGCCCGCGCGCGCTCCCCGCACCCAGCCCGAGCACGAACCTGCCTCCCGAGGACTCTGCAAGGGTGCGCGCGCGGACTGCGAGACGGGCTGCGTCCTGCTCCCCGGCCCTGATGACCCCCGTCCCGAAGCGGGCTCTGCGGGTGGCCCCCAGCGCCACGGCGCAGAGGTCGAGCGCGTCGAAAGAACCCCCGACGTCCGGGAACCAGACCTCATCGACGCCCGCCCGGTCTAGCAGTGCCGCCGCCTCAGGGATGAGCGACGGATGGAAGACGGTGGACCGGAGCGCGAACCCGAGCCTCATCCGCAGCGGAGGCCCAGGACCGCACGTATAACCGCTGCTGGCCACCGGCCGAAAGACAATTTAGCCTTCCGATCTCCTCCCAAGCCGACTTGGCCGAGACGCCGAGGACCACCTCAATAAGGTACAGCAGGCTAGACGACCTCGTCAAGTTCGTCAGCATGTCCCCCGCCCCGTTCCTCAACCACATGCAGCGCGGGGCAAAGCACCTCTACTTCTTCGTACTCCCGTTCTCCGGGGGGCTGATTCTCCCCTACTACTCGTCGGAGAGCAAGATCGAGGGCGAGTACGTGACGCTCAACCGGATGACAGGGCGCTCGTCGTCCTCGTCCAAGCCCTCCTTCGACGCGCAGTCGCTCGACATCCCGATCCTCGAGGTGGCCTCGACAGACCTCGTCGGGGCCATGGATTGAGCGGCGGGCGTCCCTAGCCGTTCGTGGCCTTGAAGTACTCGACCACGTGCCTGCGCGTGAAGTAGTACAGGAGGATCGCCCCCCAGACGATCCCGACTATGCTGAGTATGTCGAGGACCGCCCCCACCAGCATGAGGATCCTCGCCCAGTTGCGCCCCGAGAGCAGCGCGAGTGCGAAGACAAGAGACAGGGCCCCGAGGATGAGGAGGGCGCTCCCGAAGATACCGAACGCGAGGCCCACGCCTATCTCTATCAGCGAGCCGAGTATCTGGAGGGCTGCGAGGAGGGTAACGCCGAGGGGCCGCTCCGGACGGCCTGGAGAGGGCGCACGCTGCGCCGCAGCGGGGGCGGAAGCGAGGCCGCGCGCCTTCGGCGCCCCGCGAGAGGCTGACCCCAACCCGCCTTCAGGAGGACCGCCCCGGCAGATAACCGCATCGGCTCGCCCCGCGCTGGTCCTCTTAAATCGAGCGCCCCCGAATGGAGGCCGTGCCAGGCGTCAAGGTGGGTTACGGCAGGACGTTCCTTGCGCTCGCGGGGTTCATGGTCGCCTTCTTCGGGGCGCGGGCGTTCGCGACCGCCTACCCGGACACCGTGGTCGTCAACCAGGGGATACACTTCCACCACTTCTGGTACGGCCTGGGCATGGTCGTGGTCGCGGGGTGGCTCGGGATTGCGTCCTTCCACCCCTCGCTGAACAGGCTCTACGCCACGGTCTTCGGGCTGGGCGGTGGGCTCGTCGGCGACGAGGTGGGGCTCCTGCTCACCCTCGGGGACTACCACTCCGAGCTGACCTACGTCTTCTTCGTCGGCCTCGTCTGCGTCGTCGTTGCCCTCGTCCTCGTCTTTAGGTTCGGCGGGGAGCTGAAGGCGGACCTCGAGGGCGTCGGGCGCGGGGAGGGGGTCGCCCACCTGGGCATTGTAGTGGGCGGCCTCTCCGCGCTCCCGTTCTCGGTAGGGGCCTACCCCTACGGCGTGACCCTGGCGGCGGCGGCAGGGATGGCGATCGTGGCTGTCGGCCTCCAGGTGCACCGCAGGTCGAGCCCGGCGGCCGTTCTCGATGATGAGAATCACCCCGCGTCCTAAATACGCCCCGCGCTCCGCCCCCCTCGACCTGCCGTGGTCCAGTACAAGTGGATAGTCCTCTCCAACACCACGATGGGCGTCCTGATGTCGTCGATTGACAGCACGATCGTGCTGATCTCGATGCCCGCGATCTTCAGGGGCATCGACCTCGACCCCATGACCTCGTTCCAGTACCTCATATGGATCCTCTTCGGTTACATGATAGTCACGGCCACCCTCCTCGTCACATTCGGCCGCATCTCCGACATGTACGGCAGGGTCAGGCTCTACAACCTCGGGTTCGCGATATTCGCCGCGGGGTCGGTGCTGGTCTACCTGACTCCGAGCACCGGCGACCTGGGGGCGGTCGAGATAATCTCGTTCAGGATGGTGCAGGCAGTGGGGGCCGCGTTCCTCTTCGCCAACAGCTCGGCGCTGATCACCGACGCCTTCCCAGAGAAGGAGCTCGGGAGGGCGCTCGGCATCAACCAGATCGCGAGCCTGGCAGGCTCGTTCATCGGGCTGGTCGTCGGCGGGACCCTCGCGACGATATTCTGGAGGGACGTCTTCCTGGTCAGCGTCCCCGTGGGCGTCGTCGGGGCGGTCTGGTCCTACTGGAAGCTTAAGGAGGTGGGCGTCATCACCAGGGGACAGAGGCTGGACATCTGGGGCAACGTGACGTTCGCCGCGGGGCTGACCGTGATCCTGGTGGCCCTCACCTACGGCCTCCTCCCGTTCGGGGGGTCGTCGATGGGGTGGGGCGACCCGTACGTGGTGGGCGGGATAGCGGCGGGAGCGGCCCTCCTCGTCGCCTTCCCTTTCATAGAGCGGAGGGTCAGGTACCCCATGTTCAGGCTCAGCCTCTTCAGGATCAGGACGTTCTCAACGGGCGCGTTCGCGGGGCTGCTCGCCTCCTCGGCAAGAGGAGGGGTCATGATAATGCTGAGCATCCTCCTCCAGGGAATCTGGCTCCCCCTGCACGGGGTGAGCTTCTCCGACACCCCGTTCTGGGCTGGCATCTACCTCCTCCCGCTCTCGGCCGGGTTCATCACGATGGGACCCGTCAGCGGCTGGCTCTCTGACAGGTACGGGGCGAGGGGGCTGGCCACCCTGGGGATGCTCATCACAGCGGGCACGTTCATCATGCTGGCCCAGCTCCCCTACGACTTCTACTATCCCGAGTTCGCCGTCCTGATCTACGCCCAGGGACTGGGGATGGGGATGTTCGCATCCCCCAACACTGCCTCGATCATGGACTCGGTGCCGAGGGAGCACAGGGGCGTCGCCGCTGGGATGAGGAGCACCCTGCAGAACACCGGGATGATGGCCAGCATATCCATGTTCTTCGCGGTGATGGTGGTCGCGCTCTCCGCCGGCCTCCCCCAGGCGATGTCGTCGTCCCTGGCCCAGGCGGGCGCCCCTCCGCAGGTGGCCGAGTACTTCGCCTCCATCTCGCCCACGCAGTCGATGTTCTCGGCATTCCTCGGGTACAACCCCGTATCCGGGATGCTGGCATCGCTACCCGCAAGCATCTCGTCGTCGATGAGCCCGCAGACGGTCGCCACGCTGACCGGGCTGACATGGTTCCCCACGACCATCGCCGAGGCCTTCATGTCGTCTCTCAGGGACGCATTCTACGTCAGCGCCGGCCTCTCGGTCGTGGCAGCCCTCGCATCTTCGCTCCGCGGGAAGGAGCTCTCGAGGACGGGGGAGCCGCGGGCCGGGCGCTCAGAGCCCAACTCCTAGAGGGACGCCTCACCTGGCCTCCACCACGAAGAGGGAGACCGCCAACGCAGGGTAGGATGTCCCGCCCTCTGCGAGGGTAGGCGGCCAGGGGAGGTCCACGTGGGTGGCCTCCTTCAGCGGCCTCCTCTTCGTCTCCCTCCGCCTCGGTAGGCTCGGCGTGCCTGCTCAGCTCGGCATAGGGAGCGGCGGCCGCGGGCCCAGAGCCGGGGTCGCTCGTCGAACAGGAGCTGGTCGAGACCAGCCCAGGGTAGCGGCGTGGACCAGTCGTCGACATCTCTGATTCAGACCAGTGAATCACAATCGATTATAGCTCGGCCCGCCGGTTCTTGCTCACCAAATTCCTTCGTCATGCAAGGGAAGATGGTCGGCGGAAGGCGGGCGGGCTGAACGCCCCCCGTCGTCCGCCCCTCCGAAGAAATCGCAACCCCCGCGGGCCGGGCGGGACCGGCCAGCCGGCCGCCCCTCGCGGGGAGTCAGATCGAGATGTAGCGCTCTCCCGACAGGAGGCTCTTGGCGGCGATGAAGAGGCTCATGTAGTAGGAGTCCATCTTGGGGACGAAGCTCCTCCTGCTGAGGCGCACGGTCGCTTCCTTCCAGCCCCGCCGCGCCTCGTCCCACTCCGCCCCGCGGGCGGCTATGCTCTTCGTGCCCCCGGAGAAGAGCTTCAGCCCGTCCTCGATCCTGACCTCGATCAGGGCGCGCACCTCCTCCTGGTAAAGCCTGTACCCGGTCAGGGGGCGGTCGCTCCTCAGGAGGAAGACCTGCGCCACCTCCCGCTTGGAGACCCCGTCGTAGTGGGCCACGTCTACGCGGCTCCCGATCGGGACGAGCTCCTCGAGGTCCGGCCTCACCCCGATCTCCTCCTCGATCTCCCGCGAGACCTCCCTGAGGCGCTCCCCCGCCGAGTAGTGCCCTCCGACGGTGCTGTCGAGGAGGCCCGGGAAGGACGGCTTGGCCTCGCTCCTAAGCTGGAAGAGCAGGGAGCCGCCGTGCCTGCGGGTCACGATCCAGCAGTGGAAGTTGTAGTGCCAGAGGCCCTTCTTGTGAGCCTCCAGCCTCGTCGAGACCCCCACCTTCTTGCCGCTGTCGTCGTAGACGTCGACGGGCTCGTCCTCGGTCGACGCGCCCTCTCTGCCGATCAACCCGGAACCCCCTTCCCGGGGCGCCAGGAGCGGATCAGGTGGCTCACCTTCGGGTGAGCCTCATCTGGAGGCCGCCTTTCGGCCTGAGCGTTATCCTCGGGAGCATCTCCACCTTGCGCCCGCCGAGGCGGGCCATGCTCCACTTCCGCGAGATGGAAGCGAGCAGCAGGACGCCCTCCATCCAGGCGAAAGGCTCGCCTATGCAGCTCCTGGCCCCCCCGCCGAACGGGAAGTAGGCGAACCTCGGGAGGGCCGCCCTCATAGCGTCGGTCCACCGGTCCGGCTCGAACGCCTCGGGGTCAGCGAAGAGCCGCGGGTCGTGGTGTGCGACGTACTGGCTGACCACGAGGCTGGAGCCCCTGGGGACGAGGTAGCCCCCCAGCGACACGTCGTTGACCGCCTGCCGGACGAGAATCCAGGCTGGAGGATACAAGCGCATCGACTCCGTGAGGACCCTGGTCGCGTACCCGAGCCTCGGGACGTCGTCGGGGGCTGGCCGCCCGTCCCCGAGCACGGCGTCGACCTCCTCGTGCAGCTTGGCCTCCACGGCAGGGTTCTGGGAGAGGAGGTACCACGTCCAGGAGAGCGCGTTCGAGGTCGTCTCGTGCCCGGCCGCGAACGTTATGAGGACCTCGTCCCTCACCTGCGAGTCGGCCATCGCGGAGCCGTCGCGGTCCCTCGCGGCGAGGAGCGTGGACATGAGGTCGCCCGCGTCGGCAGGCATCGCTCGCCTCTCCTCGATCATCCGGTAGACGAACTCGTCGACCCGCGCCACCGAGCGGTGGTACTTCCTCGCGCTAGGCAGAGCCTCGAGCAGCCTTGCGACGGGGCTCGAGAGGACCTCGAAGTACTCTATCACGTTCGTGAGGTCCTCCGACATGGTCCTCGCGGAGGACCAGACGTCCCTGTCGAAGAGGCACTTCGCGATTATCGACATCGTCAGCCTCGTCATCTCCTCGTGGACGTCGACCACGAGCCCGTCTGTCCACGAGCCCGTGACCCGCTCCTCGTTCTCCATCATCGTCTCGGCGTAGGCCGATATCCGCTCGTGGTTGAACGCCGGCTGGATCAGGCGCCTCTGCCTGTGGTGGAAGTCTGCCTCGCTGGTGAGGAGACCCTCTCCGAAGACCTTCTTGGTGTTCTGGAGGAACCTCCCCTTGACGAAGTCCCGCTGCTTCGTCACGAGCACCTCTTGGATGAGCGCCGGGCTTGTGACCAGGAGGACGGTGTCTAGCCCCATCCTGAGCTTCACGATATCCTCGTACTCCTGGAGGCGCCTGAGGTTCCTGATCAGGAAGCCTCCGACGGGCAATATCACCATCGACGGGACGCGCTTCCCCTCCGGTGGCGCCGGGCAACGGGCGTGGAGCTCGGGCCCCTGGGCGGTCGCGGTCAGGCCTCTGCCGCCGGCCTCGACTATCAACGGGAGCGTCTTCCTGGCCAGGCGGCCTATAAGGTGACCGCCCGGCGCGGGTTCGGCTAGGCCGCCGCGGAGTCCGCCTTCTTGGCCTCCGCCTGGGCGTCCTGCCCGGACGCCGCGGCCAACCCCTGCGACGCCTGCGCGTCTCGTTCGGCCGATGCGGCCGCCTCGTTCGCCGCCTGGGCGATGGGCGCCGGAGCCTCGCCGACCAGGGCCGCGAGCTGCGTCGCGACCGCCCCCACGTCGGCGGTGGAGTCGGCGATCGCGCCGGTGGAGGCCTGCACGTACCCCTCGGCCTGGGCTTCGCTCCACATCTCCCTGATCTGGTCTACGACGTCCGGAGGGTATCCTGACCCTTCCGCCTGCGTCTGGGCGAGGGCGGACTGCCCCTGGCTCTGGCCGGGAGCCGAGACCATCGGAACCTGGCAGTACTGGTCGGAGAGCTTGGTGAACTCGTCCATCGCCCCCTGGAGCCTGTCGTTTGCCTCCGCCACCGCTGCCGGGTCGTTGTAGAGCGCTGCGAGGGCGAGGTCTGCGCTCGCGCGCCCCATCGCGTTTCCGAAGGCGTAGCCGTCGTCGTATCCCCAGCGGAGGTTGATGACGAATCCGAGGTTGAACGGCGGCTTTGGAGCGAAGGGCTGCGAGCCCGAGGCGTCCAGCCGGTCCATGAAGAATCGCGGATAGTTGGGGTCGGCGTGCGCACTGCTCGTGTTTCGGCCGTCGGCCTCGCCGACCATCCTGCCCGCGTTCAGTCCCTGGCAGTATCCCGCCATTGCTCCGTTCTTGTAGTCGGCGGCTTGGGCTGCCGTGAAGCTCGCGTTCGCCGGCGGCTTCGTGTCTGGGCCCACGAGCGGGAGGGCAGGCGGCGCGTACTGGACTGGCCCGCCTGACGACATCGAGCGGGGAGGCCCGGCCTTTCATTTTAGCTCTATCGCCGGGCTGCGACGCGGGAGTCTACGCGCGTCTCGCCCTCGCAGGCGGGTCCCTGTACGCGGCCAGCACGACAGAGAGGAAGACCACGTATGGGACGACCGTGGTGGCGAGCAGCGCGGGAGAGGTCGCGCCTCCGAGGAGGCCCGCGACCCCCGGGCCCAGGAACGCCCCTACGAACCCCGCGGTCTGCACCACGCTCGTGGCGGAGGTGACCTGCTCGGGCGGGACGCTGACCTGCGCCATCGCTGTGAAGAGCGGCCAGAAGGTGTTGGCGAAGAACCCTGCGAAGAGCACGATCACCAGTGCTATCGCGAGCGGCCGCGAGAGGTAGAGCGCTACGAACGAGGCGGCCGACAGCCCCCCGCAGGCGAGGATGCTCTTCCTACCGCCGAGCCTGTCGAACATCCCCCCTGCGGCGAGTGCCCCGAACCCGCCGAGCCCGACCCCGACCCCGAAGACCGTGTCGAGGGTGGCCGCCGCCCCTCCGGCGGCGGCGAACGAGGATATCAGGTACTTGGGGGTCCACGAGACGAACACGAGGAACCCAAGGTCCGCGAAGAAGTCTGCGATGGCGAGGACCAGGATTGGCCTCCTCCTGACCGCCGCCGCGAAGGAGACCGGGACGGCAGCCGCCCCGGAGCCCCCAGAGCCCCGGTTCGTAACCGCGAAGAACGCCGTGAACGCCGCTCCGATGAGGGAGAGGGCGAGGAACGTGGCGCCCCACCCGTGGTAGACCGCGAGGTAGCCTGCCAGGGAGGGGCCCACGAACCCGCCCGAGCTGTAGGCTGCGCTCACGAGGCTCACCGCCAGCCCCCGCCTCTCCGGGAGGAGGCGGGCGATCACCCCGTAGCTCGGGGTGATCACAAGGCCTATGCCGAAGGACGCGCCGAAGAAGACCGCGCAGAACTCCCAGAGAGCGGGCGCGGCGAGGACCAGCGCCTCGGACACCGTGAAGGCGACAAGGCCGGCCGAGACGGTCCTCGCGTCACCCAGCCGCTGCGCAAGGACTCCCCCTGCGAAGACCCCGAGGGCGACCAGCCCGACCGAGGCGGAGACGATCTCTCCGACCACGGCGTCGCCGATCGAGTAGGTGGCCTCGAATGAAGGCACCAGAGCCCCGATGGAGAAGCGGTAGAACGAGTAGAGGAGGGCGGGGAGAAGGACCGCGACCAGAGCCGCCGCCCTCCGCGCCTCCATGGTAATGGCATCGCTTTACCAGCTAATTAGCTGGACCGGAGCCGAGGCGGGCGAGAAGCGCGCGGGCGGCCCCCGACACCATGGCCAGGAACCCCCGGAAGGCTGCGAACGAGATGGCCATGTAGAGCCCGAACCAGAAGAGTATGTCCAGCAGCCCGCCGCCTCCCCAGACAGCGGCGGCACCCGGGGCGCGCGCGAGGCCCGCGAGCGTCCTGATCAGGTCGCTCCCGAAGACCGCGACCGTCCCCATGACGTAGCACTCCGCGGTCCCGGCGACGAGCCCCAGCAGCCTCCCTCTGAGCCCCCAGTAGCCGACCCCCGCCACGCACCCGAACAGGACGAGCCAGAACGCCCACGTCTTGGAGAGCCCCAGCCCGCCGTACAGCGCGTGCGAGGCGCTGAAGAAGGCCGTGATTCCCAGGGCGACCGCGGCAACGCCGAGCCAGTACCACCGGCTCCGGAACGGGGAGACGCCGGCCCATCCGTCGCGCCGCCCGGCCCACACCGCCACGATCGCCAGCGAGACGAGGAGGGGGACCACCCCGCCGGTGAGCCCTATCGCCACGAGCTCGTCCCCGTAGGGGAAGAGGGCGTACGCTGGGCCCGGGGCAGACGGGACGACGTCCTGGAGAAGGACGCACGCGGCCGCGCTGGACAGGATCGCCAGCGACGCCGAGAGCGAGATGAGCACCGCCCTGCCTGGGTCGAGCTCAGCCGCCCTCAAGACCTCTGGCCCCTGCTGGCGGACTCGGTCACTCGCGGTAACTCTTCTCTCCAGCCCTTATCGAGACCTTGAGCCAGTTCTCCTGCGGTGGGAGCGGGCACGTGTAGCCCTCGTCGTAGGCGCAGTAGGGCGAGTACGCGTAGTTGAAGTCCACGATGTAGCGGTCGTCGTGCGTGACCTCCAGCTCAAGGTATCGCCCGGCGCCGTAGGTCTCCTTCCCCGACGTGGCGTCCCTGAAGGGCATGAAGAGGCTCCGGTCCTCCCTCTCGGCAGACTGGTACGCCTGCAGCTTGACCGCCTCCCCGCCCACCTCCAGGTCGAACCGACCCACCCGGTTGTAGAGCTGCCGCGCCCCGTCGCTCGCGGCCATCACGACGCTCGTCTCGGACGGATACCTCAGAAGGACCGCGTAGAAGTGAAAGCCCGGGTCGGGGTCGAAGTACTTCAGGCCGTCGAAGCGGAGGCCTGAACGTACGAACGGAGATTCGGGGCTCGCGCTGAGGAACCTGTCCTTCTCGGACCTGAACCTGAGCAGGGCGCGCCTCCAGGTCTCCGCCTGGTCGGGCTCCATCGTGGGGTTGGCCGCCGCGGCTCAACATGAACCTTTCCAAGGGGCGGCGCGGCGCCGTGCGCGCCTCCATCCTTGACTTTATCTGAAGGCGACCCCCGGCCGGTGTGATGGAATGGGGACCGGACGCCCGCCGCTTCATCCCTGGCATCTTGCTGCTCCTCGCTGGCGCCGCCCTCTTCGTCCTTTGGGTCCTGCTGGTCTTCGTATCGTTCTTTGCGTTCTTCTTGCCAGGGCTGAGGGGCGTATTCTACCTCTCCCTGGACATCCTGGTCGCGTCGGTGGTGCTCTTGGCGTCCGGAGTCCTCCTGGTGCTGGCCGGGCTGGCCGGGTGGTGGCGGTCGGGGGAGGACTGGGGGTGGATAGGAGGGGTGGTGACGGTCCAGGCCGAGGGAGACCGCTTGGGGCTGTTAGAGAGGTCCTGGGAGGTTGCCGGGGCGGCCGTCTCGGTGCTCGTCCTCGCCTTCTTCGCAGAGAACGGGGTGAAGGGGACGGGGTTCTTCACACGGGGGTTCGGGCCGTCGGAGGCGGCGCTCTTCTACGGGACGTGGGCTTTCGCGGTCGCCGTCCCCCTGGCCAGGGCGGTCTACGGGAGGCGGAACGCCCTCAGGCCGTTCGCCGCCCTCGAGGGGGCTCTGGTGGGGGCAGTGGCGCTGTGGTTCCTGGAAGGGTTCCCGTTCGACTTCTCGCGTCTCCCGGCGATGGTCCCGGCCTCCTTGAGGCTCGCGATGTTCTGGTCGAACGACCTTGTCGGGAGGTTGATCGTCGTCCTGGTGGCCTTCGGCGGCCTCGCCAGCATGGTCTACAACCTCGTGGTGTACCTTGCGGTGAGGTCCCGTCAGCGCTACGGCGGGACCCAGAATTCGCTTTGACGCAGCCATGCCGGGGCGGCCGGCGCAGGACTTAGATTCAGGCACGCGGTGACGCCCTCGGATTGTGGAGATCCGTCAACATCGCGGGCGCGGGGGCGGCCGTCCTGGGCCTGAGCGCCTACCTGATGGCCGTCCTCCCTAGGACGACGCCGCTCCAGGTGCAGCACTGCCTCCCCGCGGCTCCTCCCGGGTCAGAGTTCCAGGCGTCCTGCTTCAGCAGCGTCAACCCCGTCTACCCGCTCCTCTTCGTGGCCTCCGTGGCCGGGACGGTCCTGGTCTTCTACGGGGCGTTCGGGAGGAGCCTCGTCTTCAGCCCGGTCTTCGTCGCCGGGATGATAGCGCTCGAGTACGGCCTCTCCGGGGTGGTCTCCAGGGCTGTCGACCCCCTGGCGGTGACCGAGGGGCCCGGGTTCTTCGCGCCCCTCGTAGTCATCGGGACGGTGGCCGTGGTCTTCCAGGTCTACCGCCGCCTCCTGGCGGGGCGCTCGCCCCGCGCCCCGCGTCACGTTTAATAGAAAAACCAGGTCCGAGCGGAAGGTCGCGCTTTGGCGAAGAGACCGACCCGAGGAGGTCAGCGTGGGGAGGAGGAGTTCATCTCGCTCCAGGACGCCGCGGCCCTGGTCGGGAAGACGCAGAGCAACATCTCATACCTTGTCCAGTACAACAGGCTCAAGAGGTACGACTCCAGCGGCAGGGAGGTCGAGAGGGCGGCCGCAGGGGGCCTTAGGGTATCCAGGTCTGAGCTGCTCGGGTACGTCGACGGGTGGAACAGGAGGCTCAGGTCGCGGCTGGAGGAGCTGAAGATAGGAGACACCCCCATAGCGTTCCTTGACGTACCGGAGCGGGAGAGGACCAAGCACGTCCACAGGCTCCACCCCTACCTCGGGAAGTTCATCCCCCAGCTGGTCGGCTACTTCCTCGCAAGGCACTTCAGGCCAGGGCAGGTCGTCCTCGACCCGTTCGCCGGGTCGGGGACCACGCTTGTCGAGGCGTGCGAGGCCGGCCTCCACTCGGTGGGGGTCGACGTCTCGGAGTTCAACGTGATGATCTCCCGAGTGAAGCTCGCCGAGTACGACGCCGAGGCGCTCGAGAGGGAGCTGACCGACGCGGCCGGCAGGACTGCGGCGTTCAGCGCGGAGAGGTTCCCCGGGAGGAGCGGCGAGGGTCTCGGCGACGGCCGAGGCGGCTACCTCGAGGCCTGGTTCGCGCCCAGGAGCCTGGCGGAGATGCTCTACTACCGCAGCATAATCCCCGAGTACGAGCATCAAGACCTCATGAAGGTCCTCCTGTCGAGGACGGCGCGGTCGTGCAGGCTGGTCCACCACTACGACCTGGCCACCCCGAGGGAGCCGGTGAGGGAGCCCTACGAGTGCTACAAGCACAGGGGCAAGACCTGCACCCCCGTGACCACGGTGGTCCCGCGCCTGAGGTCCTACTCCCGGGACACGGTCCGGCGGGTCGCGGAGTTCGGGAGGCTAAGGAAGCCCGTCGCGTCGGTGGTCCTGGAGGGAGACTCGAGGACGGTCGCACTCGAGGAGAGGCTGGGGTCGACCGGGAGCCTCCGCGGCAGGCGCTTGGACGGCATCTTCACCTCGCCCCCGTACCTCGGGCAGATCGACTATCACGAGCAGCACGGGTACGCGTACGAGCTCTACGGGATGCAGCGGCGGGACTCCCTCGAGATAGGGCGCAGGTCGAGGGGTAAGGGAGAGAATGCGAAGGCGGAGTACTCGAAGGCGATGGCGGAGTCGCTCTGGAACGTCAGTCGCGGGATGCGCGCAGGCTCGCCGGTCCTCCTTGTCGCGAACGACAGGCTGGGGCTGTATCCCGGGATCTTCAACGAGGCCGGGATGAAGGTAGAGAGGATGTTCGAGAGGCCGGTGGAGGACAGGACTGAGCGGGACAAGAGGCCGTACTCAGAGACGGTCTTCCTGGCGCGGGTCGAGGGCTAGGCCGACCGATACCCTAAACTAAGACGCGGCCGGGTCGCTCCATGTGGACGCGTTCGAGGCCATAGCCACGAAGTTGGACGTGCGCGAGTTCGCCTCCAAGAAGGTCCCCGGGGAGGTCAAGAGGAAGGTCCTCGAGGCCGCCCGGCTGACCGCCTCCTCGAGGAACAGCCAGCACTGGCGGTTCATCCTGGTCCAGGACAGGGCGAACCTGAAGCGGCTCGCGGCGGACAGCACGAGCGGCAAGTGGGTGGAGGGGGCGGACTTTGCCGTGATGATACTCACCGACCCGACGGTGAACGGGAACATGATCGACGCCGGGCGCGCTCTCCAGGACATGGAGCTGGCAGCCTGGGACTCGGGGGTGGCCTCCGGCATCTACGTGGGGGTGGTGGAGGACGCCGTCCG
Source organism: archaeon (assembly GCA_021848045.1). Lineage (GTDB taxonomy): Archaea > Thermoproteota > Nitrososphaeria > Nitrososphaerales > Gagatemarchaeaceae > Gagatemarchaeum. The sequence continues at coordinate 61,308 of JAJZNC010000023.1, forward strand.
GAGGGACTACGCGATCCCCGACGGCCTGAGGGTCTCGGCCATCCTAGGGTTCGGCTACCCGAAGAGGAGGATAGTCGGCAGGAAGAACAGAAAGCCCCTTGAGGAGCTGGTCTTCCCCGAGAGGTACGGGGAGAGGCTACAGCCCTCGAACCTTGCCTGACACGAAAAGGCGAAAAACAGGCACGGCAGGCGGCCGGGCATGCTTTCAAAGGAGTTCACGGTTGCGGTGATGGTGTCAGACGCGAAGAAGTCCGCGTCCTGGTACGCGGACAAGCTGGGCTTCGAGACCTCGGTCGAGGGCCACTGGGTCACGGCTGCGCCCAAGGGGGCTAACTGCAGGCTCCACCTTTGCGAGGGCAAGCTCGAGCCCGGGAACACCGGGATAGGCTTCTACAGCCCCGACTTGAAGAAGACCATCTCGGACCTCAAGAAGAGAGGGGTGAAGTTCGCGATGGACTACACCAAGACCGAGTGGGGCGAGATCGCCCAGCTCGAGGACCCGGACGGCAACGTCATCTGGATCTCCGCCGCCCCCTAGCCCCGGAAGCCCTCCGCTTCGCCTTCTCCCCGGCAGCGCCCTCCTTCGAGGGCCGCCGCGGGATGAAGTGCGTTATCCCCAGGCCGTCGACGATCACTATCTGGTCGTCATACAGCTTCTGTTCTGAGTCCGACAACGCCGGCGATTCCTCGGGGCGGGCTTTAAACCCTCGAGGCGTCGGAGCTGCCCGGGGAGGCGTTAATATCCCCCGGCCGCGTCTCCCGGGCTGGGACCTTTGATCCTGGTGCCTCCGCTGCTCCTCGTGGGCTGGCTCGGCTCGCTCACCCTGGTGGGCTTCGCCACGATGGGGGTGGACAAGCTGCTCGCGGTGGGAGGCAGGGGAAGGATCAGAGAGAGGACGCTCTGGCTGACAGCCCTCCTCGGCGGCTTCCTCGGAATAATAGCGGGCGGGATGGTCTTCCACCACAAGACGTCGAAGACCGCCTTCTGGCCCCCCGTCGCGGTATGCACCGTCCTCTGGCTGGTCGCTCTCTCGACCCTGATCAAGGCCGGATGAGGCCGGCGGGGGCGCGCGCCCCAGGATGGAGAAAGCCGTATTAACTCAGCGGTCTCAGACGCAAAAGATAGACAATGGTTTCAGAGAGGGTCGTGAGATTCCAGAACAAGAACCGTGACCTGGACCAGCTTGCGTCGCAGATCCAGTCGCAGCTGAGCTCGGAGGGATACAAGACCCAGTCCGCCAGCCCTCCGCTGGGGCGCGTGATACAGGCGCAAAAGGCAGGCGTCCTCCGCGACATCGTCACCGCCGACAGGGCGTTCACCATCATGATCACGGGGGAGCCCAACGACTTCTCGGTCCACATCGGGATAGGCAAGTGGGTGCAGAACCTGGCGGTCGCGGCGGTCGAGGTGCTGCTCGTCTCGATCCTATTCATAGCGGTAGACGTCCCCGAGATGCTCTGGACCCGCCACGTCGAGGGCGAGATCATCTCCAAGATCAGCAGGATAGTCGGCTGAGCGGATAGCCAGGGGGCGGAGGATGGTACCCGCCTCTCTAACACACTTATACACCCGGATGGGTACTTGCCGGATTGAGAGAATGATAATGAGAAACTCGTTGCTGAAGGCGACCGTCCTGATGTCGGTCCTCTTCGCGCTGGGCTCGTTCACGCCTGCTCTCGCAGCGACCTACGCGGTGACGGTCCAGACGAGCGCGACCAGCTACAGCGGCAGCGCACAGATACTGGTCAGCGGCACGGTCTCCCCGGCCCCGGGGACGCAGACCGCGGTAATCGTCACGATAATGAACCCGAACAGCTCCACCGTGGACATCCAGGAGGATACGGTCAACCCCACGACGGGGGCGTACAACGGGAGCACGGTGGCTGGAGGGCCGATGACATGCGGCGGCAGCCTCTGCTGGGTGCAGGGCGCCTACACGGTCAACGCGACGTGGGGAGGCCCGAGCGGGACCGCGACGGCCGTAACCACCTTCACGTACTCCCCGAACACGATCTCTACGTCGACCTCGACGTCCACGAGCACCTCCACCAGCTCCAGCACCACCTCGAGCACCAGCTCGAACACGAGCTCCTCTTCGACCACCACCAGCACGGTCTCCTCTTCGACCTTGATCCTGCCCACCACGAGCACGAGCTCGAGCAGCTCCGTGAGCTCGGTCACCGCGCCGGCTGGGTCTTCGACGGGCCTTTACCTTGGGATAGCCGCGGTCGTGATCGTGGTGGCGGTCCTCGGGGTCTTCATGTGGCGCAGGAGCGTCGCGAGGTCCTACTCAACGCAGGCCAAGTGAGGTACCCACAGCCCGGGACGCCGTCGGGCAGCCGGAGTTCCGCTCCTGCTACCCGGGGATCGGGGTACGCGACCTCGAGAGGTCAGTCGGATCCTGCACGGACACGCTGGGGACGAGGGTAGTGAGCCAGGGGACGGTGCCTCAATGCGGGAGGTTCGTCCGGCTCAGGGGCAGAGTTGTACGCGAAGGACCCCCGAGGGCATCAGGATAAGAGCTCCTCAGGCCGAGGAGCGTCGGCCGAACAAGGCCTCCAGCTTCTTCACGTAGCCGCCGCGCAGGTCCATGTCACGGGCGTCGAAGACGTCCCTCCCCTCGACCTGTACGACCGGGATCTCCAGCCAGTACCTTTCGTGAAGGCGCGGGTCCTTGTCGATGTCGACGACCCTGAGCTCGAACCCGCTGCCCGGGGCGAGGCCCTGCAGCGCGGCGATAACCTTCTCGCACAGGTGGCAGCCCGGCCTCGACATCACGGTGACCACCCCCCTCGCGTCATCCCGGTCCCCGCCTTCCATGGCCTGGCATGGGTGCCGGGGTATACGAAGGCTTTCTAGCCCAGGGGGCCAGCGGCGCGCTCGGCCGCCTCTTCCTGGAGCTTCCGCTTCGCGATCAGGACCCTGACCCTCTGCTGGCACGCGATTGCCCTGTCGCTGTAGGTCTTCCAGGGGGTGTACTCCTGCGTGTTCTTCGCGAGGAGGAGCAGGAGGTCCGCGGCCTGGAGGTAGTCTACGACCGCGTCTCCCAGGCGCCCAGCCTTCTCCTTCGAGACAGCCTCGTTGACCAGGTGGGTCGCGTACGCCTCTATCTTCTTGAGCTTCGAGACCGATCCGGACTGAGCGGCCTGCGGCCTCGGTATCGCCTGCGACTCTGGCATGGCATGAGGGGCCGCTCGCCCCCCCATAGGCATCTGTGTCAGGTTTCCTCAACAAGAGGGCGAAGTTCTGGTGGAGTCTCGCGGGAGACCCGCCCCCCTCCGGGCCCTCTCAGGAATATTAATCAGGTAGCGGCTTTGGGGCAGGAAAACGTTCGAGCGATGGCCCCTGCGAAGTCGATGGACGGCAAGCTGCTCCTGGTGCTGTCCATCGGGGCCATCATATTCGCGCTCGCATTCGTAGGCGTCGCCTTCGTGGCCCTCTCGCCCTCGCAGGACGGCACCCTTTACGGCACGCTCTTCGTCAACGAGGGCGGGTACTCGAACGCGACCGCCAGCATAACGGCCTCTTACAACGCTACCCTCGTGGCCAGGGGCGGCAACGGGACGATCCTGTTCACGTTCCTCTCGGGCACGGACGTCATCCAGCAGCACCTGCTCACGATGACGAACTACACGATAAGCGTCAACCAGGTCTCGATGACGCTGGGCGGGCAGCAGGTCATCCTCCCGTGGGAGATCAACGACACCGTCTGGGCAGGGCAGTTCGACAACAACTACATAGCCTCGTGGGGACCGTCCGCCCCAGCTTACGAGGTGCGGGGGACGGTGAGCCCATCCGTCTTCGGGCTGCCGTCGCACGACTACGTCGAGTTCAGGTTCGAGGCGCTCGGCGGCGAGGCCTCCGCGAACTGCTGCTAGGGAGCATTCTGGAAAGAATCGCGAGCCGGACGCCGGAGTCCTGCATTTCTTCTGGAATTCCAGTTCCTGGATGCGGTGGATTATATCGGTTCGGGGACAGAGGATGGCCGAACCAACATGCAAGTGAACGCAGGAAAGCTACAGATACTTACGGTCGCGGCGATGCTCGTCCTTATCTCGGGCGGGATCGCTGCGTACGCGCAGAACCAGACGTCGAGCAGCTCGAGCTCCTCGACAACCTCTAGCTCGGCTTCGAGCAGCGCTTCGTCGACGTCAGCCACGGCGAACTACACCCTTTGCCAGTCGGGCTCCGCTGGCCGAGTCGGAAGGCTCGAGCTCCCGATCACGGCCGTGGGGCAGGCCGCCAACGGCGGCGCGGTCTTCTCAGAGGGGAGAGGTTGCGTAGCCTCGATAACGGCGACGGGAGGTGTCTTCAGCGTGCAGGTCGCCCTCCGTTCCGCGAAGCCCCTGACCCAGTACAACGTGGTCCTCGTCGCAAACGGGACGAGCCACACCCTGGGGAACATGGTCACAGGCCAGACCGGGAACGGGCAGATGGACAACCAGGTGCTCCTGACGAACGGCACGTACGTCGTGTCGATACAGATCTACGACACCTCCTCGAGCCCAGGCCAGAGCACGCTGGTGCTCCAGACCGGCCAGGGGACAATAACCTCGCAGCCGTTCTCCACGACCGCCGCCGGACAGCAACCGCAGCCACCGGCCCAGGGCGGGCACGGAGACCAGCACGACCAGGGCCAGTGGCCCTCCGGGCACTGGTAGAGCCGGGCGGCACGGCCAGAGGGGCCGTGCCTTCACCCTTTTTCTCTAGCGTATTGCTAGCCCGGGCGGGGAAAGGCGCAAACGAGACCCGCGACCGGGCATGAGTTCTCAGAGTACCACGACGCCCTGATGGAGGGCAGGACGTCTTGCGAGCGGACGGTGAGGCAGGAGCTCGCGAACGTCTCGAGCTACGACAAGAGGCTGGCCGCCTTCGTCACCGTCTTCGGAGGGGAGCACGGAGCGGCGCTCGCGCGCGCCCGGGAGCTCGACGCGGGGCTCAGGGCGGGGAGGGCGGGGAGGGCGTCAGGCCTCTTCGGGGTTCCCCTCGCGATAAAGGACAACATCTTCCTGGGGGGGTTCCGGACGACCGCGGCGACCTCCTACTTCAAGGACTTCGTCCCGGCGTTCAACGCCGACGTCGTGGACGCCGCCCTCGCCGCAGGCGGAGTCCCCCTCGGTAAGACCAACATGCACGAGCTCGCGCTGGGAGGGACCTCCGCAGCGTCGCTCTTCGGGCCCGTCAGGAACCCCTACGACTCGGACAGGGTGGCAGGGGGCTCCAGCGGAGGGTCGGCGGTCGCCGTCGCGCTCTCGAGGGGACCCGTACTGGGCATAGGGACGGACACCGGCGGGTCGATCAGGGTCCCAGCCGCGTTGTGCGGGGTCGTCGGGTTCAAGCCTACGATAGGCGTGCTGTCGCTGGGAGGCACGCTCCCCCTCAGCGGCACCCTCGACCACCTCGGCCTCCTCACGAGGACCGTCCCCGACATGGTCGCCTCGTTCGAGGCTCTCGCGGGGAGGGGAGCCCCGAGAAGGGCTGTCGGCAGGAAGGTGAAGGTCGGCGCCCTGACAGGGTACTATCTGGAGGAGACCGAGGAGAGGGTGGCCAGGGACTACTGGAGGGCACTCGGGCGGATGGAGGCGTCCGGCAGGTTCTCGGTGGAGGAGGTCCCGACAGGTAGGGACTACGAGAGGTTCATGAGGGCGAGGGGGGTCATCCAGCTCAAGGAGGCCTCGTGGTTCTACAAGGAGCTGGTGAGGTCGAAGGCGGCATCGTCCAAGATGAACCCCGACGTGGTGACCCTGCTCAGGAGGGGGCTAGGGCTCGGCGACCTCCGCTACATGGAGGCAGACCTCGTGAGGCTGGAGTCAATACGAGTCTTCGGCGGCCTCCTCGAAGGGCTGGACGTGCTCGCGACCCCGACGACCAGCGTCACCGCCCCCAGGATCGAGGACGTCATCGGGAAGGAGGCGGGGCGGCTCAGGCGCCTCCTGCTCAGGAACCTCGAGGTCTTCAACCTCTGCGGCTTCCCAGCGCTGAGCATCCCGGCGAACCCCGGATCGGGCGGGCTGCCTTCAGGGATCCAGCTGGTGGGGCGGCTACGGGAGGACTCGAGCGTCCTGCGGGCGGGGCGGCTCGCGGCGGAGGCGATATCGGGGCTGAAGGTAGGGGCTACCGCAGGCGCCTGACGAGGTCCCTCGAGCCGGTCACTCCGCAGAGGTACCAGTAGCGTACGTACTGGAGGCCCACCCGGTGCTGGACCTCGCTGAAGGCCTCAACCCCGTCCTCCACGACCTCTGTCTCGTACCTCCTGAAGAACGCGTCCGCAGCCGTGTGCCTGACGCAGCAGTCGGTGGTCACCCCTGCGATGACGAGGGTGTTCGCCCCCCTCCCTCCGTAGAGCCCCCGGAGGACGTCGTCGAGCTCCGTCGCCTGGAAGCTGCTGTAGGTCGACTTTGGCACGACGTGGTCCCCCTTCCTGGGCGCGAGCTCGGGTATCACCTGCGCGCCCTTCGTGCCCCTCATCGCGTGGGCCTCCCACCGGTTGAGCTCAAAGTCGGAGGGCTTGTGCGAGTCGTTGCAGTATACCACTGGGACACCGCTCGCCCTCGAGGCGTCGAGGACAGCTGCGACGTTGGGGATCTTCGGGACCATCCTCTCGCACCTCAGCACGCCGTAGACGAAGTCCTCGACCATGTCGACCACGAGCACCGCCCGACGGCGGTCCTTCTCGTAGACCTTCGGGGGCTTGAAGGAAGAGGGAGGGTAGACCGCGGCCGCGGCTTCCAGCTCGGCCGTGGCTCTCCCTTCCTTGCCGTGCCCGTGTGCAGAGGGCATCGGGGATGAGCTCAGGCAGCCCCTTAAAATCGATTCGCCGGACCGGGCCGACGGTCGAGGCTCGCTTAGCTTCTCGTGGCATCCGGCTCCGAGGGTGGGTTGACCGTCGGGACATCAGCCGCCTCCCAGCAACAGCACTCTTCCCAGGTGCAGTTCGGGCAGCCTCGGGGAGATGGACTCGCGCGGCACTCGGAGGGATAGCAACCGCAGTCGGCGCACTTGATCTCGAACACCAAGTGCCCACCGCAGGCCATCTACCCGCTATTATCCTTCTCTGACGCGTTTTGAAACGGGGTCAATCACTCTTATATACTAAGTCGTCTTTCCTTACTACATAGGTGAAGTTGAGCTGAGCGAGACCAAGCAGATCACCCAGGACGTCCTCGACGAGTGCAAGATAGTCCACGGCACATGGAACCAGCTGACCAAGGTCTGGACTCTTCCCGTGATACACAGCCTCGGGCTGAAGGAGCCCGCAAGGTTCAACGAGCTGAAGAGGAGGACCGGAGGGATAAGCGCGACCAGCCTCACCGAGAGGCTCAGCGAGCTCGAGCGCCAGGAGATCGTCGAGCGCAGGGTCTTCCCCGACTCGCCGCCCAGGGTGGAGTACTCGCTTACGAAGAAGGGCTGGGAGCTCCACGCCATCCTCGCGGAGTTCGCGGGATGGGCGGTCAGGTGGGAAAAGTCCCAGCCGCGGTAGCACAGACCTCACCAACTCACGCCGCGCGTACTGCCGGAGATAATAGCAACCCTGCCCTCCGCGGACCCGGTGAGGGCGAGACGGCCAGAGGTCGTAGGGTCTCCTTCAGCGAGGAGGAGTTCAGGTTCCTCTCCCAGGCAAGGCTTGCCAGGGTCGCCACGGCCGCGTCCGACGGGCAGCCGCACGTGGTGCCCGTGGCGTACGAGTTCGACGGGACGTCGTTCTACTTCGCTGGGAGGGGGCTGGAGAGGACCTTGAAGTTCAGGAACCTCCGGGAGAACAAGAAGGTCGCCCTCGTCGTCGACGACCTGCTGACGGTCTGCCCGTGGAGGCCGCGAGGGATAGAGGTCAGGGGAGAGGCCCAGCTCTGCGTCGAAGGCGGGCGGGCTTACGTTAGGGTCGCCCCGTCGTTGAAGCGGAGCTGGGGCTTCCTCTAGGCCGCCGGCTGCTGCTGGGTCACGCAGTGGATCCCGCCGAACCCATACACGAGCTCCCTCGACGGGACGGGGACCACCTTCCGCCCAGGGAGAAGGTCGGCGAGCGTCTCGAGGGCGGCGCTGTCCCTCCTGGCGTCTCCGAAGACCGGGACGAGGACCGCCGAGTTACCGATGTAGAAGTTGGCGTAGCTCGCAGGGAGCCTTCCGTCCTCCGCTTCCACCTTCCCCGGCATAGAGATCTTGACGACCTCGAGCCTCCTGCCCTCATCGTCCCTGTGGCCGGATAGGATCGAAGCGTCGCGCGCCAGCGCCCCGTGGTTGGGGTCCCGCACGTCCCCCTCAGCCATGCAGACGACGGTGTCCTCGTTGACGAAACGCGCGATGTCGTCGACGTGGCCGTCGGTGTCGTCCCCCTCGACCCCCTGCCCGAGCCAGACCACGCTGGTCGCACCGAGGTAGTCGCGCAGCAACGCCTCGAGCTGGCGCTTGCCGAGCCGCGGGTTCCTGTTCTTGTTCAGGAGGCACTGCTCGGTGGTGAGGAGCGAACCTCTGCCGTTGGCGTCTATCGAGCCTCCCTCCAACACCACCCCGGGCTCGAACGTGCGCAGGCCGGCCGCCCTCGCGACCTCGAGCCCAGCGCCGTTGTCCAACAGGAGGTCGTCGTACTTGCGCCCCCAGGCGTTGAACTCCCACTTGGTCGCGCCCACCTCCCAGCCCTTCCCCCGGGCGCGCCTCACGAAGATGGGCCCGTAGTCGCGGATCCAGACGTCCGCGCTGCGGATCCTGTGGAACTCGACGTTCTTTGCGGAGAGCATGGAGCGCACGCGGTCCTCGGCGCGCTCGTCGTCGACGAGGAGGTCGACCCGCTCCCCTCGAGCGAGAGCCTCCACCATGGTGACGTAGGCCTCCTCGACCTTGGGGAGGACTCCCTCGGGGAAGGTGAGCGGGTTCTTGGGCCAGGAGAGCCAGGTCGACTCGTGCCTCGCCCACTCGGGCGGCATGGAGAAGCCCAGCCTAAACGGGGTCTTCGTCTCGTCCCTGGCCATCGGGAACCCTACTTCGCGATCCTACCGTAGGTCGAGGGGACGCGGTTCCTCAGGAAGCCCCACCCGGCCTCGACCTGACGCCCCAGCTCGAGGTCGCAGGTCGCGATCAGGACCTGCTCCCTCTCGTCAGCCCTCGCAAGTACGGTCCCGAACTGGTCGCATACGAACGAGCCCCCCCAGAAGCCCGTCCTCCCCTCGCGGCCCACGCGGTTGACCGCGGCCACCACCATGCTGTTGGCGATGGCGTGCCCCCGCTGGACAGCCTCCCACGCCTCCTTCCAGTCCCCCTCCGCCTCGTCTATCCCGTCGACCCTCCCGATGGCCGTGGGGTAGAACAGCACCTCGGCGCCCATCAGCCTGTTCACCCTGGCGGGCTCGGGGAACCACTGGTCGAAGCATATCAGGACCCCGACCCTCGCCCGCGAGGTCCTGAACACCCTGTAGGCCTTGCCGCTCGAGAAGTAGTCCTTCTCGTAGAACGCCTCGTCCTGGGGGACCTGGACCTTCCTGTACCTCCCGAGCATCCTCCCTTTCTCGTCGAAGACCGCGGAGGTGTTGTAGAGCGCCCCGCCCGGCGCCCTCTCGTAGACCGACCCGCCCACCAGCGTCACGTTCGCTTCCCGCGCCGCCTGGGAGAGGCGCTTGGTCGTCGGCCCGGGGACGGGCTCGGGCTCGACATCCGCGCCCTCCGCCTGTGGGAAGTACCTGTAAGTGAAGAGCTCGGGGAGGCAGACTATGGAGGCCCCCCTCTGCGCGGCCGCGGCGACCATGGAGAGCGCCTTCGAGAGGTTCGCCTCCCTGTCGTCGCCCATGGCCATCTGTACGAGGCCCAGGGTGACCTGGCGACCAGCCGCTCCTGACCCGTTCTTCATCCTAACCCAGGCATCTTCTGAGCTTGGCCGCCTCTATGAAAGCGTTTGAGGCGCTGGACCGCTCGCCGTCCATCGCGGACATCATGAACGTGTTCACGAAGTTCTCGTGCTTCTTCGACCTGTTGTCGGAGGGGCCCAGGGGCAGCGAGAGCGTCTCCTCTATCGTCGATAGGTCCGCCATCACGTACCGGAGCGCGGTCTTGAGCTTCTCCCTGTTCATCTGGGTGATCTTTGCCATCACGTCGTACTTGTCGACGAGGAGGTGGACCGTCTCCCACGAGACCAGAGACCCGGCCATGCGGTAGTCGTACTGGATGCACTTGTACGAGCGCTTGACCGCGTCGAACTCCCTGTCGGTCAGCGACCGGAGCGCCTGCGCCCCGATGAACTCTGGAGGGATCCCCACCGAGTAGAACGCCGCGGCGAAGGGTATCGCCCTCGGCATCGTGACCCCCTTGACCCTCCTGCTGTAGCCGAAGAGCCCTATGTGCAGCTTGCGGGCCCTCCTCGTGGGTATGAACGAGGCCACGTAGTTGATGAAGGGGGCGAGTATCTCGACCCTCGACTGGAAGACCGGGATCAGCTTCTTCATCGCCCCGTCGACCAGCGCGACGTCCTCCTCCGCTATCTCCTGGAGCTCGCCGTTGGGCAGCTCCTGGTTGAGCCTGGCGATCCCCCTCTCCGCCGCGTCGGCAGGGTAGTCGTAGCGGAAGGCCGACTGGATCGTGACCGTAGAGAGTCCCTTGTACTCGCTCAGGAAGTTGTCCAGGTTCTCTGGGTTGAGGTGCCCCCTGAAGGGCATCGTGCCCACACCCAGTATGGGGTTCATCTTCACCCCCGTCTGCTTCTGGATGCTGAGGAGCTTCCCGAGAGCTACCTTTGACAGGAGCACGGCGGTGATCAGGCCGTAGTTGAGCGCCGGGTCTGACCTCGCGATGAACACCCTCATCACCTGCGGCTTCACCGCCTTCACGTACTCGTGGACTATCCTGTCTATCGACATCAGGCTCACCGCGTCCTCGACGAGCGGGATCGCGTCCACCTTCTTCGGCATGAAGGAGCCCACCCAGTCCTTCACCTTCATCGTCCCGCCCAGGGAGACGTCCTCTATCCCCGCTATCGCCTTCCCGTAGCAACGGTCGAGCCACAGGAGCTCGGCCCCCTTGGTCGTGAAAGGCAGGATCACCGACGACACGGGGACGGTCTCCTTCTGGTAGAAGGCGCTGGCGACGTCGGCCTGGAGGGGGATCGACTGGAGCGTCTGCGTCACGATCTTGCGCTCCGCCTTCTCTACGAGCGGGTTGGGGATGCGGTACGTGAGGAAGATCCGGTCCCCGAAGACGTTCTCCACGAAGTAGTCGGAGTACTTGCTCAGCAGCTTCCTCACGACGTTGGTGTCGACGTCCTTGCCCTCCGAGTCCCACATGACCTCGGTGCAAGCGAGCTTGCTGAAGGCGATGTACGCCTCGTCGAGCTCCGTCTCTCCTTCGATCACCCCGTTGGTCGAAGACGCCCAGGGCGGCGTGTTCGCGTTGTCTGGGTGCTGCGTCGTCATCGTCTTGGGAATGAATCTCTTCTCGTCTGCCAAGTTGTGCTAAGCGGGAGGGCTTCTCAACGAGAGATTATTATGTTAGACGCCGCCCCCCGGGGTCACTCGGACTCTTTATATGCCGCGGCGGCCCCGCGAGCGACATGCCCACGAACTTCGAGGTCACGAAGCAGACGAAGGCACCCCTCGCGAAGGCGATGGACTACTACTTCCATCCGGAGAACCTCCCGAAGTTCCATCCGGGATTCGGGAAGGACGTCAAGGTGGTCAGCTCGGAGGGCGACACGATCGTCCTCGAGCAGCAGATGGAGATGATGGGCAGGAAGCTCCACGCGAAGAACAAGCTCACCAGGGACGTGGCAGGGCGCAAGTTCGAGGTCGACACGCTGGAAGGCGACGGCAGGGGCAGCAAGATATGGATCTCGCTCAAGGAGACCCCCTCAGGGACCGAGATCACGACCAAGGCGTCGATGGAGTTCGGCGCCCTGGGGTTCTTCATCAAGGGTCCCGCCAAGTCGAACTTCGAGAAGGTCGCCGACGAGGACGCAAAGGCCCTCGACACGCTCTGAGCGGCTCACATGAGAAGGACCGAGAGCGCCAGGAGCAGACCCACCAGCACGTGCATCCTCGCCGCCAACGGCACGGACCTGGCCCACGCCTCGCCTGATGCAAGCGTCCTGTAGGTTCGCACCGCACCCGGCAGCGCCAGCCAGACGAGGAGCACCCAGGTCGACCCGGTGATCAGGGACGCGGGGACCGACCAGAGAAGAGCAGCGAGGAACAGCGCCAGGAGGAGGCCGGTCCCCCTCGCTCTGCCGATGAGGACTGCGAGCGTCCGCCTGCCGGCGGCGCGGTCCTTCTCGACGTCCCGCAGGTTGTTCGCGAGGAGTATCGAGGTCACCATCAACCCGACGGGTATGGAGAAGAGGGCTGCCGGCCAGGACACCCGCCCTGATGCGGCCAGGGTGGTCGCGACGACCTCCACCGGGCCCATGAGCGCGCCGACAAGCACCTCGCCGAAGGGGGTGAACGACACGGGGCGAGGGCCCTCGGAGTAGGCCACCCCGGCCGCTATCGCAGCCAGCCCGAGGACGAGCAGGACGAGCCCCCGCTCAAGCACCAGGAGGGTCCCCAGGAGGAACGCAGCCGCGTAGCACGCGACAGCGACCGCGAGGACGTCCCTTGGCTTGGTCTCCCCCGAGACGATCACACCGGCGATCCCTGGCGAGGGAGCCGTGTCCACTGCCCGGACGTAGTCCCCGTACTCGTTGAGCGTGTTGGTCGCGACCTGCATGAGGAAGGCCACGGCGAGGATGTCCATCCAGCTCAGGAGGCTGAAGCCCCCGACCCGGACCGCTATCGCCCCTCCGACGATGATCGGGACGGCGGTGGCAGCGAGGGTCGGGACCCGTGCGAGCCTCAGAAGCTGCCCCGCGTTCATGGCCGCGCTGCCTCCTCGAAGAGCGCGCGGACGTCCCGCCTCCTGACCTTCCCCGTCGCGGTCCTCGGGAGGACGTCGAGGAAGAGGTAGCGCTTGGGGACCTTGTAGCGCGCGATCCGCTCCCTCAGGAACGAGGAGAGCTCGGAGTCCGAGGGCGCACGCCCTCCGGAGACCCCCTTGGCCTCAAGCGCCGCCGCCACAGCCTGCCCCCACCTCTCGTCCTCGACCCCCACCACCGCGGCGTCCTTCACGGCGGGGTGCTCGCGCAGCGCGGCCTCGACCTCGGCAGGGAAGACCTTCTCGCCTCCGCTCACAATGACCTCCTCCTTCCTCCCGAGCACCAGCACACCGCCCTCGGCTCCGGGCTGTAGGACGCCCAGGTCACCCGTGAGGAGCCACCCGTCCCGGAACCGCGCCCTCGTGGGCCCGGGCCTGCGCCAGAGCCCCTTGAACACGGTCGGGCCCCGAACGACTATCTCCCCGGGCTCGCCGGGCGGCGCGAAGGCGAGCCGCCGCGTCGACCCGCTGGCGACGGCGACCTCGCTCGGGAGCAGCGGCGAGTAGGCGTCCCCCGACGCGTCGCAGAGGGCGACCTGCGAGCAGGTCTCGGTCATCCCGTAGGTCAGCAGGACGGGCAGGCGCTTGCGTCTGATAGCGGCGACGAGGGCGGCGGGGGGCTTGCCGCCGCCCAGGAAGATCGCCCTGAGGCTTGAGGGCGCCGGCGCCTCCCCCCGCGCTGCCACGACGTCCGTAAGCATGGTCGGCACGAAGGACACCAGGGTGACGCGGTCGTCGTCCAGCGAGGCGGAAACGCGGGCCGGGTCGAAGCTCTCGTGGATGACCAGCCCCGAGCCGTAGAGGAGGCTCCGGAATATTATGCTGTATCCGCCGACATGGAAGAGCGGCATGCAGAGAAGCCACCTGTCTTCGCAGGAGGCGCCGACCCTGAGCCCCACGGAGACCGCGTTCCACATCAGGTTGGAGAGCGTGAGCTCTGCGCCCTTGGGGGCGCCGCTCGAGCCCGAGGTGTAGACGATCGCGTGGGTCGCCGATAACCTCAGGCGCCCCCCCGCGACCGGCTCGACCCCCCTGGCGGCCGAGCGCTCGACGAGCGCCGAGGCGTCCTCGATGTCTGCCCCGCTCCCCTCGGGCACCGCGGCCGCGTCGTGCACCACGAGGGCGGGGCGCGAGTCCTTGATCTGCGCGACGAGCTCGGGCCCCGACTGGAGGTGGTTGAGCGGGACGGCGACCGCGCCGAGCCTGGCGACCGCGTGGACGAGAGCGACGTAGGTGGAGCAGGGCCTCATCAGCAGGGCAAGCCTGTCGCCCCTCCTGAGGCCGCGCGAAGCCAGGACGCCGGCCAGCCGGCTCACCGTCCCCTGGAGCTCCCCGTAGGACGTCTCCTCGCCGCCCTCCTTGAGCGCGAGCGCCCTTGGCGAGGCCCTGGAGCGCCACAGGAGCCAGTCGGGGACCTCGCTCAAGGCATCCACGGGTACTTCTTGAAGTCGGGCTTCCTCTTCTCCAGGAAGGCGTCCCTTCCCTCCTTCGCCTCCTCGGTCATGTAGTAGAGCATGGTCGCGTCGCCCGCGAGCTCCTGGAGCCCCGAGAGCCCGTCGGTGTCTGCGTTGAAGGCGGCCTTGAGGAACCGTATCGCGGTGGGGCTCTTCTCGAGGATCTCCTCCGCCCATTTCAGCGTCTCCGCCTCGAGCCGCGCGAGGGGGACCACCGCGTTCACGAGGCCCATCCGGAGGGCGTCCTTCGCGTCGTACCTCCTGCAGAGGAACCACACCTCCTTGGCCTTCTTGGTGCCCACCGCGCGAGCCAGGAGCCCCACCCCGAATCCCGCGTCGAAGCTCCCCACCCGCGGCCCGGTCTGCCCGAAGACGGCGTTGTCCGCGGCGATGGTGAGGTCGCAGACCAGGTGGAGGACGTGGCCGCCGCCTATCGCGTACCCTGCCACCATGGCTATCACCGGCTTCGGGAGGCTACGTATCTGCTTCTGGAGGTCCAGGACGTTGAGCCGCGCCACCCCCGCCTTGTCGATGTAGCCCGCGTGCCCCCTCACGCTCTGGTCTCCCCCGGAGCAGAACGCCTTCTCGCCCGCCCCCGTCAGGATGGCCACCCCGATGCTCGGGTCGTTCCTCACGGTGGCGAGCGCCTCCGAGAGCTCGAAGAGCGTCTCCGGCCTGAAGGCGTTCCTCACCCTGGGCCGGTTGATTGTGAGCTTCGCGACGCCACCCCTCCGCTCGAAGAGGATGTCCTCGTAGTCCTTGACGGACCGCCAGCCGTCCTGCCCGTCCTTGTCAGCGCGTTGTGCTTTGTTCATCGTGACCTTCCCCGTCGTGGCGTCGAGGACGCCCTGAGAGGAGGGGAGCCGCCCCCGACGAACTCCTCGACCAGGTCGACGAACTCTGCGGGCTTGTCGAGGTGGACGCAGTGGCCGGCGCCGTCGACCTCGGCGAGGGAGCTGCCGGGTATCCGCGCCCACATATCCATCCCGACCTCGGCGTACTTGCGGTCCGCGCTCCCGACCACGACCAGCACGCGCGTGGCGATCCCCCCGAGCTCGTCCCAGAGGGGGGCCATCTCTCCCGTCCCCGCGGCGCGCAGGCTCATCGCCAGTCCCCTCGCTGTGTTGGAGAGGCGGTCGCGCCTGATCGCATCGAAGGCCTCTGGAGGGAGGAGCCGCTGGTGGGCGAAGAGAGGCGTGTCCTGCCAGTAGTCCACGAACCACTCCAGGCCCCTGAGCTCGATATCGTGGGCGAGTGCGCGGTCTGCCCTCCGCCTCTCCTCCCTCTCCTCTGGCAGTCGGAGCCCCGGAGATGCGCCCTCCAGCACGAGGCACGAGAGGCGCCCAGGGTGCCTGGCCGCGAGGTCGAGCGCCACCCTCCCGCCCAGGGAGTATCCGACGAGCGCGACCCTCCGTCCGCGACAGACCGCGTCCATGAGCCTGAGGACGGCGTCGGCGGTCGCTCTGACGCTCATGGAAGCCGAGGAGCGCTGTGTCGCTGACCTTCCGTGACCCGGGAGGTCCGGCATTATGAGGAAGCAGGTCTTGCCGAGGCGGTCGGCCAACGCGTCCCAGGTCCGGTGCGTCCCGGTGAAACCGTGGAGCAGGACCATCGGGGGGCGCGACCTGCCCCCCCTCGTCTCGAACCAGACGCGCGGGGTCGCCCCGCGTCCCTTCAGGGTGGGCAAGTCAGGCCGGCGCCTCCTCGCTCCCCGGGGGAGCCGCCAGGGCCTTGAAGGCCGCCCTGTGGAGCTCGACGTTGCGCTCCCTGTCCTCGGCCATCAGCTCGATGACCCTGAGACCCTTCGCGCCCGCCGACGAACCCAGGGCGCGCTCTAGGCCGGCCCAGTCGGAGACGCGGTGGAACTTCCCGCCGTAGAGCGTGCTCACGCCGGAGAAGTCGATGTCGTGCGCCTCCCCGAAGAGCCTCTCGAAGACCTCCTTCGGGAGAGAGTGCTGCGGGAGGAAGGAGAAGATCCCACCCCCCCTGTTGTTCACGACTATCACCGTCGCGTTAAGATGGTGGAGCCTGGAGGCGAGCAGCCCGTTCGTGTCGTGGTAGAACGACACGTCCCCGAGGACGAGGAGGACGTCGCCCTCCGCAGCCGCGACCCCCATCGCGGTGGAAACCACCCCGTCTATGCCGTTTGCACCCCTGTTTGCCACCAGCCGCACGTTCTTGCTCCCGCGGAGGAAGAAGTAGTCAAGGTCCCGGACAGGCATGCTGCTTCCGACCACGACCGTGAGCGGGGCCGCTGGCCTCAGCATCTTCGAGAGGAGGTGGAACAGCTTCCCCTCGAACAGCTCCGCGACCGCCCCCATCATCGAGTCCATCCTCGCCTCGGCGTCGGCTGAGGCAGACTCCCAGACGCGCCGCCATCCCGGGTCGGGCCCGGGTCCTGCCCCGACCGCCCTCTGCAAGGAGCGGACGGAGTGCTCGAGGTCCCCGAAGACGAAGGCCGAGGCGGCGAAGTCAGGGTCGCGCCACCCTTCGGCGTCGTCGAGGATGACGGTGGTCGCCCCCTGGCAGAAGAGGTTCAACTCCTTCGAGGTGGGCACCCCGCCTATCCTGAGGACGCAGTCAGGCTTGCGCGCCTGGAAGGCCTCGCTGCGGACAAGCGGCTCGTAGCACCGCACGACCCCGCCGTTGACGGCCCCGTCTTGCCGCAGGTTGGAGAGCGCGTCCGCGAGCAGGGGCCAGCCGAGCCGCTCGGAGAGCGCCGATAGCGCACCCCGCAGCCCCACGGGGTACTCCCCCGGACCAGCCACAATCAGGCCCTTTGCGTGGGAGCCCAGCTCGGCGGCGACCCCGTTCAGGCTCGCCTCGTCTGCGAAGGCCCTCGCGCCCACGACCACGACCGCCCGCGTGCCTCCCCGTGAGTATGCGCCGGGAGAGGGCGAGTCCGGCAGGAGCGGCTCCCTGAACGAGAAATTGACGTGGACAGGGCCGCGAGGCTGGGACAGGGCGGTGTGCGATGCTCTCGCCCCCACAATCCGCGAGTAGCGGGCGAGCAGCCCCGGGTCGGCCGCCAGCGGAAGGTCCTGGAACCACTTCGCGTGCGAGCCGAAGAGGCCCACCTGGTCGATCGTCTGGGCTCCCCCGAAGTCCCTCGACTCTGGCGGCCGGTCTGCGGTGACCGCCACCAGGGGGACGCGCCCCAGCCTGGCCTCGGCCACGGCAGGCAGCAGGTTGGCGGCGGCCGTCCCTGACGTGGAGACCACGGCCACCGGCGAGCCCGAGCTCTTCGCCACCCCCAGGGCGAAGAAGGCGGCCGACCGCTCGTCGAAGAGGACCCACTGCCGCACATCCCCCGCCCGCCTCGCGAGCGCGAGCGCGATCGGCGTCGACCTGGACCCTGGGCAGATCACCGCATCCCTGCAGCCGCCGTCGATCAGGCCGTCGACGAAGGCCTGGACGTACTCCCCGAGGGCGTCCGTGCCTGTCAGCCTCCCTCGAGGCCGAGCGCCCGCCTCATCACGGCGAGCTTCCAGCCGGTCTCTTCGAGCTCGAGCCTCGGCTCCGAGCCCTCGACCACCCCCACCCCCGCGTAGATCGTCGCGTCCCTCCCTCTGACTATCCCAGACCTTATCCCCACGGCGAGGGAGGCCTCGCCGCCGTACGCGTCCACGACCCCCACCACCCCCGAGAACCACCCCCTGTCGAGCTCCTCGGAACTCTGTATCCAGCGGACGGCGCCCTCCCTGGGCTCCCCCGCTATCGCCGGGTTCGGCCAGAGGGCGCGCGCGACGGCCCACGCGTCGACCCCCTTGAGGAGGGTGGCCCTCAGCGGCGTGTAGAGGTGCTGGATGGTGGCCAGCTTCTTCAGGACAGGAGACCGGGGGGCCTCGAGCGTCGAGCTCATTGGGGAGAGAGCGGCCACGGCCGCCTGGACGACCAGCCTGTGCTCCGTGCCCGACTTTCGGTCGCCCAGGAGCTGCTCTCCCAGGAGGTCGTCGGAGGCTGCGTCGTCGCTCCTCGACGAGGAGGCTGCGAGGCAGTCGACCTCGACCCGCCCGCCCTTCGCCGTGAAGAGGCTCTCCGGGGTCGCACCCAGGAAGACGGCACCCCTCCTCTTGACCGCGAAGGTCGTGGCGCCCGGGTTGAGCGAGGCGAGCCTCTCGACGACCGCGGAGGGCGGGACGACGCCGGCGAACCTGAGGGCCACAGACCGGGAGAGCACGACCTTCTTCAGGTCGCCGCGGGAGATCGACCGTACTAGCCTCTCGGCCAGAGAGAGCCACCGCGCCTCAGAGGGGAGGCTCCTCGACGATGCGAGGCGAGGGAGCGAGCGCGATGGCGCCCCCCTGGCGTCGAGCACCCCCAGGAGCCTCCTGTAGCGGGCGGCCAGGGCGGCCGCGTTCGAGGACGGCGCTGCGGGGACCACGAGCGCGACCCTGGCGCCGCCGCCCTGCGACGTCAGGGCGACTGCAGGGACGACCCATCGGGAGGGCGGAAAGTCCCGCCAGATCCCCGCCCGGCTCCGACCCGCGGGGGCGGGAAAGCCCCACCCACCCACGACCCTGACCGCATGCGCGTCTCCCGTGAGGTGGTAGCCGCGCAAGGACGGCACCTCGGTCTCGAGAGAGCAGGCGGCGCCCACTCCCAGGAACGTAGTCCCTCCCTGCCCGAAGAAGAACGCGTCCTCCACGGAAGAGTCGAGGACGTCGACGGAGGGCTCCCAATCGAGGGGCCTCGAACCGGCGTGGAGGACCGGGCCGCCCCTCTCCTCGGCCTTGGAGACCGCCTCGGACGCGAGGCCGTCTGCCCATAGTCCCAGCTCCGCCCACCTCCCACGCGGCTCCTCGAGCGACTGGGGTGAGGCTCTTCGCTGGTTCGTCGTAGGGGTCCTCTCCTGGTCATTACCACTGACAAGTGGTATTAAGCGTTTTTCGGTTCTCCTAACTCTTCGGGACATGGGCGCGTCTTAGAGCGGCATTAACTGTCGGGACATCGCGCTAATCCAGTGTAGCCTTAATTCCAAGCTGGGGCGTCCCAATTTCATGGGACGCATAATAACAAACCTGCCAAAAGATGCAAGCTATACCTATCCTGATGGGTTCAAGAGGAAAGGCAAGGTGTTGAAGGCGACAGAGCCTTCCTACATCTCTTCGCCACATGGGGATTACGCCTGTCGAATCGAATTGATGTCATTTGAGGACGGCCCTGACAAATTCGTTCGCTTTGCCTATTACAGAAGACCCCCAGAAAAGAGAAGGGATGAGAATGGTTGGAATTGGGCAGCTCAATGGACTTGGAGTTTCGACGTGAAGACAACGAGGGAGCAAGTCGAAAGAGCTACGGCGATGGGTCTTCTTGACGCCTAGAGGCATTCTGAATCAGAGTCAGCCAAGGGTTCTGTCCCTCGACCTTAATTCCCGCCGCCCAAACGTTAAAGGCGGCGCCACGGCCTCGGAGCTCGTTGCACCTCCGCGTCAGGCACGTCAAGACGCCACTCCGGTCGCCCTTCTCCAACAGCGCGGGGTCGACGGTCGCGCGGAGCGCCCTCATCCTGGAGCTGGAGCACGGAGGGGTGACGGCTCTCTCCGAGTGCGTCGCAGGGGACACCCCCTCGTTCACAGGCGAGGACAACGCGACCGCGCTCCGGGACATCAGGGGGTTCGCGGGGCACCTCAGGGACGGGCCGACGAGTCCGGACGAGTTCCTCGAGAGGACGGAACGGGTCGAGGGTCGCCAGATGGCCAAGGCGGCGGTCGAGATGGTGCTCTGGGACTACTTGGCGAAGCGGGCGGGCCGCCCGCTGGACCGGGCGCTGGGGCGCTCCAGGGGGTACGCCGAAACGGGGATCGCGATAGGCCTGGAGGACCCCTCCAGGATGGTCTCGGAGGCGAAGGAGGCCGTGGCGCGCGGCTACAAGAGGGTCAAGGTGAAGGTGGCGAGGAAGGGCGGGGTCGAGGCCCTCAGGCGCCTCCGGGAGGCCCTCCCGGAATTCCCGCTGAGCGCGGACGCGAACGGCTGCTTCTCCTTCCCGGGGGACCTGCCCGCCCTCAAGGAGATCGACAGGTTCGGGCTCGTCTACCTCGAGCAGCCCCTGGGGTTCGGCGACCTGGAAGGGCACGCCAGGCTCGCGAAGGAGGTCTCAACCCCGATCTGCCTAGACGAGACCGTCTTGACCCTGGAGGGGGCTGAGGACGCCCTCCGGATCGGGGCGGCCGAGGTGATCAACGTCAAACCAGGGAGGGTCGGCGGGCTCTCGGTCGCCATGGAGATCGCCAGGATGGCGAGAGGGCGCCGCGCGCACGCCTGGGTGGGCGGGATGCTCGAGACCGGGGTCGGCAGGGCGTCCAACGTCGCCCTGGCCTCGCAGCCGGAGTTCGACTATCCCGGGGACACATCTCCCAACGACCGGTACTTTGAGAGGGACATCGTGAGAAACCCGTTCGAGATGCGCGCCGGGAGGCTGGCCCCTGGCGAGGGACCTGGGATCGGCGTCGTGGTAGACGCCCCGGCGCTCGAAGCCTTCACGGTCGGGACCTGGGAGCTGCTCTAGGGTCAGCGCCTCTTCGCCAGGAAGCCAATCACGGTCGAGTTGAACTCCTGAGGGTTCTCCACCTGGGGGAAGTGCCTCGACCTGCCGATCGAGGCGGCGTCTGCCTCCGGGATCGCCTTCATGGCGAGCTCGCCCACCCGCAGGAGCCAGACCGCGGTGTTGGCGCCGTTTATCACGAGGGTCCTGCGGCCCACCCTGGCGGCGGCCTCCTTGAACTGTGGCATCCTGGTCCTGAGCTCTGCTATGGTCATCGCGTTGTCCAGCATCACCTGCTGCGTCGGCGCCGGAAGCTCCGCGAACGCCCCGACCCGGTTCTGTATCCCGTCGACGAAGAGCTGCACGGCCTTCTTCGCCTGCCCCCTGTCGAGGGCGGCAAGGGACGGGCCGAGCGACCCGGCCTGGAACCGCCTCGCGGAGAGCGCGATCCCCGGGTGCCCGAGGAGGAGCGAGAACATCTGGCCGGTGCTGTCCGGGTCCTCGACGAGGAGGGTCGGGATGGCAGGCTCTACGAGGACGAGCGTCCTTACGAGGTCTGGTCGCTCCGCCGCGAGGTGCGCCGCCACGAACCCCCCGTACGAGTGCCCCACCAGGTGGACGGGCGCGACGCCAAGCTTCTCGATCAGCCCCCGCAGGTCGGCCGCGTTGGCCTCCACGGTGCTGTCTGCGAGGTCTCCGGCCCGCCTGTTCGGGTAGGCGTACCTCCTGCTGTAGGTTATAGTAGAGTAGGCCTTGGAGAACGCCTCGACCTGCGCAGACCAGGCTCGATGGTCCATCGGGACGCCGTGGGAGAGGACGACCGGGTCGCCGCTCCCGGCCCGCTCGTAGTAGAGCGAGACCCCTTCCACCTCCAGGGTCGGCATCAGGCGAAAGCCGCCCCGCACGTCCTATAAGTCTTGGAGGTCGCCGCCAGGCGGGCGCGCGGGGGGCCCCCGGGGAAGCGCCGAGCATCGCCGCTTCAGGGGAGAGAGCCGAGTCCGCCGGCGCAACCCAGATAAGGGCGAGGGCCGCCGCGCCAGTCGTGGCGGAGCTGTTCCTGATATGGTACTTCCTGACAGGCTTCTTCCTGGGGAACGGCGTCCCTCACTTCGCATTCGGGGCGGCGGGGAAGACGTTCAGGAGCCCGTTCGGCCAGAGGTCGGCCCCTAGGACCAACGTGCTCTGGGGCATCTCGAACTTCGTCGCTGCCACGGCCATCGTGGGGAGCATGATAGCCCTCGACCTCTACAGCAGCTACGCGCTGGTCGCGCTCCTCATAGGGTTCTGGCTGATGATGCTGATGTTCGGTACGGGGATCAAGCGCTTCCTGAACGACTAGGGCTACCTTATCTCTAGCCTGTCGCGTGCGGGCTCCCTCGCGGCCTTCCGCTTGGTCTCCTTGACCGCCTCCTCAAAGTCCTTCATGGTCAGGGTTAGCTCCTCGGCGTCCGCCTCCGCGTCCGTCCCGTGCGCCTTCACGAACTGCCTTATCGCCGCGACCGACGCGGTGTTCGCGACCGCGGCCAGCTCGGCCCCTGTGTAGCCGTCGGTCGAGTCGGCGAGCTTCGTGAGGTCTACGTCCGTCGCGAGCGGCTTCCTCTTCGTGTGGATCTTGAGTATCTCCAGCCTCCCCTCCTTGTCGGGCGGTGGCACGCGCAGGATCTTGTCGAAGCGGCCTGGCCTGAGGAGCGCCTCGTCGATGATGTCTGGGCGGTTCGTAGCGCCAAGGACCACCACCCCCTTGAGCTCCTCCAGCCCGTCCATCTCAGTAAGGAGCTGGCTCACGACTCGCTCCGTGACCTGGCTGTCGACCTCCCCCGACTTGCGCCGCGGCGCTATCGCGTCGACCTCGTCGAAGAAGACCACGCAAGGAGCCGCCGCCCTCGCCTTCCTGAAGACCTCCCTCACCCCCTTCTCTGACTCGCCCACCCACTTCGAGATGAGCTCGGGCCCCTTGATGCTGATGAAATTGGCCTCGCTCTCGTTCGCAACCGCCTTTGCTATCAGCGTCTTCCCGGTCCCTGGGGGGCCGTAGAGCAGTATCCCCCGGGGCGGCTTGACGTCCCCCTTTCGGAAGAGGGTGCCGTACTTCAACGGCCACTCGACCGCCTCGGATAGCTCCTCCTTCACCAACGCGAGGCCTCCGATGTCCTCCCACTTCACGTTGGGCACCTGGACGAGGATCTCCCTCATCGCGGACGGCTGGACCTCGCGGAGCGCGTCCTGCAGGTCCTGCATCCTCACCTTGATCTTGTTGAGGGTCTTCGCGGGGACCTTCGTCTCGTCCAGGCTTATCTCAGGGAGTACCCTCCTCACGGCGAGCAGGGCCGCCTCCTTGACCAGCGCCTGGAGGTCGGCTCCCACGAAGCCGTGGGCCACGCGGGCTATCTCGTCGAGCTTGACGTCTGGCTCCATGGGCATCCCCCTGGAGTGTATCTGGAGAATCTCCATCCTGCTCTTCTCGTCGGGTATCCCTATCTCGATCTCCCTGTCGAACCTGCCGGGGCGCCTGAGAGCCGGGTCGATGGCGTCCGGGCGGTTGGTCGCCGCTATGACGACCACCTTTCCCCTCGACTCGAGCCCGTCCATGAGCGTGAGCAGCTGGGAGACTATCCGCTTCTCGAGCTCGCCGGAGACCTCCTCCCTCTTTGGGGCTATCGAATCGATCTCGTCGATGAAGATGATGCTCGGCGCGTTCCCCTGCGCCTCCTTGAATATCTGCCTGAGCCTCTCCTCCGACTCGCCGTAGAACTTGCCCATTATCTCGGGGCCTGCGACCGAGTAGAAGTTTGCGTTGGTCTCGTTGGCGACCGCCTTCGCGAGGAGCGTCTTCCCGGTGCCGGGCGGGCCGTAGAGGAGCACCCCCTTGGGCGCCTCGACGCCCACGCGCTCGAATATCTCGGGGTGCCTCAGCGGGAGCTCTATCATCTCTCGGATCTTCTGGATCTCCTTTGAGAGCCCGCCCAGGTCTTCGTACGTGATGCGCGGCACGCCGGTGTTCAGGGGCTTGTGCGTCGTGCCGAGGCGGAAGGACGTCTCGAGGGTGACGAAGGCAGGGCCGGGAGGGGCGGTCGACTCCACGACGAAGTCTATCTTCTTCCCCATGATGCTGAGGGGGAAGGAGTCTCCCTTGGTCATCACCTGGTCCTCGAGGACCTCCGGGAAGTACTCCTCGAGCCCCTCGATGCTGAGCTGCTCCGTGGGCGCGAGCACGATGACCTCGGCAGCCTTTGCTTCGGCTGCCGCTATGCTCACCGTGTCGTCCACCCCCACGCCGACGTTGTTCCTCGTGTAGCCGTCGATCCTGATGAGCCCCCTGCCGTAGTCCTCCGGGAAGCTCGCCCAGAGCACCGCGTGGCTCTTCTTCCCCTTGCCGGCGATCTCGATGACGTCCCCCTCCGCGAGGTCCATCGCGTCCATCACTGCCTGGTCGATCATGGCGATCCCGCGGCCGACGAACCTCGAGCTCGTCTCGGCCACGCGGAGGCGGGGGCTCTTCTCCATCGAACCGCAGACCCCTCCAGATAGATAAAAACGCTACCCGGAGGGAGGAGGCTGCCCATGTCGCGAGCCGCCGGCGGCACCCCAAAGGCGAAGGGGGCGGGGCTGCTCGCGTTCGTGGTGCAGAAGCACAAGGCGACCTCCCTGCACTACGACCTGAGGCTCGAGGCGGGCGGGGTGATGCCCTCGTGGTCTGTGCCCAAGGGACCGTCCCTGGACAGCGGCGTGAAGCGCCTCGCGATGCCAACGTCCGACCACCTGATGGAGTACAGGCGCTTCGAGGGCGTGCTGGGGGGCGGCTACGGGGCGGGGGCCGTGATGATCTGGGACGAGGGGACGTACGACCCGGAGGACGAGGTAGCCGGGGGCGAGAGGAGGCAGGCCGCGAGCAGGGAGGAGGCCGAGGGCATGGCCGCAAAGGGCCTCAGGGAAGGGAACCTGAAGTTCTTCTTGTACGGGAAGAAGCTGCGCGGGTCGTTCGCCCTGGTCAGGACCGCGGGGCTGGGAGGCTCGAGAGAGGCGTGGCTGCTCATCAAGCACCGCGACGAGTACTCCCAGCCAGGGTGGGACGCCAAAGAGCACGACCTCTCGGCGGTTAGCGGGAGGACCCTCGGGCAGATAGCAGGTCAGGCCTAGCTCGGGTCGCTCCACGATGAGGCACCGCCAGGGAGGGGCAAGCGCCCGGGCGACCACGGGAAGCGGGGGGTCGGCGAGGGGCAGAGCCAGCCGCCCGTGAAGGGACCGCGCGCTCGGCCCTGACCCCCGTCTCTTTGATATAGAGGGGCCTCCCGTCACGGCGCATGTCAAAGGACCCGGTCTGCGGAATGACCGTCGACGAGAGGAAGTCCAAGCTAAAGTCCGAGCACGACGGCAAGGAGTTCTACTTCTGTTCCCCCGGATGCAAGTCTGCATTCGACAGGGACCCGCACCGCTACGGCCACTCCTAGCGCGGGGAAGCCGATGCCCGAAGGCAGGTCGTGCGTCGTCACAGGGGCGAGCTCGGGGATCGGGAAGGAGACCGCTCTGGCCCTTGCGAGGACTGGCGCCCGCGTGCTGATGGTCTGCCGGAGCAAGGAGAAGGGCGAGGCGGCGAAGGAGGAGGTGGCCAGGAAGACCGGGAGCACTGACGTGGAACTTCTCCTTTGCGACCTCTCCTCGCTGGCTCAGGTGCGGAGGCTAGCGGCGGAGCTCGCGGACGGATACGGGAAGATCCACGTCCTCGTCAACAACGCGGGGGTCTTCAGATTCTCGGGCAAGACCGCGGACGGGTTCGAGACGACCCTCGCCGTCGACTATCTCGCGCCTTTCCTCCTCACCAACCTGCTCTTAGAGGTCATGAAGTCGAGCGCACCGTCGAGGATCGTCAACGTAGCGTCCACAGCCCACTTCGGTGGGCACGTCGACCTGGACGCCATCCGGAAGGGAGGAGGCGCGACCGGGTGGCGCGCCTACTCCAACTCGAAGCTCGCCCTCGTCATGTTCACCTACGAGCTCGCCAGGAGGCTGAAGGGCACCGGCGTGACCGCGAACTGCCTCCACCCGGGCGCGGTCGCCACCCACATCTGGCGCATCCCCCCGGCGGTCGTGCGGCCGTTCCTCCGGAGCGCGAAGAGCGGGGCCGAGACGTCGGTCTACCTCGCTTCGGCACCCGAGGTCGAGGGGGTCACGGGCGGATACTTCGTGAAGATGGTCCAGAGGCACTCCTCCAAGGAGTCGTACGACGAGGACAAGGCAGCCGCGCTCTGGGACGTCACGGCCAGGATGGTGGGCCTCGCTCCCTGAGCGCGGCGTCGCACGGGCGGGGCCTAGCTGCTGGCCTTCCCTGGCGGGGTCGAGAGGCCGTAGCGCCCGACGAGCCCCCTCAGCTGGTCCCTCGTAACTGAAGGGAGCGAGTCGGAGACCGACTCGAGGAGAAGGTTCTGCTGGGCGAGTATCAGTCGGAAGACGTCCCTCTCCGTGAGTATCCCGACCAGCGCCCCCTTCTCCACCACCGGAAGGTGCCTTATGTCTGCCCTCGCCATCAGCGTCACGGCGTCCCATACGGTGGCGCTCGGCGAGATCACCGTCAGCGGCTTGCTCATTACGCGCGCGATAGGCGAGCCGAGTATCGCGCCTCCCCTGTCGGCGACCCTCCTGACAAGGTCGCGTTCGGTGAATATGCCCACGGGCTTCTCGTCCTTGCCGAGCACCACCGCGCACCCCACCTTCGCGTCTGCCATCATCTTCACAGCGTCCCCTACCGTCCTCGTGGCCTCGACAGTCCTCACGCGCGCGGTCATCGTCCCCCTAACCTGTGCGTCAATCAGCGACAAGGGCGTCCTGGTGCGACGGAGGCCTCCCCTAAAAAAGACCTCCACGATTCTCATCTCTGGCAATCGGGGCGGGCAGTCGGGTGCGCCGGTTCCAAACTTGAGAATCGCTTGCGGCGATTAAATACCCCGCAGGCGCCTCCGCACACCGAGAAGGCTATGGCACCCCCGAGGTCCAGGAGGAGGGCCTTGTGACGAAGGGCATCTTCGAGCGGATACTCGTGGGCTACGACGGCTCGGAGAATGGTGCAAGGGCCCTCAGGAAGGGGATCGAGCTTGCGAAGCAGTCCAGGGGGGAGCTCAGGATAGTAGTGGTGGCCGACACGGTGGCGTACGAGGCATATGGGAGCGGAGGGATGCACAAGACGTACAACGCGCAGGCAAAGACGAACGCCGCCAGCCTCGCGAGCGCAGCGCTCGAGACGGCGAAGGCCGCGGGCGTCGCGGACTCCTACGCCTCGGGCGAGGAGGGGCAGCCGGCCGACCTGATCCTCACGCTGGCGACGGAGTACAAGAGCGACCTGATAGTCGTTGGCCGCAGGGGGATGAGGGGCCTCGTGAGGTTCCTCATGGGAAGCGTGTCCACGGCGGTCATCAACCACGCAAAGTGCGACGTCCTGATCGTGAAGTGAGCGCGGGCGAGCTCAGCGCCCCCGCGCCAGGAACCTGGCGAACCAGTCCCTGGCCTCGCCGGCCACCGTCTCGAGGGCACCGGCCTCCTCGAACAGGTGCGTCGCGCCAGGGACCACCACGAGCTTCTTCTCACCCTCCCCCAGGCTGAGCCGGCCGAGGGCCCGTCTGTTGAGCTCGAGGACGTCTTCGTCCCTCCCACCAACTATCAGTAGGGTGGGGGCTGTGACCTCGCCCAGATAGCCCCATGCGAGGTCCGGCCTTCCGCCCCTCGAGACCACCGCCGCGACCTCCGGGAGGCGGGTGGAGGCCTGGAGGGCCGCCGCGGCACCAGTGCTCGCACCGAAGAAGCCCATCCTCATCTGGCGTGGGGCGTGGCTCTGGACCCACCGCGTGGCGCCCGTCAGGCGCTCGGCGAGGAGGTCGATGTCGAAGCGGTTGTCGTAGACCTGGTCCTCCTTCTCGGTGAGGAGGTCGAAGAGCAGGGTGCCGATCCGCGCGTCGTGGAGGACCCTGGCCACCTCCGCATTCCTGGGGCTGAGCCTGCTGCTCCCGCTACCGTGCGCGAAGATGACCAGGTCGTTCGCGCCCTCTGGTACAGCGAGCTCCCCCGGGAGGTAAGCGGAATAGGAGTCGATCTCGACCCGTCCTTGGAGGGTGTTGGACTCCGTGCTAGCTCACCCGGGCCGCGCCCTGGCCGCGACCCGCCCACGTGGTCGCCCAGGGCTCAGAAGACCGTCCATCCGCCGTCCGCCACAACGGCCGACCCGTTGACGTACCCTGACAGCGGGGACGCGAGGAACAGCGCCAGCTCGGCGATCTCCGCCGGCTCGGCGAGCCTCGGCATCAACCCGGAGACCTTGCCTAGGTGCTCCATGCCTCCTGCGTCGGGCTGCCCTGCCCCGACCCCTATGTTCGTGTTTACCCCGCCGAGGACCATGGCGTTGCACCGTATCCCCTTCGACCCATAGAAGGACGCGATGCTCCGGGTGAGCCCGATCAGCCCGTGCTTGGAGCCGGTCGAGG
>JAJZNC010000045.1 GCA_021848045.1 archaeon
GGCTTCGGGCCCACCGCCAGCATGGGCTTCGGGAGGAGGAGGGTGTACGGCCTGAGGCGGGTGCCGAGCCCCCCCGCAAGGACCACCGCTTTCAGCGGCGCTCTACGGCTGCTTCCGGGGCGTGCCAGACGGGTTCACCTGAGACCTGAAGGTGGTTATAGCGTGTCTATATGCTTCGATGCCTGGCTCGAGCGAGGCCGCGTCGACGCAGACCCCGCGGATCCCGCTCCTGACCACGCTCCTGATGTCCACGGGGCCCATCCTCTTCTGGGTGCGGGCGAGGAGCGGCTTCGCGGAGAGCCTCGCGAGGACCCCCAGGGTCGCGAGGTCCAGCGCGCTGAATATGTGCGTCTTGCCCTGGGCGGCGACTATGGCCGCCTCGAGGGCGCAGACCCCCTCCATCTCCGAGATCCTCCTGACCTGCTCGAGCATGTAGCCCGGGCCTATCGAGACGAGCTTCTCGACGCGGTCGTCCTCGAGCACGAAGGGGGGCATGTGGTGGGCGTACATGTTCACGAAGCTGAACCGCTTCGCTACTATCCTCTCCCAGTTCTCCTCTATCAGAGGGCGCGAGTCCCCGATGGATATCCCCACCGGGACGGTGCTCGAGCCGAGGATGGCGTCTATCGAGTCCTCCATGAGGTCGAAGCTCCCGAAGAGCCCGGGGAGGGACGCGTCCGTCTTGTCGATCCCGACCATGATCGCGTCGGCTCCGGCCTCGGCCGCGGCGACGGCGTAATCGCTGTTGTTCTGGGGGAGCGAGGCGACCAGGGGCAGCGCCTCCGCTCTGGAGACTAGGCCAGCAAGCGGCCTGGGCAGGTGCTCTAGGCTCTCCATCGCGTACTGGGGCGCGTGACGCGCAGGGGCCTTAACAGAGGCGGGCTCAACTATAGTTGATGGAGCGATGCGACGCAAGTTTACCAGCGCGCCGAGGGCGCTCAGAAGAGCCAGATGTTCAGGACGATGACGATGAAGATGACCGTGAGGTAGGGGCTCGAGAGCTTGAAGAGGGTCCACGCCGTCTTGGTCGTCTTGTCGATCGCCAGCTTCACGCTGTATCCGAGGATGACCCCCCCGAGCGCGGCCGCCGAGACCACGTAGAACGGGCTGGCGGCGTCGGGGACGAAGAGTATCGCGAGCGAGAAGACCACGAGGAGGGAGCTGGTTATCGCGATGCACACCGTGGCCACCCGCTCGTTGACTATGGCGGGGAGCATCGGGATCTTCATCGCCTTGTACTCCTCCCTCTCCTTGATGGCGAGGCTCCAGATGTGGGTCGGGATCCAGACTATCACCAGGGCTGCCATGAAGAGGGCGAGGGGGGTTATCGCGTCGGCCACGGCGGCGTAGCCCACGAGGACGGGCATCCCGCCGGAGATCCCCCCGAGTATGATGTTCAGCCAGCTCCTCCTCTTTAGCCACAGGGAGTAGACCCCCACGTTGTCCACCAGGCCGAAGAGCATGCACGCCGCGGTCAGCCAGTTGAAGTATAGGCAGAGAAGGACGGAGAGGACCGATGTGACCAGCCCGAAGGCGAGGGCGTTCCTGGGTGAGACCCTCCCAGAGGGGATGGGGCGGTTGTGGGTCCTCGTCATCTGGCTGTCGATGTCCCTGTCGTGGTAGTTGGTCAGGACCTCCGCCCCTGCCGACCCCAGCAGGATCGCGACCAGGGCGACCCCCAGGCCTACGACTGAGGGCGTCCTCCCCACCTCCTTGTAGGCTACGAGCATGCCGGCGATCCCCGTGAAGACCAGGAGCATCACGATCCTGGGCTTTGAGAGCTCCCAGTAGAGCCTGACGAGCCGGACCGCGGAGCTCATTGAAGCGCCGCCTCCCTGAGGGCGTGATAAGTCTTATGTCTCAAAGGCCCTCGCGGAGGGCCCCTGACCGCGGTGCGCCGCCAGCAAAGCGTAAATAGCTCCCGAGATGGGAAGTTCTCAATGGACCCAGTCGAGCTGGTCATCATAGGCATCATCGTGGTAGTGGTGGTGGTAATGGGTCCCAAGAGGATCCCGGAGCTGGCCAGGGCTCTCGGGTCGGCCAAGAAGGAGTTCAACGCGGGCGCCCAGGGAGGGCCGTCGGTGGCTCCCACCACCCCCATGGGCTCGCACACCGACGAGGACGACCTCATGGTCGCGGCGAGGAAGCTCGGGATCTCCACCGAGGGTAAGACCAGGGAGCAGATCTCCGCGGAGATAGTCCGCAAGACCGCGGGCACCTAGGCCTGCGGAAGGTCTCCTCAACTTCTTAAATCGAGACCAGACTCAGGCTCTGCGTCGCTTGAGCGCGGAATCACTGAACATCAGGGAGCACATCGACGAGCTCAAGCACAGGCTGAAGATCGCGTTCCTCAGCTACGTCGCGCTCCTCGCCGTCCTGATGCTCGCCCCGGCCGAGCCTGCCAAGGCGCTCACCTTCACCGGGACGTACGTCCCGTTCGTGGCGTTCTTCCTCGCCAGGGTCAAGCTCGACCTCCTTCCCGCGGGGTGGACGCTCATCGCCAACAACCTCAGCGAGCCGCTGGAGGTCTACCTGATCGCCTCGATCATCCTTGCAGCGGTCTTCAACAGCCCGATCTTCGCCTACGAGACCATCCGGTTCATCAGCCCGGCCCTGACCGAGAAGGAGAGGGGCCTCCTTTACCCGTTCGTGGTCACGGCCTCCGCCCTGTTCACGGTGGGCATCCTCTTCGGGTACTTCCTTCTCGCGAAGTTCCTTTTCATCGCCCTCGCACCCTTCTTCGAGACAGCGCAGGCCCAGCCGTTCGTCGACGTATCGAACTTCTACTCGGTCGTCTTCCTCGTGATAGGGATGAGCGGGATCGCCTTCACCAGCCCGATCTACGTGTACATGCTCATCAGGTTCAGGGTCCTGAGCCCGGCCACGTTCAGGAGGAACAGGGTGATAATCTGGGTGGTCGTCTACATCATCACCGCGATAATCACCCCTGACGGTGGGCCCGTCCTCGACATCATCCTCTTCGTCCCCATCATCGTGATGCTTGAGCTGGCGGTCTGGCTAGGAGCGCGCTCCGCCGGGGGGCTCGAGCCAGGGCCTGCCCCGGGAGCTTGCAGGTACTGCGGGGCGAGGCTGGGCGGGGCCTCGTTCTGCCCGAGCTGCGGGCGGGCCGCCTCCTAGGGGAGGAACGCCTTATACGGGGGCGCCCCTCCGTCGCGCACGAGCATGCCCTCCATGCCCCAGACAGAGAACGGGGAGAAGCTCGCAGCGGCGGAGGACTTTGACGGGGTCTTCGAGCTGGTCAAGAAGGCGGTCGACAGGGTCCTGGGGGTGCACAGGGCGGGCCTGAGCCTCGTGCTCGGCGACCTCTCCAACGAGGTCGGTGCGTACCACGAGATGGGCTCCAACGCCATCGTGATGAACCGGAACATCATGAAGATAGTATGGGGCTCGACGCGGTCGAGGTCGCGTAGGAACTCGTACACCTTCATGATCCTGCTGCACGAGTACCTTCACGCGCTCGGGTTCGCGGACGACGGCCAGGTGAGGGGCCTCTCCAAGAAGATCACCGACGAGTACGTCGGCGAGGGGCACCTCGCGGGAGAGATGGCGGTCGGGCCCCTCGACAGGTTCTTCCCCGAGATAGGGACCTACGCGGCGTTCAGGGACAACGGGACCTTCGAGACCGTGCGCAAGTTCGACTCGTCGAGCACGCCCTACATCGCGTGATGCCACAGCAACCCCTATATCTGGAACGGCGGCGCGCTGGCGAAAGGTAGACCGTCGTGCGCGGGGTCCGACTCTTGGCGGCGGTCGCCGTCTTGCTGGCTACGTACCTGCTCGGCTCCGTCTTCGTCGGCAAGGCGGCGGTCGAGTACGTGCCCTGGTACGCGCTCCTCTCCCTCGCGAGGGTCGCCGGGGTGTACCTGGTCGCCCTCGCGGTGGGGCTTGGCTTCGGTATACTCGCGGCCACCAGCCGCGACGCGGAGAGGGTCCTCGTACCGCTCTTCGACATCGGGCAGAGCGTCCCGATCCTGGGCTACTTCCCGATCGTCCTTACCTTCCTGATACTGCTCTTCCCCCACGGGGTCGGGAACGAGATAGGCGCCGACTTCCTCCTCTTCACCGCGATGGAGTGGGACATCTTCTTCGCCGTGGTGGGCGCGGTGAAGGCCATCCCGAGCTCGGTAGAGGAGGCCGCGAGGGGGTACGGCTTCGGGGGCACCAACCACCTCAGGTACGTCGTGATCCCGGCCGTCCTGCCGGCGCTGCTCTCGGGGTCGGTCCTGGCGTGGAACGACGGCTGGACGTTCGACGTCGCCTCCGAGTTCGTCCAGTTCGCCAACAGCGCCGGGACCCTCACGACCTACTCCGTGACCGGGCTGGGGTCGTACATCCAGCTCGCGACCCAGCAGGGCCACGTGCTCGTCTCCTGGTTCGGCGTCCTCGTGATGGGGGAGATAATCTTCGTCACCAACCAGCTCGTCTGGCACCGGCTCCAGGACCGCGCCGCCACCCGGAAGCCCCTGCTCGCCTCGTTGACGAGGCCGGACCTCCAGTCCCCGCTGCGCCTCAGGAGGCGGATGCGGAGGATATTCGGGCTGAGGATGAGGCAGGTGGTCCAGAGCGTGAGGGTCCGCGAGCAGATAGGCACGAGGGTCCTCGCCGCCGTGTTCGTGGCGGGCATCCTCGCGGTGGCGGGGCTCGTCTACCTCCGCGTCCCCCTGGGCGCGTTCCAGGGGTTCGCGGACGCGCTCACCAGGCCAGGTGGGCAGCTCGGGAACATCCCGCTCTACTCGCTCTTCACCCTGGGGCGGCTCTTCGCTGCCTACGTCACCTGCGTCTTCATCTCGCTCGTCTGCGCGATCCTGGCCGTCACCAACAAGAGCTTCTACAGGTACTTCTACCCTGTCTACGACCTCGGGCGCTCCGTCCCCTACCTCGCCGTCTTCCTCCCGCTCTTCGTCACCCTGAGCGGCTCGATGCCGGTGGGCGCCGCCCAGGAGGTCTCCGGGTTCATCCTCCTCTTCCTGGCGATGATATGGTACCTCCTGTTCAACGTGGTCACCGCCGCCAGGGCGCTCCCAACGGAGCTGACGGAGGTCTCCGCGCTCTTCGGGGTGAAGGGTTGGAAGAGGCTCACCGACATCATCCTCCCCGCGGTGCTCCCCGCGTTTATCACGGGGTCGCTCTTGGCTTGGGGCGGTGGGTGGAACGTCGTGATCTACTCCGAGTACGTCCAGCTCGCGGGACAGGGCTCCCCGCACGTCCTCCCGGGGCTGGGGTACCTCCTTGACAACGCCGCCTACGTCCTCGGCGACATCCCCCTCGTGGTGTTCTTCCTCTTCATAATCTCTGGGATAGTGATACTCCTGGAGCGCCTGGTTTGGAGGAGGCTCCTGAGGCGGGTCGAGCGGTTCGGGGTCGAGTTCAACTGACGGCGATACTCAGCGTCAGGAACGTCGTCAAGACCTTCAAGAACGGCTCCACCGTCAGGGCCATCGACGACGTCAGCTTCGAGGTCAACTACGACGAGTTCGTCTGCATAATCGGTCCCTCGGGGTGCGGCAAGTCCACCCTCCTGCGGATAATGGCGGGGCTCGAGACCGCCGACTCCGGGCAGGTGCTCTTCAGGGGCGAGCCGATCACCAAGCCGACGCCGAAGGTGACCATGGTCTTCCAGACGTTCGGGCTCCTCCCCTGGAAGACGGCCATGGAGAACGTCGAGCTCCCGATGGAGGTGGCCGGGATGCCCAGGGCGGAGGCGGAGGGGCGGGCGGACCGCTACCTGCGGATGGTGGGGCTCGGCACCTTCCTGGGCGCCTACCCGCACGACCTCTCCGGCGGGATGCGCCAGCGGGTGGGGGTGGCCCGGGCGCTGGCGATAGGCCCCGAGGTGCTGCTGCTGGACGAGCCTTTCTCCGCCCTCGACGAGCTCACGGCCAGGGCCCTGCGCGTGCTGCTCCTGAAGATCTGGAGCGACTCCTCCCTCCCCACGAACAACTTCGTGATGGTGACGCACAACGTGGAGGAGGCGGTGATGATGGCCGACAGGATCATAGTGATGTCGCCTCACCCGGGGCGGGTGGTGGGCGAGCTGAAGGTGGAGCTCCCGAGGCCAAGGTTCGAGCACCTGCGCGACGCGCTCTTCTTCGACACCGTCGACAAGCTGATGGGGATGCTCTCCTCGAACGCCGAAGAGCAGATGTGACGGCGCTCAGCGCCCGCGCTGCCTCTGGCTCTGGGCCCTCTTGAGCGTCCTCCCCAGGAGGGTGAGGGTGCTCCCGGTCCTGCGGTGCGCGAAGAAGCGCTGGACGTCCGCCGGGCTGTCGATGTCGAACGCCACCCCGGGGGCGCGGTACACGGCGACCTTCAGCCCTCGCGAGACGGCCTCCCGGAAGTGCTTCCGGAAGCTGTCGTCGTCGTAGTGGAGGGGGAGCTCGACGCCCCTCCCCAGGAGCAGGAGGTTGGTCCCGTCGAACGACTCGGATGGGCCGATCACCAGGTCTGCCCCCTCGCCGGCCAGCGCGAGGGACGTCCTCAGGTCCTCTACGGACAGGAGCGGGAGGTCGCCCGGGACCACCAGCCTGAGCTCGAACCCGGACGTCTCCGCGAGGGCGCGGCTGACCGCTGAGCTGACCCCCGCGTCCGCAGGCTCGGCTATAGACCTGGCCCCGAACCGGGGGACAAAGTCCAGTATCTGCCTGTCGGAGGAGACAACGAAGGTGTCCCCCACCATCCCCGCCTTGATCAGGGTCTGGAGGGTGTCCTCCAGCATGGCGACCTTGAGCTGGCGCCGCTGCAGGGGCGAGAGGATGGGGGAAAGCCGTTCCTTGGGGTTCTCCCCCTTCACGGGGACGATGACCGCCGCGGTCCCGCGCTCGCTCATGCTTCCAGCGCCACCCTCGCCAGCCTCCGCTCGTCCTCGGCGGACCTCATTAACGTTGGCGCCACGGTGCAGGAGACCCCGAGCCCCTCTATCGCCTCCGCCTGGGCCCGGTCGCTCTCGTCGATGACGATGGCGTCGATCACGTCCCCGTACAGCCTCGCCACCCCCTCCGAGGTGGGCTCGAGCCCCGCGGCCTCCATCAGCCTCGCGGCGGGGCCGGAGTACGCGGCCCGCCCCACCATCGGGGAGACGGCCACCTTCCTCGCGGGGCTGGCGCGGAGGGCGTCTCGGAACCCGTCCAGGGAGAGGGTGGGCATTATGCTGGTGATGGGGTTCGCCGGGGCT
The DNA here is from genome assembly GCA_021848045.1 of archaeon. Taxonomy (GTDB): domain Archaea; phylum Thermoproteota; class Nitrososphaeria; order Nitrososphaerales; family Gagatemarchaeaceae; genus Gagatemarchaeum. The sequence continues at coordinate 7,193 of JAJZNC010000045.1, forward strand.
ATGACGAGCCTCTCGGCCGCCCTGAGCCTCTCGAGGACCTGCTCGGTGGGCCGCGCCGCCTCCGCGCCCTCGTAGCGGACGCCCTCCGGGGTGGGGCGGCCCCCCTCCCTCACCCAGAACTCCTGGAGGCTGAGCTCCCCCTTCTCGCGCGTCCGGACGCGGGTCGCGACTCGCGAGTCGGTCGCCGGGAGGATGTCGCAGCCCGTCACCCCCAGCCTCGACGCGATCACGGCGGTGACCTCGGTGAGGCTCCTGCCCTCGGCCAGCATCGCCGTCCTGAGCAGGTGGACTGCCATGTCCGCGTCGCCGATGTTGAACCATGTCCCGGGTGCGCCGAGGCGCTTCAGCTGCTCGAGGGCGGCGAAGCTGTCGCCCCTGACCCCCCAGCCCCTCTGGGCGTCGAGCACCCCGGCGAGCGCGTAGGTGAGCGTGTCCACGTCGGGGCAGACGTAGAGCCCGTGGAACCTGTCGTCGTCGCCCACGTTCGCCACCGCGGAGAAGGGGCCCGCGGCGGCCAGTCCGCGGACGAGCTTGGCGGAGCCCGTGCCTCCAGAGATGGCGACGACCCGCAACTCGGTCACCTGAAGAGGTCGAGCCTGCCCTCGAGGACGAGGCTCCTCACCCCGGCCTCCGACCTCGCGTAGGACACCCCCCTCACCACGGAGACGGGGACCATCGAGAGCTTGCCCATCACGAGCTCGGAGGCGGCGGCCACCTCGTCCACGAGCGCCGGCTGGGTCACCCGCAGGACGTGCCCGTAGGGGTCCTTCCTGCCCGAGAGGTCCACGGTGGGGGCTATCCCAGAGCAGCCTATCGCGACGTCGGTCTGCCCCGTCCTCCACGGCCTCCCGAAGGTGTCGGTGACCACGACGGCGAGCCGCCTCCCCGTCGCCTTCTCGAGGCGCCTCCTCAGCCTCCTGGCGCTCAGGTCGGGGTCGACGGGGAGGAGCAGCGCGTGCCCCTCCTCGACGTTGGACATGTCTATCCCGGAGTTGGCGCAGACGAACCCGTGGAGGGTCTCCGTGATCAGGACGCCCTGGCCCTTGCGCACGACCCTCTTCGACTCTCTCAGTACGAGCTCCACGAGCCTCGGGTCCTTCTTGAGCTCCACGGCGATCGACCTCGCGCGCCGGGTCGGGCTCACCTCTTCGAGCCTGACCAGCCTGCCCTCGCTCTTGGAGACCACCTTCTGGGTGACCACCACGATGTCGCCGTCCTCGAGCGCGACCCCCCCGCGGGAGAGCGCTCGCGAGATCGTCTCGACAAGGTCGTCCCCCCTGGCCACCCTCCCTATCCCCCGGACCGGGATCACCCTCACCTCGCTGGCGGGCACGGCCGGACGCGAGAAACGGCCCTTCTTATGAGATGCGGGGCCCGGAGACGACCACGGTTATAAGCCCGTGGGCGTCGAGAGCCTCCAGATGTCCGCGGTCACTGAAGAGCAAGTGCTCGACGCGCTGAGGAAGGTCCAGGACCCAGAGCTCCACAGGGACGTGGTCTCCCTGGGGATGATAGAGGGCCTCCGCGTCGATGGAGGGACGGTCTCGCTGACCCTCAACCTCACGACGCCCGCCTGCCCGCTGAGGGCAGAGATGGAGGCCCAGGTGAGGGCCGCCGCCCAGGGCGTCCCGGGGGTGGGGGAGGTGAAGGTCAAGATGGCCGCGCACATCCCCGCCACGCGCCTCGCCGGGCAGGGAGATGTGATGAAGGGGGTGAAGAACATCGTCGCCGTGGCCAGCGGCAAGGGCGGGGTGGGCAAGACCACGGTCGCGGTCAACCTGGCGGTGACCCTGGCCTCCTCGGGGGCGAGGGTGGGGCTCCTCGACGCCGACATCTACGGGCCGACCGTCCCGGTGATGATGGGGGTCAGGGAGCGGCCCGGAGCGGTCGAGAACATGATCGTCCCCCCCGCGGCGCACGGGGTCAAGGTGATATCGCTGGGCTTCTACTACAAGGACGACACGCCCCTCGTCTGGAGGGGGCCGATGGTAGCGGGCGCGGTGAAGCAGCTCCTCACCCAGGTGGAGTGGGGCGACCTTGACTACCTCATAGTGGACCTTCCTCCGGGGACGGGTGATGCCTCGCTCACGCTGGCGCAGACCGTCCCTCTCGGCGGGGTGGTCGTGGTCACCACCCCCCAGGAGGCCTCGCTGAACATCGCGACCAAGGCGCTCGCCATGTTCAGGAAGCTCAACGTCCCCGTGCTGGGGATCGTCGAGAACATGAGCTACTTCGTCTGCCCGCACTGCGGCGAGCGGACGGACATCTTCTCCGAGGGCGGCGGGAGGAGGGCCGCAAAGGCGCTCGACGCCCAGTTCCTCGGCGAGATCCCGATCTATCCAAAGATAAGGGAGCAGTCCGACGCGGGCCAGCCCGTCTCGGCCGCCGCCCCCGACTCTCCCGAGAGCGCCGCGTTCAAGGAGATCGCGTTCAGGGTGGCCGGGATGGTCAGCATCGTCGCCTACGAGAGCTCGCGCTGACCGGCCGCGAGGTGGAGGACGTGGGGGAGCTCCCCGAGGATCAGCTCTAGGCCGGTCTTCACCCCGTCGGGGGAGCCCGGAAGCGCGACGACCGCTTTGCCGTTGGCCACCCCGGCGGTCGCCCGAGAGAGGGCGGCGGCGAACCCTATCCTGCCGAAGCCGACGGAGCGGAAGATCTCTCCGAAGCCCTCGATCTCCTTCGCGAGCAGCGGTCTCACGGTCTCGATGGTCACGTCCGTGGTCGAGATCCCCGTGCCGCCTGTGAGGACGACGGCGTCGACGTCGGCGCTCTTCAGGGCGCGCAGGACCGACGCCTCGATTCGAGCAGCAGAATCAGGCAAAAGGTCGCGGCGCGCCACGGTGCCTCCCCTGCGCTCGATGAGCTCCTGGGCGAGGTCCCCTGACTTGTCGGGCGCCTTCTTGCGGCCCTTCCTGGCGTGGTAGCGGCTGGTGCTCACGGTGATGACCACGAAGCGGAGCGGTCTGGTGGGGGACTGGCTCCTGTGGAGCTCAGGCACGCGCCCTGGCCGTGAGCCAACGGTCGAGCTTCGACTCCCTGCGTCATGCAGGGATGTCATGCCGTGTTAGTCACAGGAGGCCGTTATAAGCACCGCGGACGACCTTGATAATTCGTTAAGCCCACGTCACTCTCAACGGTGATATCCAACACTGGTTCGGTCTGACATAATCATGCTTGGGCAACGGGGATTTAATACTCGTTTGGTTAGAAGTTCCAAATCCGTGTGGCTCAGTTGAAGTAGTAATCCGATACCGTGTATTCGCTCTTTTCTCCGCATTGCGGACAAGTCATTTCAAATTTGCCGTCACCTTCAATCTTGCGGGCCCGGACGGTGGATGGCTAGATGTGGCCGCATACTTTGCACCTCGTGTGAGGTATCCGGAGGTCCAGGTGCATTTTGACCGTGTCAGCACCCTTGCGAGCAGGTAGGGGCTCGAGTCCATTTCTCTTATAGCAGTCGGCGCTGTCGAGTTCAGAATCAACGATAATTAGCCTGCAGCCTATCTCTTGAGCGAGCTCGTTAGCCTTGTCAATTACGTAGTCAATCATCACGTCGCCTACTCCCTTACCCCTGAATTTGATGTCGCAGGCCATTTGACCCAGCAGCAAGGAGGGAATGTGATCGTAATGATGAGATTTCTGGAGGTCTTCTGGAAGGTTCTTGGTAGGGAGAGAGGCCATTGCTAATGCCACATATCCGATCACAACTTCATCTTCAATTTTGAACAAATATGTTACGGCTGTATTCTGATCGAACAGTCTAAGCGCCTCAGCTTCGTTTTGAACGAAGTCTGCATAGCCTTTCTTCTCTTTCTCACATTCGAACTTTGTGCATTCCTTTGGAGATATGTATCTTGAGGGAGTTACTTCACTTCGGGAACTCACAGTAGATTCGTATCACTGTGGTTTTTTGAATTGCTTTGCGTTCTGAACTGCTTTCTGGACGCGGTCTTGCATTGCTTGTGGCGAAGGCTTGTCTAGCCGCACCGCTAGGAATCGTCATTGTTCTTCTGTCAATTCAGACATCGGTTTGGGCAGCATATTGGCTAGCCTCTAATGGTCAACCATTGCTTTGATGATTATAAGTTTAGTTGTATTTATTGCAATATCTGTTGGCCTTGAAGATGCCCTTGAGGTAGGTTGCCCAGTTCCTATTGACTCGGAGTGAGGGATGGTTCGAGTAAATTAAGAGCTTGCCATCGAAAGAACAATCGTCCAGCTTGTGCTGCTCCTTGACTTCGCTAATTAGGTCGGAGATGGCGTGATTGGTTATTTCACGATTGAGGTATTGCAGAATGGCGCGGCAACAGCTCAGCGCGTGGCTCCATGAATGCGAAGAGAAGTAACCATTGTTCCTTCGTCTGGCCTTGGCAGTGGCGATGTAGAGCTGGATTGCCGGGTCCTTCTCGACGAGGTTGTTTAGTTTGGCTTCGATTGACCATAAGCCGTGGTGTCGGAGTTTGAATGGCTTGAAGAGCTCATTTTCCTCTTAGCCCCTCCACTTTCACGCTTCACGGTTAAAGAATTACCTTGAAGATGTCCCAGCGGAGGGTCGTCTGGCGGGTTTGGTTCGGATCTCGAGCCTCCCCACATTCGCGGGCCGCCGGTCCAATAGCCCGCTGCGAGGAGCGAGTCTGAGGTGGTCTTAGTCCTTTGTTTCGTTCCCGACTCAGCCCTCTCGCCCGCTTCCTTCGCCTTTCGGCTCTGGACGTCTCGCCGGCGCGCTCAGCCTGTGACGGAGAGGGAAGAGCACGAGGACGACGGCCCCCGCGACAGGCAGGACCACGACCGCCACCTCGACCATCCCCTCGACCACCTGAAGGAAGAGCCCTGCCACGAAGCTCGGGAACCCGCCGATGCCCGACGCAGCTGGGGGCGAGGAGACGCTCACCACCGCCCAGGTCTCCGTGACGTTGGCCGAGGCGTCGGTGGCCGTGACGGTCACGTTGTAGGTCCCGGGCCGCTCGAAGGTGTGTATGAGCGCCTGGCCCTCGTAGGAGGAGCCGTCCCCGAAGTTGTAGTTGACGATGTACGGCTGCGCCCCGCCCTTGACCACGGCGTTGAAGGTCACGCTCAGGGGCGACTCCCCGCTCCGGGGCGTCGCCGTCAACCTGATCGTGAGGGGCTGCGTGGCGGCCTTCTGTTCGAGGGTCACCGAGACGGTGGCGTAGGACACCAGGGTCCTGGTCTGGAGTATCTGGCTCTGGACCTCGTTGATCTGCTGGTCGACCTGCTGGATCCTGTCCTCCACGCTCAGGGTCGTGTTGATGTTGGTCGACTGGCCGAGGATTGTCAGGAGGGAAGTCTGCTCTCCCTGGAGGGACTGGAGGGTCGCGTTGAGGTCGGTGTACTGGACCGTGACATCGTTGCTGGAGGAGCTCAGGGAGACCAGCGTCCCGAGTCCCTCGAGCTGCTGGAGGGCGTCCTGGTCGCTCGCGGCTGGGACGCGCATCACGACGAACGCGGTCGTGTTGGTCTCCACCGAGTCAGAGACGTAGCCGCCGAGAGAGTAGGCGATCGCGCTGGCCTTGGCGAAGGCCGCCGAAGAAGATTCCGCCTGGAGCGTGAGGTTGGTGAAGAACTCGATGGATCTCGTGCCGTTGGGATTCGCGGAGGCGGGAGAGAGCGACGCGCCGGGGCCCGCCGGGTTCGAGCGGATCACAGTGGTGCTCCCGGGTGCCGTCGCCGCGGCGCTGGTCATGGTGAGCGTCGTGGTGGCGACCATGGCCGTGGTGGTGCTCGCCGTGATCGGGACATTGGGACCTCCAGATGGCGTCGAGACTCCGGCTAGGGCTCCAAAGCTGTAAAGGCCTGCGCCCCCGTTGACCACTCCCAGACCCTGGGTCGATGGAGCGACCGAGGCTCCTGGGGAAGAAGACGGAAGCCTAGACGTCAACCCGAGAAGGATCCCCCCGGGGACGATCAGCAAGACGAGGACGATCGCGACGAGCACCTTCTTCGAGCGCATGAGGCCGCGCTGGAGGCACTGCCCTGATGAGCGTTTGTCCGAGCGTTCGGACAAAAGTATTTATCATAAAAGCCCAGTTTTTGGCGGTTCGCTCTCACTTGGAACGGTCGAAGGCCGCCCTCGGCGGCTTGCTCTTTGTCGCTCTGGCCACGACGGCGCTGGCTGGCTGGGGGCTGGCTAGTCCAGCGCTCGGTCCGGGGGGTGCCCAGCTCGTGGCGAGGTCCACGACCACGATAGGCTCTACCAGCTCTCCCGTCGTTGGGCCTGCTGGGGGGAGCAATAACTCGACGAACGCAATCAGCACTCAGACCACACCGACGACGAGCGCCACGGCTTCCACACCGCCCTCGGCCCAGTCTGTGACGACCGCCGTCAGCACCTCGACTGCCACGACGGCGGCCACGACCACCGCGACGCAGAACAACGAGGAGTTCGCCGCCCTGGGCAGCACCGGCTCCGGCGGCCAGAGCAAGTCCCTGCTAATGGAGGCGCAGGCGGACGCCCTGCTCCTCGCTCCTGTGACCTGGATCCTGCTGGGAGGCGCCTGGGTCTGGCGCGGACGAGTGAGGGCCCGGTACAGCGAGCTGGGCTTCGGGTCGGACGTCTTCGAGCTCTTCATGAAGATGAAGGGCGGCGCCACCAGGATCAGGGTGCTCGACGTGCTCAGCACCCCCAAGGACAGGCTCCAGCTCGCGCAGGAGCTGGGGGTCGACTGGAAGACCGTGGACAGGCACGTGCAGATCCTCAACAAGTACGGGTTCGTGAGGGAGCAGGCGGCGTTCGGGACTGTACGCCTCTACGAGGCAACCCCGATGGGCAGGATGCTCCTGAACCTGTTCGACGACCTCCAGAAGACCGACGGCCCCGTGAGCCGCGAGGGGCAGGCGCGTCGATAGACGGGACAGGCTGCTACTTCCGGGTGGCGCACGACTCCACGGGCGCTCCCTACAGGCAGGGCTACGCGCTCACCTCGACGGCCATTGCGATCCGCACATGAGGCGCCTCCGGGTTCGCTCGTCAGAAAAGATCTTTGCAGCACGTAGTATCTGGGACTTTCTGGCTCCCTCGTATCGAAAAGCCGGAGTCGCAGCACATCGGGCTACCCGAGTTGGTAGCGCCCAAGCCCAAACCAAATAAGCGCCCCTCGTTCGAATACATCCGAAAGGGCGACGGGATGACGATGAAGTCGAGCCCCCGCATTACGATAGGCGTCGCGGTCATCCTTGCGATTGTCGTAGCCGTAGCATTGCTCTCGGCAGGCCCTTACCTCGGATTCGGGGTCTCGACGGTGACCTCGATATCAACTGAGAATCAGACCGTCGTCGAAGCAGAAAGCCCGACGACCTCGACTATCACCGTACACGTCTACAGCGTGTACAGTACGACGATCACCAGTTACTCCACAACCTCGACGGTCGTTCCAGTGCTCTCGGAGAATCCTCCTGTGACGATAAACTCGACCAAGCTGGTGGTCGTCACCCCTGATGGCTTCATCATCTACGATACGACGGCGCTCAACAATGGCACCCTGCCCGTAGACAACGTCACCATGGTCTTCCAGAATCAGACCTTCCACTCTCAAGTTTCGGGACAAGACCCATTGATGCCGGGACAGTCTACGGTTCTTCGCTTCAGTTACTATCCATACACGCCCGTCAATACCTCTGCTCCAGCTCCTCTCCATGTCGCCTTGCTCTACGGCACGTTCGGGAACGGTCAAGCATTTGCGTTCGTGGAGACGGTCAAATTGGTTTGGACTAACGGTGTTCCAATCGTACCCTTGCCGGTGGTGAACGATTCTCGGCGGGTCGGAACGTGACGGGCAGAGAGAAGAGACAGCTTGATGGGCTTCTAGGCGGTGCTGTCGAGGCTGGCGTTGTGCGAGCCCATGCGGTCTAGTTCTTGAAGGGTTTTGGGCGGCCGGGGGAGCGGAAGTCATGACCAGAGTCCCTGGGGGGTTGGTTGGCCGGGTTCCGCTGGAAATAGAACAGGTGCGCTGGGCACCTGCAGTCGGACGACCCGAAGCCAGGGACGACCACCTTGCTCCCCTTCGCTTTCTCCACCCTGCGGCTGAGCCCGCACTCAGATCTGCCGCCAGGGGAGTAACGCCTCACATCGACAACCCTCCCGTAGCGCAGAAGGTAGTCGATGTGCCATCGCGTCCTCTTCCTCGTTCTCAGGTGTCTTGAAATCCTCGACTCGAGGCCTCGCTTCGCGCTGCCCGTGTACACGTAGAAGCCGGACGGGAAGCGGAAGCATCCGCGCTTGCCGACCACAATCTCGCGTTCTTGCCCCATCCGAATGATGAGCTGGTAGAAACCGGAGTCAGTCGTGGCGCCCTCGCCTGTCATCTCCAACGAGTCCCAAGCACCGTGACGTTGTCCGAGGCCCAGTTTTAACCTGACGACGCCAGTGGAATGCGCCCTTTCAGTCCGGTTCAACCCCGTCGGTGCCACCTTCCTCGAGGTCTGGATCCTCAAGCGGTTCTACCGTTCGATTGGGGTGATTCCAGTGCGACGACGGCAGGGTCTTCAAGGAAGGGCTGGTCGAGGCCCCCTGCGGGAGCAGGCTAGCCTGAAGCAGTAGGGGATCGCTTCCCTTGCGACCTCGATATGCGCGCGGACGCGGGGCCCGGGACATCGCTCCTCTTCACCTTCTCGACGACCCGGATCCCCTCTATCGAGGTCGCGGGGTACTGGCCTTGCCCGTCCTTCTCGTAGGCCTTCACCACGTCCCAGATGTTGAGGAGGGCCGCGCTCACCGCGGCGAGCGCCTCCATCTCGACCCCTGTCTTCTCGTGGGCTGAGACCGTCACCTCGACCACGACCGAGTCGTCGAGGACCGTCTCGACCACGTCCACGTTCTCGATCCTCAGGGGGTGGCAGAGGGCCAGCGAGCCGGGGGCGTTCTTCGCGGCGAGGATCGCCATGGTCTTGGAAATCGCCAGGGGGTCGCCCTTCTCGAGGGAGCCGTCGCGCATCTTCTTGACGGTCTCGCGGGCGAGGAGTATCCTGCCCACCGCGGTGGCCCTCCTGAAGACGGCCGGCTTCCCTGAGATGTCGGCCTGCTTGACGCTCAAGCGCGGTCCTCGCACGCGGCGCGCGGGATTTAGGTCTTCTTGGCGCGCAGCCTGGACGCGAGCAGCCTTGCCACTATCGCAGGCTGGGCCTTAGGCTCCTCCTTGAGCACCTGGCCCACGAAGAAGCTGAACGCCTTCTTGTCCCGCGCGGCCTCCTCCAGGGAGCCAGGCCTCGCTGCGGCCACCCTCTCGATGACCGCGGCGATCGCCCCCTCGTCTGCAACCGCCGAGAGGTTCTTGCTCCTGACCACCTCGCGCGCGGGCCTCCCTGTCCTGGTCGCCTCCCTGAGGGCCTCCTTCGCCTGTGCGCGGGTTATGGCGTCCGACTCGACCATCTTGACGAGCTCGACGTAGTCGGCAGGGGCGACCGCGCGCTCGCCGGTCACGTCCTCCGCGGAGAGCTCGGAGACGGACAGCCCGGCCATCTCCTGGTACCCCGTGTGGAGCCTCGCGCACTCCTCGAAGAACGCGGACAGCGCCTTGTTCGCCGCGAGCTCCCTGGCGAGCTGCGGGGAGAGGCCGTACTCCCTCGCGAATCTCGCAGCCTTGGAGTCCGCCACCTCGGGCATCGAGCGCCTGACGCCGTCCACCGCCGCGGCTCCGAGGAGGATGGGGGGGAGGTCCGGCTCGGGGAAGTAGCGGTAGTCCTGCTCCTCCTCTTTCGACCTCATCGCGATCGTGATGCTCCTCCTCTCGTCCCAGTGCCTCGTCTCGCTGGACGCCGCCCCCGAGAACGTCCTCTGCCTGAGTATCTCGTAGTTGAGGGCCTTCTCCACCTCCTTGAACGACGAGATGTTCTTGACCTCGACCCTCGCCCCGCCCGCGAGCGAGATGTTGGCGTCGCACCTCATCGCCCCGTCCAGCTCCCCATCGGAGACCCCGAGGGACTCGATCAGCGAGCGCAGCTTCTCGAGGAACATCTTCGCCCCCCGCGCGTCCTCGAGGTCGGGCTCGGTGACTATCTCCACGAGGGCTATCCCCGCCCTGTTGTAGTCGACCAGGCTGTGGCTAGACCTGTCGATCGTCCCCTCGTAGGTCAGCTTCCCGGGGTCCTCCTCGAGCTGGATCCTGGTGATCCGCACCGCCTTCCCCTCCACCTCCAGGTGCCCCGAGGAGGCGAGGGGGACGCCCCCCGCCTTGTCGTACTGGCTGATCTGGAACCCCTTCGGGAGGTCCGGGTAGAAGTAGTTCTTCCTGTAGAAGAGGGAGCGGCCTGCCACGCTGCAGTCGAGCGCCAGGGCAATCATCGCGGCGTACTCCACGGCCTTCGCGTTCAGCACCGGGAGGGTCCCTGGGAGCCCGAAGCAGACGGGGCAGACCTTCTCGTTGGGCTCGCTCGAGCGGTAGTCCGAGGAGCAAGCGCAGAAGAGCTTGGTCCTGAGCGCGGTGAGCTGGCAGTGGACCTCGAGCCCTATCCTCACCTTCGCCTCGGCCTGCACGCTACGGCGCCTCCGCCGGTCGGGGCGCCCCTCCCTCTCCCACGAGGGCTACCGCCGCGTCGAGGAGGACGTCCTCGCGGAACCTGGGCGCGATGAGCTGCATCCCCACGGGGAGGTTGCCCTCGTACCCGCAAGGGACGCTCGCGGCCGGGAGCCCCGCTAGGTTGGCCGCGACGGTGTTGATGTCTATGAGGTACTCCTCGAGCGGGGTCGGCTCGTCGCCGACCCTGGGGGGGAGGACGGGCATCGTGGGCCCGACGAGCAGGTCGAAGCCCTTGAACGCGAGCGAGAACTCCCTGGAGATGATCTCCCTCACCTTCTGCGCCCGCACGTAGTACGCCTCGTAGTATCCGGCCGAGAGGACGAACGTCCCCATGAGTATCCGCCTCTTGACCTCCTCGCCGAAGCCCGCGCTCCTGGTCCGGGCGTAGGCGGAGTTCCAGTCGGCGGTCCCCTTCTCGCTGGGGAGGCCGTACCTGACCCCGTCGTAGCGGGAGAGGTTGGACGACGCCTCCGCCATCGCGATGATGTAATAGACGGCGAGCGAGTGCGGGAGAGACCCGAGCGAGACGTCCTCCACGTGGGCCCCCATCCCCTCGAGCCTGGAGCACCCGTCCAGGACCCTCTCCCTTACCCTCGGGTCCGCCCCCTCGCCGAAGAACTCCCTCACCCTCCCCACCCTGAGGCCCTCGAGGCCGGCGCCGCCCCTCCCCCTCGGCGGCTCGCGGGACGTGGTGGCGTCCCGGGGGTCGTGCCCTGCCATCGCGTAGAAGAGCGCAGAGACCGCCTCTGGGTCGCCCCCCATCGGCCCTATCTGCTCGAGGCTGTTGGCGTATGCGATGAGGCCGTACCTGCTCACCCGCCCGTAGGTGGGTTTGAGCCCCACCACCGAACAGAAGCTCGCCGGGCACCGTATCGAGCCGCCGGTGTCGGAGCCTATCGCGACGGAGGCCATCCCGGCCGCGACGGCAGCGGCGCTCCCGCCGGAGGAGCCGCCGGGGACCCGCGAGGCGTCCCAGGGGTTGAGGGTAGGGCCGTACCCCGAGTTGAGGGTGGAGTTCCCCATCCCGAACTCGTCCATGTTCGTCTTGCCGATGACAATCCCGTCCTCGCGCTGGACCCGCTCGACGGCCGTCGCCGTGTAGGGCGGGAAGAAGCCCTCGAGGACCCTCGAGGCGCAGGTCGCCTGGAGCGAGGCCACGCAGACGTTGTCCTTCACGGCCACGCCTAGGCCTGCCAGCCTCCCCACCCTTTCGCCCCGCCTTGCCCTCTTGTCGACGTCCCGCGCCCTCGCGAGCGCGCCCTCGCGGTCCACCTGGAGGTAGGCGTGGATCCTGCCGTCGAGCCTCTCCACCCTCTCGAGGATGGACGCGACGTACTCCTCGGCGCTCAGGCTCCCGCCCGCCACAAGGGAGGGGACCTGGCGCGCCTTGACGGAGAGGGGGTCCAACCCTCAGAACACCCTGGGCGCGCGCACGTATCTTCCCTTCTTCTCGGGGACGCACCTCAGGACGTCGTCGGGCGTGGAGGGGGCGGCCACGTCCTCGCGCTGCCAGGGTTGCTCTTCGGGGGCCGCAGGCTCGGGGGCGCTCGAGACGTCGACCCCGTCCAGCGCGGCGAAGTAGTCGAGGATGGTCGAGAGCTCCCCCCTGAAGCGCTCGGCCTCCTGGGGCGTGAGAGAGAGCCTCGAGAGGTCCGCCAGCCTCTCGACCTGTCGGGCGTCGACCGAGGCTCGGGGCTCGGGCTTCCTGGGCAAAGTCCGGGCTGCACTTTGGCGCAGTGGGTAAAAAGATTCTGATTGGTGCCGATGGCAGCCTTCATGAAGGGGCTCGCAGGTTGGCGGGGGGCTGGAAGATGCCGAGGTGCGCCGCCTGCAAGAGGTCGCTGGACGACGTAGAGCGCGACCCGAACGACGCGGGGGGTGCCCTGTGGGAGGCGCAGCAGCACATCGACGAGGTCCACCGGTTCCCGCTGAGGGCGATATTCCAGCTCGGGGAGCTGCGCCGCCAGGAGGCGGTCGAGATACTGAGGCTCTGCCTTGGCTCCTACGCCGTCGGGGGGACATGCGAGGAGCTGCTCGACATCCTGCGAGGCAAGTACCCGCAGCTGAGGCAGTACTCCGGGCAGATACGCTGCGAGTGAGGGCTGCCCGCCCCAGGTTCTACGGCGTGAGCCTCAGCTTGTCCCTCGGGTAGAGGACGACCTCCCTGATGTTCTCCTCCCCGGCCAGGACCATGGTCAGCCTCTCCAGGCCGAGCCCGAACCCCGCGTGGGGCGGCATCCCATAGTCGAAGACCTTCAGGTGGTGCTCGAAGGCCTGCGGCTTTAGCTTCTGCTCCTTGAGCCTCTTGACAAGAAGGGTCTTGGAGCTGACCCTCGACCCCCCGGAGGCCAGCTCGAGGGGCCCGAACATCAGGTCGAAGGACTCCGAGACCTTCGGGTCGTCGTCCCTGGGCTTGATGTAGAAGGGCTTGGCCTGGGTGGGCCAGTCTGTCACGAAGTAGAACGACGGGTGCTCTTTCCCCAGCCTCTCGGTGGCTGGGCCTGTCAGGTCGTCCCCCCACGAGATGCCCTCGCCCTGCGCGGCGAGCCGCTCCACCACGTCCTTGTACTCCAGGCGCTCGAACCTCTCCGGAAGCTCGGGGAGGCTGCGCCCCAGCCTCTCCACGTCCTTGGCGCACGAGGCCCTGACCGAGGAGACCACGCCCCTGACCAGGGACTCCAGGGTGTCCATCACGTCGTGGTAGTCCACGAACGCCTCTTCGATGTCTATCGACGTGATCTCGCTCAGGTGCCTCTGGGTCCTCGACTCTTCCGCGCGGAAGACCGGCCCTATCTCGTACACCTTCTCGAACGGGAGGACGAGCTCCTCCTTGTACAGCTGCGGGCTCTGGGCGAGGAACGACGGCCGGTTGTAGTAGAGGACCGAGAAGAGCGAGGCCCCTCCCTCCGTGGCGGTCGATATGAGCTTGGGCGTCCTCACCTCGAGGTAGCCCGCGCCCGAAAGGAACTCGCGGGTAGCCGAGAGGACGGCCCTCTGGACCTTGAACGTGGTCTGGGCCTTGTCCCTCCTGAGGTCGACCGCGCGTATGTCCAGCCTCTTGTCCAGGGACGGTGTCTCGCCCCCGTAGACGCTGAACGAGGGCGCCTCTGTCGCCACGCTTAGGATACGGACCTCCTCCGGGACCACCTCCGCCCCGTTGGGTGCCCTTGGCATCGACTTCACCGTGCCGCGGACGGCGATGCTGCTGTGGGGCTTTAGCGCCTCCACCCTCTCGAGGGTCGAGGGGCTTGCCTTACCCTTGTTTACGGTGACCTGGACGCTCCCGTCCCGGTCGGTGACCATCACGAAGACGATGCCCCCCTGCGTCCTTATGCTGCTCACCCAGCCGAATATCGTGACCTTCTTACCGTCGATGGCCGGGGTGATCTGGATGGAGTAGTGGGTCCTCCTCCAGTCGCCCAGCCCCTCTTCGAGTTTCACTGGCAGGTCCTCTTGGTGCACGACCGCGCCCTCGAAATCCTATAAAACCCTTCGAGGGCTCTCGGCGAGTCGTTTTGGAATAATTCCCCTACCGCACCATATATATCGCGGGGGCGACCCTCGCCCCATGACCGGCTACAAGGCGCCCGAGGTCCCCGCTGGGCGCGTGACCCCCCTCCTGGTGAGGGACGAGCTGCTCAGGTGCTTCGAGGACGCGAACAGGGAGTTCATGGAGGTGCTTGAGCGGCCCGCCGACGACGCGCAGCTAAAGGCCCAGGTCAGGCAGTTCGTGGCCGGCTCGTTCCAGAACTGCGGCGCCAGCTTCGACAACCCGACCAAGAATGGGATCGTCACCGCGATAGGCCAGTGCAAGGCCAACGCGGAGGCGATGATGGGCGAGAGGGGGGCCTCGATCATCCGCGAGCACTACTCCGAGATGATGAAGCTGGTGGAGAGGCTCCCAGACAAGTGAGGAACTAAAGGGGCTCGTCGCAGGGGAAACCGAGCCCTGCTAGGCCTTGCTGTCCATCCCGGCCTCGTGCGTTCTTATCCCATTTCTGCCCGCTTTGACTATCAATTGAACTGGGATTGGTATGTCTGACGCGAATTGAGGCGCTGACTTGGCGGTCATGTACCTCCTCGCCTCGTCGATCTGCTCCTCAAGAAATGCAGGGCAGGTATAGAGCGCAATCTTCTTCTTCTCCTTCAAGAGCCCGAAGTAGCAGAGCCGCGCGCCGAATCCCGATTGTCCCCTGAAACTATAGAAGGGCATCGCATAGCTGATGCTCTCGACAGCGTCGGGGGCGGCCCTCCAGATGGCCGCTCTTATTCTCCTGAGTTCAGGCCGAGCTTCCTCTGGTGCGTCTTCTATGTATGTGTCGACATCTTTCGGAACCTTTGAACCTTGCACATCAAATGAGGATGCTCCAGGCGCTTGATAAGTTAGGCACCTTGGGGAGTCTTTTCGTGAAGTACGGGGCCGATGGGTCTTGAGAGATATCTTCGTTATGCCTAGGTGTACGGTAGCATACTCCTGAGCAGGCAAAACGTTGCCCATGACACTGGCACGAACATCGAGATAGGTTCGCTTATCGATGCTGAAAGAGCTCACAGTCACGCAAGAAACCTACTGACCAAATTCGAAGCTAGCATTTGGTAGCAAGTCACTACTACTTTCTTCCTTCTCGGCCTCGCGCCTTCGGCGCTTCGGGCGAAAACTCTTTGTTTTCTCCCGCCTCCGTCTTTCACGGCCAGTCATACGATAAACAGAAACGCCCAAGCAGGAACGATTACGGCGCTTGCATCGCCCCTGAGGTCGTTCTTGCTCAACAAGACTCCTTTTGCCGTTGACCCAGTAGCCTTGCTAAAATCAATTAGCGCGAACTTGTCCTCCCTCGATATTGTTCTCTGATACTTCAGTTCGATAGGAAAGAACTTGGACTCGCCCGCTTTCATTACAAAATCCACTTCTCGGTCTTTATTGCTTCTCCAATAGAACAAACAAGTCTTGTATTCGAAAAGTTGTTTCTGTTTGCTCAGCGAAAAAGACAGACGAACGAGATGGTTAGCGACAATCGACTCCATCAAGTATCCGACATTCCGCTCATCCTTCAGGTACTCCAACGATGCCGCATATGGTTCTAGCCCCTTACACCATGCTCTTAGAGAATGAAAGAAAAAGGGATCCTCAAGGAATATCTTCTTGTCCTTCTCATACGCTGGACTCTTCTGATTGATGTCCAGTCTATGCAGATACATCATTGCAAACGTATCTGTTACGTAATCCACATAGTCCGCCACTGTCGCATGGCTGGCAATATCTGTGTCCTTCCGCAAAGTGTTCCAGCCTATTGGCCCTCCAATAGTGTCGAAAACTCGGTTCAGAATTTGTCTGACATACGACTCCCGCTTTCCCCACCTTTGTAGGTCACCCAACACTGAATCAACATATGTCTTATACACACCCTCACCAATGCTATCCCTAGCCTTGAATTCGTTGACGACACGCGGAATTCCTCCAGTCAAGAGGTAGTCACCCAGAAGCTGTTGCAGCTCCTTAGAGTATAGAACAATCTCTTTCATTACTTCGAATTCGCCTTCGAAGAGCGAAGTGAATACCTGCCGCCGTACTTCCCATGGAAGCAGCATCGGCCCGATGATTTCCTTCGCCAGCTTCGGACTCACGGATTCAACATACTCAACGAATTTCATTGGCAACATGATCTTATCGAGCGAATCATTCGTGCTTCCTCTCCTTCCTGGAAGGCGCTCTGAATTCGTCTTCACGTCAATGGAATGCGACCCCGTAAGAACCATTGTGACGTTTTCAAGCATTCCAATGTCGGCCAGATGCTTGATTCCCTTTTGCCAATCCTTGACTGAAGAAACCTCGTCTAGGAAGACATATGCTCTTCTCCTCTTCACTCTAACAGAATCAGAATAGCTTGTTACAATGCTGACTAGTTCTTTCGCGTTATCAACCATGTTGCATGTGTAATAGAACACATTCTTCTTCTCGTACTTTTCTAGCCTCTCAGAAATCATAGTTTTTACAAGTGTTGTCTTCCCAACCTGTCGTGGCCCTCTCAAAGTGTACACAGCATCTTTGGTCCAATCAAAGAAATGTTTGACCCTAGGTTCCCATTGTATGACACTCTTCCGCAGATTGACAATGTCTTTGTCAGATTGGATTGCACTTCTATCTCTCCACCAAGGGTTTTGACTTACCAATTCAGTCGGGAAAGACACGCTGTAAGGGCATTTACATCTTATTTATAAATCCGATATAACTGCACTTTTGACGCGCTTTCTCAGCGCGATGGAACCCACTTCGAAACTCGGTCTAGCCTTTCCAGTTAGGGCTGTCCGGGACCCAAGTAAATCTCGGATATCGAACCATCCACTAGCCTTTTCACGAACTCTGTCCTAATCATCCAACAGCCACCTAATTGCTTGTCAGGTTGAAGGGCCTTGGTTGCACTACCGGACGAAGTGTGGGACATTATCGACCGAGACTTAGGAGACACGATGAGGCACGAATACTCGGGCACAATAAGGACCATAGTCTTAGCTTGGCTCTCGGACAACGGATACCTAGTGAAAGGAGGAAAGCAACACGCCAAAGAAAAGTAAGGACGAGGAAATCGACACGCTGGATATAATGCTCGCTAGCCTAGCGGAACTACTAGAATAAAATGGCCTCATCACTCAGGAAGAATGGAAACAGAAAATCAAGAAGAATCTTAAGACGTAGGCGGCAACATTCGGACAAACCGCCAGAAACAAAAGAAGAACATGGCTCCATAGATTATCGAACTTACGACGAAGACTGAGAGCGGGTCAAGTTGAGGCACTAGTGATGACCGGTGGACAGGCCAATACGGGGTCGGAAATAGGCTCGCATAAAGAAATGCTACCGAATCGAAGAACGCGAATAGCGTAGCCACCAGAGCAAACCAAGCCCACATCGCGGCACCGCGAGAGTATGGTTCTGAGTGAGGCCAGAGCCGGCCATTCCTTCTTGGCCAGATGGTAGCAATTCCGAAAAGCACCCCAAAGGGGACTAGGTAGAGAATAGCTATGCTTGCAGGTGCGTTCGGGTAAAGACCTTGGAACAGCAGAAGGAGAAAACCAAGGATTACGGCGGCAGAGACCATCCTCGTTACGATTGCATTCTCCAAACGATTGCGCATCAGGATAAGACAACCGCCGCCGAATGAGGTGAGCAACGCGACGAGAGAAGTCAATCAACGAGTGTGCAAATCAACGGAATCCGTCCCGACAAACCCTTAAGAGCGCCCGAAGGCCTTTTTCGTCGCGAAAACTTGGGTCTTCAGTCTTCGCTCCCAGAGGCCCGGGCAGGGGACGTCCTCGGGGGGCTCTCTGACTCGTTCGGCCGGCTCGCCGGCAAGCTCAGGGTCTCTGTGACCGACAGGTGCAACTTCAGGTGCGACTTTTGCATGCCGGAGGCCCCTGCCTTCCTCGACCAGTCAGAGGTCCTCACGTTCGAGGAGGTGACCCGGGTGACCGCGGTCCTGGCCACTATGGGCGTGGCGAAGGTCAGGGTGAGCGGGGGAGAGCCGCTCGTGAGGAGGGACGTCGAGCGTCTGGTCGGGATGCTCTCCAGGGTCCGCGGGATCAAGTCCGTCTCCATGACAACGAACGGCGCCCTGCTGAAGGGCAAGGCCGCCGCGCTAAAGTCGAGCGGGCTCAAGGGGGTGACGGTGAGCCTGCACAGCCTCCGCCCCGAGCTCTACGACGAGATAACGGGGACGAAGGACATGTTCTCGAGGGTGATGGAGGGCATAGCGGAGGCGGAGCGTGTGGGCCTCGGTCCCGTGAAGGTGAACTGCGTCGTGACCCGCGGGTGCAACGAGGGCGAGATCCTCGACTTTGCGAGGATGGCCCACGACAGCGGCCGCGTGGTGAGGTTCATAGAGTACATGCCCTTCGACGGGACCAAGTTCTGGGACACCGGGATGGTCGTCCCGGGGAGCGAGATAGTCGCGGCGATATCGGCGCGGTACCCGCTCGAGCCGCTCGCCGGCGAGCGCGGCTCCACCTCCACCAACTATCGCTTCGCCGACGGGTCGGAGGGCACCATTGGGACTATCACCTCGATGTCCAGGCCGTTCTGCGGAGACTGCGACAGGATACGGCTCAAAGCGAACGGCAACATCGTCCCGTGCCTATTCAGCGTGGCCGAGTACGACCTCAAGCACCTGCTCAGGGGAGGCGCGTCGGACGAGGAGCTGGAGTCCGCCGTGAGGAGGGCGTTCTCCCAAAAGTTCGAGGGCGTGGGTAGCCTCATGGAGAACAAGGTCGAGGTGCGGCACATCAGGCCGATGTACACGATCGGTGGTTAGCGTGGCGATCCGCGTCAAGGTCCTCTACTTCGCCCAGGCCCGCGAGGCGGCGGGGACGGGGAAGGAGGAGGTCTCGCTCAGCGAGGGGTCGCGCGTCTCCGACCTGGTCGCGGCCTCCGGGAAGGCGCACCCGGGGCTGCAGGCGATGTCCAGGGTGGTTCGCCTGGCGGTGAACGCGGAGGTCTCCGGGGAAGGGCGCGTCCTGGAGGAAGGGGACACCGTGGCGTTCCTCCCCCCTGTGGCGGGGGGCTAGCCTTGGCGCCGCGCGCTTCGAGGCTGACCCGGCGGAGGATCGACCCGGCGCGCGTCCTCGACTCGCTCTCCGACCCCGGGGCAGGCGCGCTGGTGCTCTTCCTCGGGACGGTCAGGGACACCGGCGAGGCGGGGGCGGTCGAGGGGATGGAGTACGAGGCGTACGGTGAGATGGCGGAGAGGGCCCTGGCCAGGGTCGAGGAGCGGGTGAGGCGGCTGTGGCCCGGGGTGAAGGGTGTCAGGGTGGTCCACAGGGTGGGGAGGCTCGCGGTGGGGGACGTGAGCGTCGCGGTCGCGGTCTCTGCGCCCCACAGGGCCGAGGCCTTCGAGGCCTGCAGGGACGCGATCGAGACGATAAAGGAGGAGGCTACTATCTGGAAGCGCGAGAGGACGCCCGACGGCAGGTCCGTCTGGGTGGAGGGGAGGTCGCTGGAGCGCCGCCGCAGGAGGCGCGCATGAGCCCGGCCGAGCGGACCTACACCCCGCTGGGAGACGCGCTGCGCGTACTCTCACAGGCTGCGAGGCCTTCCCCCCGCGGCGAGCTCGTGCCTACGAGGGCAGCCCACGGGCGGGTCCTCGCGCGAGACGTGGCGGCCCGCTACGACCTCCCGAGGGAGGACGTCTCGCACTTCGACGGGTTCGCGGTGGCCTCCGCGGACGCGGCCGGGGCGAGCGAGGGATCGCGCGTCCGGCTCAGGCTCCGCGGGGGTGGCCCTGGGGTAGGCGCCCCCAAGAGGGGGAGGCTCGCGCGGGGCGAGGCGGCGCGGGTCCTCACAGGAGGGGCGCTCCCTCCGGGGGCGGACGCGGTCGTCCCGCTCGAGGACGCGGTCGAGGCCACCGGGTGGCTCCTGGTCTCTTCGCCCGTCGAGCCCGGGGCTCGGGTCTACCGCGCGGGCGCCGACGTGAGGAGGGGCGACGCGGTGCTAGGGGCGGGGCGG
>JAJZNC010000032.1 GCA_021848045.1 archaeon
GTGGCCACCAGGAAGCCAGGGTACGCGGTGGACGAGCCGTCCGAGAGGCTCGGGACCTCGCTCGTACTGCCCAGCTGGCTCGAGGGTTCGCGGCCGAGGATAGAGGCCGCCCTCAGGGAGACCGACTCGAGGTCGCACGGGGCGTGGCCCCCCGAGTACGAGCCCGTCCCCTCGCCGCCCGAGAGCGTCCCTGCCGGGGTGCGGCGTTGACCGGCCCGGGGTTCGTCCACAGGTTCGTCCCGGCGACCGGCGGCTCCCCCCTCACACTGCTCCTCCTGCACGGGACCGGTGGGAGCGAAGCCGACCTTCTCGGACTCGGGAGGGAGGTCTCCCCCCGCCCGGCCCTCCTCAGCCCGCGGGGCAGGGTGCTGGAGGACGGCAGGCCCAGGTTCTTCAGGAGGCTCGCTCCCGGCGTCTTCGACATCCACGACCTCACCGAGCAGACGCACGCGCTCGCCAGGTTCGTGGGTGACGCGGCCCGCGAGCACGGCTTCAGGGCCGACACGGTGGCGGCACTTGGATACTCGAACGGGGCGAACATCGCCGCGAGCACGCTCATCCTCCACCCCGAGGCCCTCGCGGGAGCGGTCCTTGTCCGCCCGATGGTCCCCTTCGTGCCCGAGAGCCCCCCAGACCTGGCGGGTAAGCCCGTCCTGGTCCTTGCTGGCGAGCAGGACTCGATGGTCCCTATGGAGGAGACCGAGAGGCTCGCGTCCGTCCTGAGGCGGGCGGGGGCGGACCTCGACCTCAGGTGGGCGAAGGCGTCTCACGCGGTCTCCCGCGGCGAGGTCGACGCGGCCAGGAGGTGGGCCGCTGCGAAGCTCCCAGGGGGGCTACCTGATCGACAGGCTCCCTGACATCCAGGGCTTCATTACGAGGTCCCACTGCGTCACCACGCCGCCGTCTACTAGGAGGCACTGGAGCCCCTCTCCCCTGAGCTTCGCCGCGGCTGCCTTGAAGGCGGTCCCGGGACGGACACGCAGGGGTGCGTCCTTCCTCAAGCTGCCCAGGGGAGCGGCGAGGACGTCCGTGGCCGGATCCGCCGCGACGCTGTCGAGGACCAGTGGGCTGAATACGCGGTCCATTATGCTTCGGTCGGAGACGTACGAGCCCTTCGCGAGGAAGAGCCTCCTGATCCGGCGCGAGAACATCTCCTCGATCCCCTTCCTGATCGTCGTATCTGTGGGGACGGAGAAAACCGGTGAGGCGACCTCCTCCAGCGTCGCGCTGGCGCGCAGCCAGTTCTTGGAGAAGAGCTCGAGGACGTCCCCCAGCGTCACGAGGCTCCTCTCGTCCGGGCCGTCGCCCTTGATGCACGCGACCCCGAGGCGCCTGTCCTCGAACGCCTCGAGCAGTGACTCCAGGTCGTCGTCCGCCCCGACGGACTCCAGCTTTTCGGAGGCGTTCCCGCAGGGCTCCGCGAGAAAGGCGGCGAACCTCCCAGGGGGCAGGGCGAGGAGCCTCGAGAGGCTCGAGAACCCGAAGAGCGCCCTCGGCTCGCCCGTCCGTCCCAAGAGGGGCACCGCCGCCACATCCTGCATGCGCAGGAGGTAGAGGACGGTTAGGACCGGGTACTCGGGCTTGACCACGGGGTACTTCCTGCCCAAGATGTGGGGGAACGCCGTCCTGATCTTCAAGACCGACGCAGTGTGCGCCCCTGCGTATTTAACGGGGGTGTATCATCTGCAATGACTCTTGCGGGCGTTCGCGAGCTTAAATCGAGAGCCGCTCGACGGGCGCGTCCCTCGAAGATGAACTTCTGCGCAAGGTGCGGAACCCGAGTCAAGCTCAGGGCCAGGACGTGCCCGGGCTGCGGCGCCACGATGGGAGGGGCTGAGGTCGCAAGGGCTCCTGTCACCCCCGCGAGGACGCTCCTGCAATCGTTCCCCTACGGAGAGATGCGCGCGCACCAGAAGGAGGCGCTGGCGAGCATCGAGTCTGCGCTGGTCTCTGGGAAGAAGTTCATCATACTCGAGGCCCCGGTGGGGTTCGGCAAGTCGGCCGTCGCCGCCGCGCTCTGCCGCCACCTCAGGTCGGCTTACGTCCTCACCTCGACCAAGCAGCTCCAGGCCCAGTACTCGGCGGACTTTGGGTTCACCACGGTGATGGGCAAATCGAACTTCACGTGCCTCGTGCCCACCAGCTCGGGTAGGCTGGTGGGCTGCGACAAGGGGAGGTGCAACGCGGACTGGACCCTCGCCGACTGCCCCCACTACCTCTCCTTCGAGCAGTACGAGACACACCTCAAGAGGCTCTGCGACAGGGACTCGAAGTGCGAGAAGCTGTTCAAGGGCGGCGGCAAGCTCTGCGCGTACTACAAGCAGAAGTGGGACTCTTTCAGGCAGTACGTCACGGTGGGCAACTACTCGTTCTTCCTGAGCGAGCTGAGGTTCACCGAGGACGTGAGGAAGAGGAGGCTCCTGGTCTGTGACGAGGCCCACGACCTCGAGAAGCAGCTCGTCGGAGCCTCCTCTTTCACGCTCAGGACGTCCTCCATAAGGCAGTACCAGGTCCCGGGTAGGGAGTTCGCCGTTGCGTACTCTGCGAGGATGGAGGAGGACGCCGCAGCGTGGCTGGGTCCCCTCGCGGAGGCCAGGTCTGCACTTCAGGCGTTCTACGACGCCCACGAGGGCGACCTCACCATGCAGGACAGGCTCACCTCTTGCAGGGGGATGCTCGACTCGCTCGATGGGTTCGCGCAGGAGCTCAAGGCGTCCCCGGAGAACTGGGTTGTGAGCGGTGTCAGGAGGACCGAGACCGTCGGCGGGGCGGCCGTGGACGAGGCGGTCTTCCAGCCCCTCGAGGTATCCGCCTACACGTCGCAGCTCTTCGACACGGCGGACGCGGTCCTGCTCATGTCGGCGACGGTCTTCTCGGCGGAGAGGCTGTGCAAGGCGCTGGGGATACCGCGGGAGAGTGCGGAGTTCGTCAAGGTGGCGGAGTCGTCGTTCCCCGTGGAGAACAGGATGATCCACGCGTTGGACATCGCGCACCTCAGCAAGGCGAGCATGGATGCATCTATGGAGGGCATCGCAAGGGCGGTCGACGAGATAATGGAGAGGCACGCCGGAGAAAGAGGGGTCATACACACGACCTCGTATTCGCAGACCAACTTCATCATCCAGCACGTCTCGGAGAAGAACAGGGCGCGCCTGGTCACCACCCAGGGGAGCCGCGACAGGGCGGAGCTGCTGCGCGCTCACGAGGCGACGGTCGCGTCGGTGCTCATCTCGCCGAGCTTGCACCAGGGGGTCGACCTCAAGGACGACCTCGCGAGGTTCCAGGTGATAGTGAAGGTCCCATACCCAGACCTGTCAGACAGGA
Source organism: archaeon (assembly GCA_021848045.1). Lineage (GTDB taxonomy): Archaea > Thermoproteota > Nitrososphaeria > Nitrososphaerales > Gagatemarchaeaceae > Gagatemarchaeum. The sequence goes on from JAJZNC010000032.1 coordinate 3,325, forward strand.
GGGTCCAGGTCAAGATGCAGAGGGACAAGGGCTGGTACGACTGGCAGACCGCCCTCAGGCTTGTGCAGACCTACGGGCGAGGGGTAAGAAGCGAGAACGACCACTGCGTCACGCTGGTCCTCGACTCGAAGTTCTCGTCGTTCGTAAGGGACAACCGCGGACTCTTCCCGGGCTACTTCCTCGACGCGCTCTCTGGGCCGGCCTAGCCAGCGTCGAAGAGTTCGTCCTTTCGGTGAACCCGTATTGACTTCCCGCGTTATCTTCCGCGCGCGCTGTCACGTTGGTAGTGATAACGCGAAGATGAGCGACAGCGCAAAGATGGGCAAGGTAGAGACCGAGAACGACGCGAAGAAGTTGGCTCTGAGGGTCAAGACCCTCGAGATGCAGCTCAGGCAGTCCGTGCCTAAGAAGGAGCATCATGAGGTGACCTCCAAGCTCGAGAGACAGATAGACTCCCTCGAGAAGGAGCTCGAGAGGACGAGGGAGGCCGGCGCAAAGACCGCCGCGATCAACAAGCAGATAGAGGGTGTCGAAGACCTCATCTCATCGCTCATCAAGACGTCCGCGGGCCACGGCAAGGTCCTAGAGTCGATCGAGGACGACGGGGCGGCCAGGGGCAAGGCGCTGAACGCCCAGGGGAAGGTCATCGACGCGCTCGCCGCCAAGATATCGCAGGGGACGGTCCCCTCCCAGGTCTACCTTCAGGCGCTAGCCAGGGTGGACAGGCTGGAGGACGAGAAGAAGAACATGGTTAGGAGGTTCGACTACAACTCGCTCGAGAGCAGGTGCGAGGACCTCTCGCGCCAGATCGGGACGATGGTCCCGGCGACGGACTTTCAGGCGCTGAAGGAGAGGCTGGACGAGGCCACAAGGCAGATAGGCGAGATGGTGCCTACCGCAGACTACGCCTCGCTCAAGCTCAAGACCGAGGAGCTTGAGGGAGCGCTCTACACGATGGTGCCCCGCGAGAAGTATGTCTCGAGCCAGCAGAGGGTGGCCGAGCTCGAGGCGAGGATGGCCGAGCACGTCCCCCAGAGCACCTACGACGAGCTCGTCTCGAAGGTGATGGCGCTCGCGGAGGCTGTCTCTGGAGGCGGCATCCAGGCGGAGGAGACCAGAGAGGAACCCCAGGTCGAGCAGGTCGTCGAGGTGGAAGCGCCCGCTCCTGAGGTAGCGGCCCCGGAGCCGCAGGTCGAGGTGGCGGTCGAGGCGTCCGTCCCCCAGCCCGAGGTGGAGCAGGCCATCGCGGAGGGCCCGTCCGACCCCGTCCCTGAGGTCGAAATTCCGGCGCCCGCAGCTGAGCCGCAGGTCGAGGTGGCGGTCGAGGTACCCGTGGCGGCTGCCCAGGCCGAGGCACCCATCGCCCCAGACGCGACTGAGCCCGTTGAAACGACCCCCGAGCCCGCCCC
>JAJZNC010000056.1 GCA_021848045.1 archaeon
TACTCGCGCCCTGACCGGAGCCACATCGAGCTCGTCGCCCACGAGCTCGCGCACATGTGGTTCGGCGACCTGGTCACAGCCAAGCACTGGCCGCACCTCTGGCTCAACGAGGGGTTCGCCACCTACTTCCAGGCGCTCTACACCAGGGAGAGGTTCGGGGAGGACGACTTTAGGCACGACATGCTCTCGAAGGCGGACTCGTACTTCGAGGAGGACGCCTCGAGCTACAGGAGGGCCATCGTAGACGACGTGTACGTCTACTCGGACGACGTCTTCGACACCTACGCGTACGAGAAGGCCGCCTGGATGATCCACCAGCTCAGGTACATCCTAGGCGACGAGCTCTTCTTCGACGCCACGAGCGAGTACCTCAGGAAGTACGCGGGCGCCAACGCGGACACCCACGACTACATGAAGGTCCTGGAGGAGAAGAGCGGCTACTCTCTCGAGGGCTACTTCGACCAGGCGTTCTACAAGGGCGGCCACCCCGAGTTCGAGGTTGCGTACTCGTGGGACGAGGCGACCCACCTAGCCGAGGTCTCCGTCAAGCAGACCCAGCAGACCGACGAGGTCACCCCGGTCTTCACCCTGCCCTGCGACATCGCCTTCTACATCCCCGGGGCCCCGGGGGCTGCCAAGAACGGGGGGCGGAACATGAGGCGGGTCACGCTGAGCTCGAAGGAGGAGAGGTTCCACTTCGAGCTGCCGTGGAAGCCCAGCATAGTGGAGTTCGACCCCGAGGAGCGCCTCCTCAAGAAGGTGAAGTTCGACAAGCCGGTATCGATGCTCCTCAGCCAGCTCGAGGCGAGCGTCGACGGGTCGAGCAGGAGGCGGGCTGCGGAAGCGCTCTCCTCCTTCCCCGCCAACCTCGACGTCGTCCAGGCGCTCGAGCGCTCGGCGAGGAGGGACGACCAGCACTACTCGGTCTGCACGGAGGCCGCCAGGTCTCTCGGCAAGATAGGGTCGAAGGACGCCCTGGAGGCGCTCCTGGGGCTCGCCGGGGTCAAGAACAAGAGGGTCAGGCGGGCGGTGATCGCGGCCCTGGGCGAGTTCAAGGACCCCGCCGTGGCGAAGCCGCTCCTCGCGGCCCTGAAGGGTGACGAGAGCCCCTACGTCCAGTGCCAGGCCGCCATCGCCTACGGCAAGGCCAGGCTCCCCGACGCGTACGAGGTGATAACCTCGGCGGTGGGCACCCCGTCCCCCGAAGAGGCGGTCACCGAGGCGTGCCTTGAGGCCCTGGGCTACGTGAAGGACCCGAGGACGAGGCAGTACCTGAGAGGGCAGGTCCCCTACGGGAGGCCAGTGAGGGCCCGGGTGGGGGCGCTCAAGGGCATCCTGAGGCTAGGGTGGCTGGACGAGGAGGACGTCGCCACGATCAGGGACATCCTCAAGGAGGACAGGGAGTACACCGTGAGGTCGCAGGCCCTCGAGGTGGTCGCCGACCTGCTCGACAGGAGGCTCCTGGAAGCCGTGCGCCGGTCCGCGGAGAAGGACGTCGACCCGAGGGTGCGGAGGCGCGCCATGGAGGTCGCGATCGCCCTGTCCGAGGCGTCATCCACGGAGAAGGCCCTGAGCGAGGTCCGGGAGGGGCTCGAGCAGGCAAGGGCAGAGAGCCGCGAGCTCAGGGAGCGCTTCTCGAGCATGAAGCTGTCCTAGCGCGCCTCACCGCAGGGACGAGACCAGGCTGCCGAGCTCGAGCATCGAGCCGAGGATGTAGTCCGGGGAGTCCCGCTTCAGGGTCTCGATGTCGTGCCCACCGGTGGGCACGGAGACGACCCGCACCCCTGCGCTCCGGGAGGCGAGTATGTCGACCCGGCTGTCCCCCACGAAGAGGGCCTCGTCCCTCTCCAGGGAGAGCGACCTGAGCGCGGCCTCGACGCCCTCGGGGCGCGGCTTCATGACGGGGAGGTCGTCCCTGGTGAACGACCGGTCTATGTACCGCCCGAACCCGAACTTGGTCATCGCGTAGCTCGTCGCCGGCCTGCCGCTGTTGGTGAGGATCGCGAGCCTGAGCGGAGGGCCTCGAGACCTGAGCGCCGAGAGGGTCTCCATCACGCCGGGGAGCGGGTGGGACCCTTCTATCCACTTCATCTCCAGCGCGTCCAGCGCCCTGTACGTCCTCGCCCTGACCTCGTCGAAGCTCGCCGAGACCGCGCCGTCCTCTATCTGGGCCCTCGCCCGGTCGAGCAGGTCCTGGACGTAGTTCCTCCCCGAGACGTGGGAGACGTCGTCGACGCGGAACCCGATCCTCCTGAGCTCGGCCGAGGCCTCCCGCCTGAATGCTGAGCCGTCCGCCCTCAGGGCTATGAGGGTCCCGTCGAGGTCGAAGATAACGCCCCGAATCAATCTGGCCCGCCTCCGGCCCTTCGCTATATCTTGCCTTCGTTGAAGAGCACGAGTATCGCCAGGCCGGCGAGTCCGAGCGCGACGACCAGGATCACCACCGGGTCGGAGACGTTCGCCTGCGATAGGGGGGAGATCGCGTGGGGCACCATGCGCGTCGTGCTCTGCGGGCGGTGGGCGACTTAAATATTTGTGGGCGGGTCGAGGGCCGTGGCCCGCGTCTCCGTCCTGGGCGGTGTCGGCGAGATCGGGGGGAACAAGATACTCGTCGAGGACAGGGACGCGCGGGTCATGCTCGACTTTGGGATGTCGATCTCACAGCGGGCCAGGTTCTTCTCCGACCCCTACGTCTCCCCGAGGCGCCCCGAGAGCCTCCTCAGCCTCGGGATAATCCCGAGCGTCGAGGGAGTATACGCCTGGGACGAGGGGGAGGCGAAGCTGGACGCCGTCTTCCTCAGCCACGCCCACCTCGACCACTACGGGTACCTGTCTATGCTCCGGAGGGACGTGCCTGTGTATTGCGGCGAGACCACCGAGCGGCTGATGTCCGCGATAACCGAGACGAGGCGCGCCTCGTTCGAGTCGGACTACAGGGGGCTGAAGTACCGCACGTTCAAGACGGGGGCGGCGCTCAAGGTCGGGAGCATCACCCTGAGGCCCGTCCACGTCGACCACAGCGTCCCCGGCGCGTACGGGCTCGTGGTGGAGACGTCCACGGGGGCGTTCGTCTACACGGGCGACCTGAGGGCCCACGGCAGGGCGTCCCACCTGACGCAGGACTTTGCAAAGGCCGCCGCCGGGTCGGGCGCGAGCCTCCTTCTCACGGAGGCGACCAACATGGCGGGGGGCGCCGTCTCCAGCGAGGACGAGGTCGCCAGGAAGCTCGAGGCGGTCATACGGGAGGCGAGGGGGCTCGTGAGGCGAGCTTCTCAGGGATGGACACCGACAGGCTCACCTCGTTCTACCTCGCCGCCGCTGCCTCCGACAGGAAGCTCGCGGTGACCATGCGGCAGGCCCATCTCCTCGCCACCCTTGACGGAGGGCGTATCGACGGCCTCCCGAGGCTCGGCAAGGGGAACCTCGTGATATACAGGAGGAACAAGAAGAGGTACGAGAAGTGGGAGGAGGAGGTCTCCGGGAAGGCGGAGGTCGTCACCTCCGCAGAGATCACCGCCTCCCCCAGGAGCTACGTGGTGGCCACGTCGCTCTCCGACATGGAGGGGCTGGTGGGGGTGAAGCCTCCCCCCGGTAGCGTCTACATCCTCTCGTCGTCCGAGCCGTACAACGAGGAGATGGAGCTCGACCAGCAGCGGCTCGTCGAGTGGCTCGACTACTACGGCATGCCCCTCTACCACATCCACGTCTCGGGGCACATCATGCCGCAGGAGCTGAGGTCGCTGGTCTCGAAGATCGGAGCCAGGAGGGTCGCCCCCATCCACACGGAGCACCCGGAGCTGTTCCTGAAGTTCGCCCTCGAGGACAGGGGCTCCGGCATCCTCCCCGTGGCCAACCAGTTGCTCGAGGTCTAGGGCACCCATAAGGTAAAAATAACGAACGCCACCCGCGCGGCTTGGAACCGGTGAGCCATTGCTCCTAGACGAATACAAAGACCTGGCTGAGTTCTCCGTCAGGGAGGCCCGGAAGGCGGGGGCGGAGTACGCCGAGGCGAGGATCCACGGGGGGACGGGGACAGGGTTCATGCTCAAGAACGGGGAGCCCCAGCCCTCGATGCTCGAGGACAGCTTCGGGATCGGCGCCCGCCTGGTGATCGACGGGGCGATGGGGTTCGGCGCGACGAACCTGCTTTCGAGGCAAGGGGTCAGGGGCCTCACCGCGAGGATGGTCAAGATGGCGAGGGCCTCGTCGCGCCTCGTCAAGGAGCCCATCAAGATGGGCGAGTCCAAGACGGGGAGGCGGACCGTCAGGGTCCCCGAGAAGGAGCCGGTGGAGGGAGGCGACCCCGGCTGGCTTGAGTCCCTCCTCCTGGAGATCGACGGGCGGGTCGCCAGGGCGGGGTCGGGGGGCGGGGTCAAGATCCCGAACAGGATAATGGTCGCGTCGGTGGGCGTCGAGGAGAAGTTCATCGTCACCAGCGACGGGGCGAGGGTGGAGAGCCGCGTCCCCAGGGTCAACTTCTTCGCGATACTGACCGCCCTGAAGGGAGGCGACGCGGCCCAGAGGATGGTCCAGCAGGGGCAGACGGGCGGGCTCGAGGTGGTCAAGAGGCTCCGGCTGGTCGAGCTCGTCGAAGAGGAGGCGCAGACCCTCGCCGATGTCCTGGACCACGCGGTAAAGTCCCCGACAGGCGTCATGGACGTGGTGCTCTCGCCCGAGCTCTCGGGCATCGCGGCGCACGAGTCGGTCGGGCACCCGCAGGAGGCGGACAGGATCCTCGGCAGGGAGGGGGCACAGGCGGGCGAGTCCTACCTCTCGAAGGACAGCCTCGGGACGGTGGTGGGCAGCGGGGAGGCGTTCGTGAGCGACGACCCGACCATCCAGCACTCGAACGGCTACTGCCCGGTGGACGACGAGGGCGTCCCCTCCAAGAAGAGGCGGCTCATCGTCGGCGGGAAGATCTCCGAGTTCCTCCAGAACAGGAGCACCTCGTCGCTGCTGGGGGTGCGCAACAACGGCGCGTCGAGGTCTGCCGGGTTCGACCGCGAGCCCATAATCAGGATGTCCAACACGTTCGTCGAGCCGGGAGACTACACCACGGAGGAGCTGATCAAGGAGGTGAAGGACGGGATCTACCTAAAGTCCTTCACCGAGTGGAACATCGACGACAAGAGGCTGAACCAGAGGTACACCGGGCTGGAGGCGTACATGATAAGGAACGGGGAGACGACGTCGCTCGTGAGGGCCCCGATACTGGAGATAACCACCCCCGCGCTGTGGGGGAGCGTGAAGGGGAGGAGCAAGAGGCTCGAGTTCGAGGCGGCCAACTGCGGCAAGGGCGACCCGATGCAGGGGCTCCCCGTCTGGACGGGTGGGCCTGACACCCTGCTCGGGGGCGTGAGGATAGTGGGAGGTGCCTGAGCACGACCTCCCTCGGCCCAGAGGAGGCCAACGCGCTCGGCGTGAAGGTGGCGAGGAGGCTGGGCGCAGACGAGGCGATCCTGATATCCGTGGTCTCGGACGAGAGGATGGCGCGGTTCGCGAACAGCACGGTCACGGTCAGCAAGAGCGTGACCGAGAGCGGGACCGAGGTCTACCTCTCCAAGGGAGGGAGGAGGATAATCGGGACGTCCTCCAACCCCGAGAAGGCCAGCCTCGAGAGGTTCGTCAGCCTCCTGTACAAGAGTATGATGGCCCTCCCGAAGGACCCCGGCCACGTGCCCCTCCCGGCCAGGGGGAGGAAGTACAGGCCGAGGCGCGCCCACGACAGGAGGCTCGAGTCCGCGGAGGGGCTCCTGGCAGGGTACGTCGAGGAGGCGATCGGGTCCGCCGAGTCGGAGGGCGCCAGGAGGGTGGCCGGCAGCCTGGAGGCGGGGGTGACCTCGCACCACATCGCCACCTCGACGGGGACGGTGGGCGCGGACACCGGCGCGAGGATACTGCTCAACGTGAGGGCGTTCACCGACAGGGACGCCAGCGGCCACGGACTCTCCTGCTCCGCCACGGCGAGGGGGCTCTCCCCCGAGGTGGCGGGGAAGAGGGCGGGCTACCACTCGAAGATGATGAGGAACGCCAGGCAGCTCCCCGAGGGCGGGACGTACAGCGTGCTCATGAGCCCGACGGTGGCCTCGAACCTCCTCGGCCTGGTGGGGGAGTTCGCCTCCGCGTTCTCCGTCGAGGCGGGGACCTCGTTCCTCGTGGACAGCCTGGGGAAGAAGGTGGGCGCGGAGTGCGTGGACATCACCGACCGCGGGACCGGGGAGGGCTGCCTCCAGCCGAGGGTCTTCGACGACGAGGGTCAGCCGACGAGGTCTACGGAGCTCATCAGCGGGGGGGTCCTCAGGAGCTACCTGCACAACATCTCCACGGCGAAGAGGTTCAAGACCGCCACCACGGGGAACGCAGGGCTGATAGACCCGGGGCCGTGGAACCTCGAGGTGGGGGCCGGCGACTCGGGGTACGACGAGATGGTGAGGGAGATGGGGCACGGCCTGGTCCTCACCAGCAACTGGTACACCCGGTTCAAGAACTACAGGAAGGGGGAGTTCTCGACGGTCCCCCGCGACGGCACCTATCTCGTCGAGCGCGGGGAGCTGAGCTCCCCGGTGAAGGGGATAAGGGTGAGCGACGACATGGGAAGGATGCTCTCCTCGATCCGCCTCCTCTCCGAGGAGAGGGAGTGGGTCCAGTGGTGGGAGGTCGACACCCCCACCCTCTGCCCGTGGGTCCTCGTGGACGGCGTCACCGTGACCAAGGCCTACGGGGAGAGCCCCCCCTCCTCCGGCTGAGCGGCGGCGGGGTGAAGGGAAGCGCCGAGGAGGAGAGGCGAGGCCAAGGGGCTCTGGCCTTCGATAGAGAGGCAGTTCGCACGCCAGGGCTCGAAGCTCAAGGTGGTGAGGAAGATGCTCGAGTACGGGATCAGGGTGACCGAGGAGGGCCGGCTGTTCGTGGGAGGGATGGAGGTGGACTACTCCGCCCTGGCGAGGGACGCGGGGACGGACAGGCGGGTGGTCAAGCAGGCGGCAAGGCGGATAACCTCCGACCCGTTCCTCTTCTCGGTCTTCTCCGGCGTGGCCCCGGTGGGCGCGAGCCTGCTCCACGTGGTCTCCACGATCGGCTGCTCAGCGATAATAATCGAGGCGGACCCGAGGGCGGCGGGGGTCATCTCCGGCGTGGCCGGGGTCCTCGCGAAGCACGGCGTGGTCGTGAGGCAGGCGCTCGCGGACGACCCCGACATGGTGAAGGACGCCAACCTCACCCTCATCGTCGAGGGGCCCGTCGGAGGGGGCGTCATCGGGGAGCTCGAACGGCTCGAGACGGTGCGCGGGATAACCGTGAGGAAGTAGCCCTACTTCTCGAGCATCCGCGAGAAGGTCCAGGAGACCGTGTTGAGTATCTCCGTCATCCGCTCCCTCTCCCTGTAGTTCTCCACGGTGAGCGAGTGGATCTTCCCGGCCCTCTCGGCTAGGGTGTAGCGCAGCTCGTCGCCCCTCCTCAGGCGGCCCTTCTGGACCGCCTCCTCGTCGGCGGCCGTCATCCCCGCGAGGATCTTCCCCAGGAGGAACGACTTGAACGGCGGGGTCTCCGCCTTCAGGGTCACCGCCGCCACCGGCTCGATCTTCAGCCTCTCCCTGGTGACCTCGGCGACCGCTATGGTCTCCCCGCCCCTGTCCTTCTTGAGCTCGCGTATCTCGGGGATCGCCCCTCCCTCCTCGACGCTCGCGGGCTGCTGGGGCTTCCCGGTCGCCAGGGCGGCGGCGGGCTTGAAGCTCGAGGCGCGGAGGACGGAGTCGACGACGGCCAGGGCCTCCTTCAGCTTTTCCGTCTCCTCCTGGAGCTCCGCGATCCTGTTCTCCATCCAGAGCTTGAGCTCCGCGTTCCTCCTCAGGTCGTCCTCGGTCGCGCCCATTCCACCGGGCGGGCCGCGGGCGGGACTTAAAACCTTGGGGTGCTCAATCGTTTATCTCAGCCCCCCACGGCTGCGCGAGGGTTGAAGCTCTCCGCCCGCCTGGGGACATTGACCGTCGGGGACGCGTCGCCCGTGAGGGTGATGGCGGCGATCAACGCCAGTCCCGAGTCGTTCTACAAGGGGTCGGTGGCCCGGACGCCCCGCGAGGCGGGCGAGCGGGCCGTCGCCGCCGTCGAGGAGGGCGCCGACCTGCTGGACGTGGGGGGCGCCTCGACGGCACCCTACCTCTCAGCGGCGGTCCCCGAGGAGGTAGAGAGGTCCCGGGTCGCGGAGGCCGTCAGGGCTGCGGCGGACGCCGTGGGGGGCGCGGTCCCGCTCTCCGTGGACACCGTCCGCGCCTCGGTCGCCGACGCGGCCCTGGCCGCGGGGGCGACGGTGGTGAACGACGTCTCCGGCCTCAAGAACGACCCCGGGATGGCCGCGACGGTGAGGGAGCGGGGCGCCTCCCTCTTCGCGATGGCGCATTCGCGTCGCGCCTCTGCCATCGGGCCGGTCGCCTTCGTGAGCAGGGCGCTGCGCGAGACGCTCGCCATAGCGGGAAGGGCCGGGGTCGACCGGAGGCTCGTCGTCCTCGACCCCGGGATAGGGTTCTTCAGGGGCGGGGAGTCCAGCCCGACCAGCTCCCGGCAGACGAGGATGCCCTGGTACGAATGGGACTGCGAGGTCCTGGCCAACCTCTCGGAGCTCCGGGCGCTCGGGAGGCCGGTCGGGGTGGGGATCTCGCGCAAGTCGTTCATCGGGAAGCTGCTGGGGCTCGAGTCCCCCGACGACAGGCTCGCGGGGTCGCTCGCCGCGACCGCGGTGGCGGTGGTGAACGGGGCGGCGCTGGTCAGGACCCACGACGTGAAGGCGACCCTCCACGCCGTCCGGACCGCCGAGGCCGTGGTGGCGCGACGTCGGCGAGCGCCCCGGGGACCCTGACCACCGCCTTGTCGCCTTCCAGCCCCCTCAGGAGCTCCGCCGCGGTCTTCCCGAGGCCGGGGATGACGAGGTCCGGCCTCACCTCCCGGAGGGGCACGAGCACGAACGCCCTCTCGCCCATCCTCGGGTGGGGGACGACGAGGGAGGGCTCCGAGACGGCCGCGTCCCCGTAGAGCAGGATGTCGATGTCGATCTCCCGGGGCCCGTTCCTGGCCATCCCGCCCCCTCGTCCGAGCCTCCTCTCCGTCGCCTTCAGGAGCGCGAGGAGCCTCCTCGGGGGCAGGTCGGTCTCCACTACCGCCACGCAGTTCAGGAACCAGCCCTGGTCCTCGACGTACATCGGCTCCGTCTCGTAGACCGAGGAGACGGCCGCCACCCTCATCCTTCGCCCCAGGGCATCGAGCGCCCGGCGGAGGTTCCCCTCCCTGTCCCCGAGGTTCGACCCGAGCGCGAGGACCGCCTCGACCGAGGCCCTAGGCCCCCCTGGACCTCTCGACCTCGACCCCGATCGAGGGCTCGACGGAGTACTTCTCCTTCCTGACCCTCACCACGACCCGGTCGGCGCCGAGCGAGCCGATCGCGAGGGAGGCGATCTCCTCGGCGAGCCCCTCGAGGAGGGTGAACCTCCGCCCCGACGCGCACTCGGAGACGGCCCGCCTGGCCTCCCGGTAGTCGACGGTGTCGCCCACCTTCCCGGTCTGCGCGGCGCGGCGAAGGTCCCTGAATATCGAGACGTCCACGACCACCCCCTGGGGTCGGCGCCTCTCCTCCTCGGTGACCCCGACCAGGCAGTCGACATGCAGGTTCTCGATGAAGATCCGGTCCAATGGAAGGGCGGTCCCCGCCCGGCGGGGAGAATGATAAGCGTTGGCTCGACCGCAGGCGCGCGGTCTAGGCGGGCTGCCCCACGTACGTCTCCATGACCGAGTCCAGGATCGCGTTCTGGGCGGCGAGGGAGACCCCCGCGGCATCCAGGGCCACACCCTGGTCCCGCTTCGGGACGTCCTTCTCGAGGTGGCCCCTCCAGACCGCGGCGTGCCTGACGTCCGCCACCTCGTGCTCGCGGAAGTAGACCGCGCCATCCCCGTCCCCGCTCATCCCGTAGAACGCCACCAGCCCCTCCAGCTTGGTCTTTGCGATCCGGGGCTGCTCGCTCTCGATGGCGTACATCGCGGCCGCCCCCTGGCAGAACGACATCCCGGTGACGGACTTGAGCCTCTCCACGGCTTCTCGGGTCTTCCTGGTCCCCGCGTACGCGAGGAGCTCCTTGCGGGAGACCCCCATCGCCTCGGCGAACTTCACCCACATCCCCACGTGCTCCGCCTCCTCGGCGAGGATCTCGGCCACCTCGCCCTTCGTCTTGGAGTCGGCGACGAAGCGCCCGACGTTGTCCACGAGGTCGGGGACTGCCCGAACGAGCTGGAAGTACTCCTTGGAGTAGCCGGCGAGGTGCTCGCGCGTGAGCTTCCCCTCGGTCCACATCTTGTAGAAGCAGTGTCTTAGCAGGCTCTTGTCCTCGACGCTCGCGTCGAGGTCCCTCACGAGGTCACTCATCGAGACGCGAGCGGCTCCTGCGTAGATAAGTCTTCCCAGACGAAGTTTTGTCTACTTCACGGTTGGAAGAGGCTTTGGAAGCCTATGTCTAAACTCGGCTGGTATCTCTTTTCAGTAGCTGGGGGTTCGTTAGAATCCTCGCTATCTCATCAATCTAGGACAATCCTTGGCGAGATGTTGAGATAGTTCCTTGTATGACTTGTGGCTCCTTCCGCAGAGTTCACACTTGAAGTCATGCTTCTTCCTCGGTGTTCTCTGTTCAACTTGCCTTGTGAATCCTCCGAGTTCGCTACGCGCCCTTGGCAAGAAGAAGGAAATCAAATATAGGAGCCATACGGCCTGCATTAGAATCGCGACAATCGCAAGGTAGAGCATGAGCCAGCTTGCCGCGAGGAGAATCTCTGCCCCAAAGAAGATGTAGGCCACATCGAGGAATCCTGACCCGAGGAAGAGCAAGGAGATGAACAACAGCCGATTGATGGTCGATTCCTTGGATAGCTCAACGAGCAGATAGTCTTGGCTTCTGGTGAGGGTGAACTTCCTATTGGCCAGCATTTGGCTCGCTGCCGCAAGAATCGCAGGAATGCCAAGGAGAAGTGCAGAACCAACGGCTTAGAAAGTCGCTATGGTGATTACAGCGGTATTCGAGTCGACTACAGGCGAAAAGTTGGCCGAGCTCGAAGTTGAAGAGAAGGTTGTTGTAACGTTAGCCGCCAAGACCGGAAGCAGCAACTCGGCGGTCTCTCCTACGAGACCGGTTCGCTATCTTCCCAATCTTCGTTGAATCCTTCGATAATCTCGATGGTGTAGTCTTTGACTGATTCATCGGCATTCTTTAGGACAAAGTTGCTGAACAGTCCAGGGGTAGTGCTCGGCGATTCTAGCCTGAAGTCACGATTGTCGATTATTATCCGGTGCTGTATCCTATCTGCACTCTTCCTGACCTCAATCTTACCAGCGTCGCGTAGCTTGAAGACCCAATCTAGCGCTGCGTCTGCTTTCGCGCCTTGGACATCCACATCAGAATCAAGGAGGAGCCGGAAAGTTGCAGTTGTCTCAGCTGCTTTCGCGAACGCATTCGCGACATTCGGTCTGCGATAGAAGTCCGCCCAAAGCCCCGTGCTATAATCGACACTATGTGTAGCACGACCGAGCAAATCAACGACGACCTTTTCTACGTCGTCCGGTGATGCATCAACAGTTTTCTTGTAAGACAGCCGCTCCCCGAAAGGATTCAACAGATTCTCTCTCGAATGACTAGAGGAGTAATTTGGGCGCTTTCCAATAAACTTTGCCCGAAGGAGAAACCATTATCGAAGTCGAGGTTACTACCAGTAATACCCATGATGCCTGTGCAGTCGGGTCGCGGGCTGTAAAGCCTCTGACTCATGCGGCCGCGACTTCCAAGTCTACATTATTTAAGTTCAATTTTCTCTCAACTGCTGCGCTCCATTCACGTCATTCTGGATTAGAGTCCTCCACTTGTCGTCGCCCTCAACTTTGACTCCTGCAGCCTCCGCCGGAGTTCTCCAGTCGAGGCCCAGGTGTGCCTTGATAAAGTTGTGATAGATTTACGTCCCCTTGAGGATTGGGGCGTCCATACGCTTAAGGCCACGCATCACCTTCTCTCTGGCTCTGACCTCACCGTTCATCTTCTCTATCTTGTTGTGGTGAATTTGCCAGCCGAGCCTGATGCCCCTGACATGCACTGACTGCGGGTTCCACTTGGAATAGAACTCCCTGACGAATGCCTTCTCGTAGTTGTGCCCCCCATCTGTAATCAGGGTCAAAGGAAGCACCCCCGCCATCTCCTTGGACTTGGCAAAGAGGGGCGGGCGTCATGGATGTATTTCGTGCCCGCAACCACCTGAGCAATCCAATAGCGTGCCTCGTCGCCCATCATCGCGTAAAGATACGTCAAGCTCTCTTTGACCTTGACATAGAGTTCATCGGCTCTCCATGTGTCTGAGGCCTTGGGAGTGATTTCATCAGCATACTTCCATCAGCCCGATATACTTGGTTGCCCAGAAGTGGATTGATCGAGGGCAAACTTAATGGAATATTGGACTACTGCGACCCAAGGAAAGTCTGAACACACTCACCTCATAGATGATGGCGCCCAACAGAGGAAGAAGACAAACGCGCTCATAAGCGCCACCAACCGAATTTAGACAGAGGCTTCCAAAGCCTCTTCCAACCGTCAAGTGGACAGAACCCCGGGCGAGGCGGGGCTCTGGCCGCAAGGAGGAAGAGACGAGGGGGCGGGAGGCCTTCCGGGCACTTGGTCGTTCCTGCGGGCAAGACCCCCTCGATGCAGGCCTGGCCACACCCGGAACGGTGCAGGCCCACTCCCCGGAGCCCGAGGCGGTCAGCGGAGCCTCTTCGCGATGGCCTGCGCCATCCCCCTGGTCCCCGACCTTCCTCCGAGGTCGTAGGTCACGTCCTTCCCCTCGGAGATGACCCCCATCGTCGCTTCGCGGACCGCGCGCCCCGCCCGCCTCTCCCCGACGTACTCCAGCATCCAGGCAGCCGAGAGTATCGTCGCGGTAGGGTCGACCTTGTCCTTCCCGGCGTACTTCGGCGTGCTCCCGTGGGCAGGCTCGAACATCGCGTAGTCGTCCCCGAAGTTGGCCGAGCAGATCATCCCTATGCTCCCCACAAGCCCCGAGGCCTCCTCCGAGAGTATGTCCATGAAGAGGTTCGTCCCGACTATGACCGTCTGGTTGAACCTCTGCGGGTTCTTGACGAGCTGCTGGGAGAAGTTGTCGATGAGTATCTCCTCGAGCTCCACCCCGGGGAAGGCCTTGAGGTTCCTCCTGGCGGCGTCGAGGAAGATCCCGTCGGTGAGCTTGAGGATGTTGGCCTTCGAGACGGCGACCAGCTTCTTCCAGCCCCTCCGCTTCGCCTCCTCCAGGGCGAACCTCGTGACCTTCTCCGACTTGGCCTTGGTTATCAGCCTGACGGCCACGGCGGCGTCGTCGCTCAGCCTGTACTCGATCCCGGCGTAGAGGCCCTCCGTCCCTTCCCGGACCATCACAAAGTCCACCTCGCCAAGCGGGCCGACCTGGTTGGGGAAGGTCTTGATGGGTCGGACGTTGGCGTAGAGGTCGAACCTCGTCCTGATGCTCACCGCCACGCTCCTGGGCGTCCCGGGCCCCGTCAGGGTGGTGGTCGGGCCCTTGAAGCAGCAGTCCGCCCCCTCGAGCGCAGCCCAGGTCTCCTCGGGGACCATGCTCTCGCCCCCTCGCCGCTCCCACCACTCCGCCCCCGCCTCGCAGGTCACGAACTCGGCCTTGGCGCCGCTCGCCTTTAGGACCAGGAGCATGGCGTCGACGAGCTCCGGCCCCGTCCCGTCGCCCTTGATTAGCGCGACCTTCTTCAAGCTGGGTCGCTCCCGCCTGTTATGGATTTAACGTTTGGGCGCTACTCGACGACCCGGAACCCCCACTCGCGCGGGCACGAGTCGAGCCTTCGGGCGTCGAGCGACGCGACCTTCGCCGCCGGAGGGCCCGCCCTCGCCCACTCCAGGAGGAGCCGGACCTGCCCCTCGTCTCCCTGGACGAGAGCCTCGACCGAGCCGTCGTCCCTGTTCTTGACCCAGCCGTCGACCCCGTTGCGGAGGGCGAACTGCCTCATCGAGGATCTGAACGCGACTCCCTGGACCTGCCCCGAGATCACCGCCCGGTAGGTCACCCTGGCCAGGGCTACCCCGCCCCGAGGTACGACTGGGCTATCGCCACGACGCCTTCCCTGATGAAGGCGATCCCGATGGCCGCGATGAGGAGGCCGACTATCCTCGTGAAGACCTGGGTGCCGTTCCTGCCGAGCGCCCGCTGGACCAGGGCAGCCCTGCTCAGGATGATGTAGACGAGGAGCCCGTTGAGCAGGACGACCGCAAAGTCCTCGAAAAGCCCGTACGGCGGGGTGGCGTAGATGATCACGGTGGATATCGCTCCCGGCCCCGCGAGGAGCGGCGTGGCGAGCGGGAAGGCGGCGAGCTCCACGGCGTCGGTCGACTTCATCTGGGAGATGTCTCCCCTCAGGTTGTCTATCGCTATGATGAGGAGGATTATCCCTCCGGCGATCTTGAAGTCGTTGATGGTTATCCCGAAGAGGTCGAAGATGACCTGCCCCGCGGCCGCGAAGACGAGGAGGATCACGGTGGCGATGATGGTGGACTGCCGGACTATCTGGGAGCGCTTGTCCTGGACGCCCTGGGTGAGCGCGAGGTAGAGCGGGACCACCCCTATCGCGTTGACCACGGAGAAGAGGAGGAAGAAGGAGGTGAGGAAGGAGGACGGGCTGAAAGCGAAGATCGAGCCGAGGTCGTACGCCAACCGGGGACGGACACGGCGCGCCCTCCGAGTATAAATGGTTGAGGCGCACGTTGAAATACGAAAGCGGCCCGGGCGCCCCGTGGCTCGGCTCGACCGCGCTGTCGCGGGGCTCGTCTACGCCTCGGTCGTGCTCGGCGTGCTCTTCCTCTACGTGCTCTCCGGCACCCCGGGCGTCCCGGGATTCCTCTTCCCCTCTATCCTCGTCGGGGAGCTGGTCTGGGTCGCGTGCGCGGTGGCGGTCTACAGGGGGGCGAGGTGGGCGCCCTACATGGCGGTCGTCCTCGCCGTGGTCACCCTCGGCGTCTCGCTCCCGCAGCCGGAGCACTACGGCTTCGCCCAGAGCGGGCAGGTGGCCGCGTTCCTGATCTTCGCGGGAGGGTCGGCCCTCCAGTTCGCGCTCATAGCGGCCGTGGCGCTCCGGGCATACTGGGCGAGAAGGCCCTAGGAGCGGTCCGCGGCCGAGGGCTCCTCGCCCTTGACGATGAAGATCACGGAGTTGGCTATGTACACGGCGTGGTCAGCTATCCGCTCGAGGTAGCGCAGGATAAGGGTCTCCGAGAGCGCGCACCTGATGTCCACCTTCTTCGACTTCATCAGCTTCTTGATGTAGTCGCGGTAGGCGCTGTCCACGTAGTCGTCCATGGTGATGATCGTCCTCGCGAGCTCGACGTCCTGGTTGGCGAAGGCCTCGACGCTCAGCCGTATCATCTCGTTGGTCTTCTCTGCGGCCCCCGCCACCACCTCCGGGCTGCACTTTGTGAGGTCCCCGAAGGTCTGGAGCACCTCCATGATGTCGTGGGCGTACCGCCCGTACCGGTAGAAGCCGTACGATATCTCGAGGCTGGCCTTGATGTACCTCAGGTCGGAGGCGACCGGCTGGAACCGGGCTATCAGCTCGATGGCTATCTCGCTCACCTGGTCGTCGAGCTTCTTGAGCCGGGTCGAGGCGGTCTCGACCTCGAGGTGGCTGGTCCCCGCGGTGTACGCGTCCAGGGCTGAAAGCACGGTCTTCCGTGAGAGGTCGCCCATCTCCAGGAGGAGGTTGGTGAGCCTCTCCATGGCCAGGTCCATCAGGCGGGGCATCTGCTCACAGGCCCCCCTGCCCCGGGCAGCCCTCGCCAGCTCGCGTCATAGCATCCCCTTGATGTACCGCTCCGTGAGGGGGCTCTTCGGGTTCTCGAAGACGTCGGCCGCGGGGCCGAACTCGACGAGGTCTCCCTTGTAGAGGAAGGCCACGTTCGTCCCCACCCTCGCTGCCTGCTGCATGTTGTGGGTTACCAGGACGACGGTGTAGTTCTCCTTGAGCTCGACCATCAGCTCCTCGACCTTCGAGGTCGAGCCGGGGTCCAGCGCTGAGGCGGGCTCGTCCATCAGGATGACCTCCGGCTTTATCGCGAGCGCCCTCGCGATACAGAGCCTCTGCTGCTGCCCGCCCGAGAGGTCGATGGCGCTCTTGCCGAGCCTGTCCTTCACCTCGTCCCAGAGCGTGGCCTTCTGGAGGCTCTCGCGGACGATGTCGTCGAGCTGCGCCCTCCCCTTCGCCAGCTTGTGGATGCGGGGGCCGAAGGCCACGTTGTCGTATATCGAGACCGGGAAGGGGTTCGGCCGCTGGAAGACCATCCCCACCCTGGTCCGGAGGAGGATGGGGTCGACCTCGGGGGCGTAGACGTCCTGGCCGTCCAGCGTGATCCTGCCCCCGACGCGGAAGCCGCGGACGTCGTCGTTCATCCGGTTGATCGAACGAAGGAGCGTCGACTTGCCGCACCCCGACGGGCCCATGAAGACCGTGATCTTGTTCCTGAGGATCGAGAGGGTGATGTGCCTCAGGACCTCCACCGCGCCGTAGAACGCCCCCATGTCGGTCAGCTCTATTATCGGCTCCCCCGAGGCGGGGGGCGTCTCCTCAGCCTCGTGCTGCACGCCTGCGCTCTTGGACTGGTTCTCCATTTGATTCACCGGAATCGGACTGCCGGGCACGCGATGGCTGTCGCCATGCTGCATCAGACCTTGGACACCCTCCGGAGGGCGACCCTGGCCACCACGTTCAGCCCCAGGACGATGGCTATCAGTATGAAGGACGAGAGGTAGGCAAGGTTGTGAGCAGCGTTGGAGGGGAGCTGGGAGTAGACGTAGACCACGTACGTCAGGTACCCGACGGGGTTGTGGGTCAGCGCGCCGTTCGGAAGGTAGTTGGAGAACGACGCCGTGTAGAGCAGGGGCGCGGTCTCGCTCAGCCCGATCCCGATCGCGAGGAGCACCCCCGTGGCTATCCCGGGCAACGCGAACCTCAGCACCACCCTGTTTATCATGGTAGACTTTGTGCTCCCCAAAGCTATCGCCGCCTCTTTTATGCTGCTCGGCACCTTCCTCATCGCGAGCTCCGTCGTCCTGAACACGTAGGGGAACATCAGGATGGAGAGGGTCAGCGCCCCCGCGAGCGCGGAGTAGCCCCAGCCGAAGTAGAGGACGAAGACGAGGTACCCGACGTATCCGAGCACTATCGAGGAGTTCCCCGCGAGGACGTCCGCGGCGAACCTCAGGGCCTCGGAGAGCCTGTGGTCTGAGAACTCAGCCATGTAGACCCCGCCCAGTAGCCCCAGCCGAAGTAGAGGACGAAGACGAGGTACCCGACGTATCCGAGCACTATCGAGGAGTTCCCCGCGAGGACGTCCGCGGCGAACCTCAGGGCCTCGGAGAGCCTGTGGTCTGAGAACTCCGCCATGTAGACCCCGCCCAGTAGCCCCAGCGGGACCGTGATGAGAGAGGCGAGGGCGATGAGGAGGAGCGTCCCGACTATGGCGTTCGCGAGGCCTCCGCTCACGAAGGAGGCCGAGCCGACGGTGATCGTGGTGAGCTTCTCGATGGAGATGACCTGGAGCCCCCTGTAGGCGAACATGTACAGCATGTCGGCGAGCGGTACGAGCACCGCGAGGAGGCAGGCGGCGGCCAGACCCTTCGCCAGCCGGTCCTTCAGCACCCTGCGCCTGTGGTTCGAGACCACGCTCGGGCTCTTCCATATCTGGCCGGAGCCCGTCGCACGAACCCCGCGGGCCGTCGCCACGCCGTCGTCTGAGGCCATGCTCACACCTGCACCACGTGCTCCGCGCTGGTGATGAAGCCCTGCCGCACAAGGAGGCGGGCGAGGACGTTGATGATGGTCGTGATCGCGAACAGAACGACCGCCAGCTCGACCAGGGCGTAGACCTCCATGCTGG
Organism: archaeon; assembly: GCA_021848045.1. Classification (GTDB taxonomy): domain Archaea; phylum Thermoproteota; class Nitrososphaeria; order Nitrososphaerales; family Gagatemarchaeaceae; genus Gagatemarchaeum. Next base: position 17,955 of record JAJZNC010000056.1, read on the forward strand.
TCGGGTCGGTGAAGGCGCTGTCGAGCGTCTGCGCCATGAACGCCGCTATGCTGTTGATGGGGTAGTAGAGGCTCTTCGGGACGATGTTGACGGCCGACTGGGAGACCATCGCCACCGCCATCGTCTCTCCGAGGGCCCTCCCCAGCCCGAGCACGATCGACCCCACGATCGCGGTCTTGGCGTACGGGAGGACGACCTTCCTCGTGATCTCCCACTTTGTCATCCCCAGCGCCTGCCCGGCCTCCCTCAGGTCGGTCGGGGCCTGGGACATCGCGTCCCTGCTTATGGACGCGATTATGGGGACGATCATCAGCGCGAGCACTATCCCCGACGTGGGGAGCCCGTAGCTGTACACGTGCCCGCCGAGGAAGGGGATGAACCCCAGGAACCGGGAGATGGACGGCTCCACGTTCTTCAGCAGGTAGGGTCCAAGGACTATGAAACCCCAGAACCCGAACACGATGCTCGGGATCCCCGCGAGGAGCTCGACGAAGAAAGAGGCGACCGTGGAGACGCGGGCGGGCGCGAACTCCGAGAGGAAGATGGCGACCCCCAGGCTCAGAGGCGCGCCGATCAGGAGCGCCAGGCCGGACGAGAGCAGTGTCCCGATGAAGAAGACGAGCATCCCGTACGACGCCCCCTCCATCGCCTTCACGCCGGCGACCGAGACCACGGTGCTCGATATCGCGGGGTCCCACTTTACGGAGGTGAAGAAGTTCACGCCGTTTACTATGAACGAAGGATAGCTGTAGATCAGCAGCACCGCTATGACGAGAAAAAGGAAGAGGAAGGCACTGCCCCCTAGCAGTGCCGACAGCGACTTGTAGACCCGGTCAGACAGCCTGACCGGGCCTTTCTTTGGGCTCATTGGCTCGCGGATGGTCGGCTCAAGGCCCTATTTGGGCTACTTGCGCCCAACTTAGCGCCTGGGTCGAGGCCGGCAGCGGCACGAATCCCACCTGGTTGAGGAAGGAGAGGGAGTTCCCGCCGTTCCCCATTATCGCCCAGTTGAGGAGGGTGCGGACTGCCTGTGCCATGCCCGAGTCGGATTGGGTCTTGGAGACTATGGCGTATTCGTAGTTGATGATGGGATACGAGTTTGTGCCCGGAGCGTAGACAAGAGACAGCGTCTCGTCGGGCGGGGTAGAGGAGGTCATGGCGTTCACTGCCGACTGTATGTTGGCCTGCGTGATGTCGACGAAGTTGCCAGCCCTGTTCTGGAGGAAGGCGTATCCCAGCCCGGCCTTCACGGCGTTCTGGAGATAGCTGATCCCTATGTAGGCGATGGAGTACTCAGTCTGCGAAGCCGCCTGGACCATGCCTCCGTTGCCCAGGGCCGCCTGGCCCGAGGGGAGGGACGGCCAGCTGACGCTCGTAGCGAAGCCGACGTTCTTGTTCCACCACGTGTTCGTGTCGCTGAGGTACGTGGTGAAGATGAACGTGTCTCCACTGCCGTCAGACCTGTGGAGCGGTATGATGGTGTCGTGCGGGAGGAGGCTCGCTACCCCTGGGTTGACGGCCACTATCTGCGGGTCGTTCCAGTAGGTGATCGTCCCGTTGTAGATCTGCGCGAGGATGTTCCCGGTCATGTTGAGGTGGGTCGTCGCCGGGATCATGGGCAGGTTGTAGTTGATCTGCTGGGCGGAGATCGCCAGCGGGATGTTGAGGAGGTTGGGATACTGGCCCGCCTGGGCGGGTGTGAGGTACGCGTCGGAGGCGCCTATCTGCACCGTGCCTGCGCCCGCGCTAGAGATTCCGGTGCCGCTGCCAGTCCCCGCGGTGTTGATCTTTATCGTGGGGTAGGTCGCGGTGAAGTTGGGGACCCATAGGTTGAAGAGCGGATAGAGGAGGGTGGAGCCCGTCTCGGAGATCGTCTCGGCCGCCAGGGACGAGGGAAGGACCGGCTGTCCAACGCCCGTCTGCGTCGAGGTCCCCACCGAAGTGGAGACCGAGATCGAGGTTGAGGTTAGCGTGTTGGTCGTCGTCGATATCGACGTCGAGGTGACCGTCGTAGTCTTCGAGCCGGACGAGGCCACGTAGGCCCCCGCCCCGACCACTACTATCACCACGACCACAATAGCTGCGATCGCTGCTGTGCTGATTGCCTTTCTTTCGAATTTCATCTTCGGCCCAGTGCCGCGAATGACGCGATTTATGGCGTGCCGAATTATTCTACTGGCGCCTATATACCCCTCCCCCGGATATGGGCGCTCTATATTTCACTGCGCAACAAGGCGTCTTTGACCCCGGATTCCGGCAAGGGACCGGGGAGTCCGCCAGGCGGCCGCGCCCGGGCGTTCGTTTCGTGCGGGTCCCAGGGCGCGCCGGTCGGCCGCAGCTATAGCGGGCGGCGCCGCTGACGGTACGGAGGGTCGTTTTAACTGGTCAGCCACAAAATATATAGCGCTACTATATGCGGTCTCGCTGGGATGGAGATCAGGAAGATACAGATCACGGGCGGAAACAGCTACGTCGTCTCGCTCCCAAAGTCGTGGGTCAACGACGCCGGGCTCAAGGCGAAGGACGCGGTCCTCGTGCTGCCGCAGGCGGACATGTCGCTGCTCGTGGTACCGAAGGGCGACCTGAGGAAGGAGACCAAGAGCGAGGTCCTCCTTGAGATGCCCGAGACCACCGACAGGGACACGGCCCTCAGGACGTTCATCTCGTACTACCTGTCGGGGTACGACGTGATCAGGCTGAGGATCTCGGGCTCGAGCTCAGGCCTGAGGTCGCACCTGAAGGAGGCGATAAGGAGGAAGCTCATCGGCATCGAGATAGTCGAGGAGACCTCGAACGGGATCACGACCCAGTGCCTCTCCGGCTACTCTGACCTGCCCCTCAAGAAGGCGATCGAGCGGATGGCGATAATCGCGTCGGGGATGGTGCAGGACGCGGTCGTCTCTCTCCAGGCCGGCGACCTCGCGCTGGCCGAGGAGGTCTTCAACCGTGACGACGAGGTGGACAGGTTCTACCACTTCATCGTGAGGCAGCTGAACATGGCGGTGAGGAACCGCGCGATAATCGAGGAGGTGGGGCTGGTCGCCGCGCGCGACTGCCTGGGCTACAGGATGGCGGTGAAGAGCATCGAGAGGGTGGCCGACCACGCGGCCGGGATAGCGAGGCTGGTCCCCAGCCTCACCGCCGACTCGCTCAAGAAGGTCATGAAGGACGTGGCCAAGATGAGCGAGCTCGCCCAGAAGATCCTCGGGCAGAGCGTCTCCTCCCTGGTGGACCTCGACACAAAGAAGGCGAACGACGCCATCGTCCTCTCCAAGAAGGTCATCGAGATGGACGACAAGATGACGAGCGAGCTCCTGCGCCCGGGGATGGAGGGGAGCTCTGTGGGCTGGTTCAGGCTCGTCCTCGAGAGCGTGAGGAGGGTGGCCGAGTACGGCTCCGACATCGCCGAGATAGCGATCGACCTCACCGCGAAGGAACCGAACAACCTCGCGTGAGGGGCTCAGAACACCGAGGACACGTAGCCGCCGTCGATGGTGAAGACCCCCCCGTTGAGGTAGGAGCCCTTCTCGCTGGCTATGAACGCGACCAGGGAGCCCAACTCCTCGGGCTCGGCGTACCTGCCGAGCGGGATGGTCTTGGCCATCTCCTTGTAGGTCTCCTCCACCGTGGCCCCTGACCTGGCCGCGCGCTCCTCCACGATGTGAAGCATCCTGTCCGACCTCACGAAGCCCTGGACGATCACGTTCGACGTGATCCCGTCGGGGGCGAGCTCCCTCGACAGCGACTTTGAGAGCCCCGCCACGCCCAGCCTCACGGTGTTCGAGAGCACCAGGTTCGCGACGGGCTGCTTCAGCGTGAACGACGTGATGTAGACCAGCCGGCCCCACCGCCTGGACCTCATCCCTGGGACGACGGCCCCCGTGAGGGTCACGGCGCTCAGCAGCAGGAGCCGGGTAGCCTCCTCCCAGTCCTGGTAGGAGAGGTCTGCGAACGTCCCGGTCTTGGGGGGGCCGGAGTTGTAGGCGAGGACGTCCACCCCTCCCAGCGCATCGGCCGTCCTCTTGACCAGCCTCTCGAGGTCGTCCCGCCGGGTCATGTCGGCCTGGACGGCCAGCACCTCAGAGCCAGACTCCTCCTCGAGCATCACCCGCGCCTTCTCCAGGTCGGAGGAGGTCCTGGACGATATGGCGACCTTCATCCCCTCGGCGGCGAGGACCCTCGCCACTCCCAGGCCGATCCCCTTGCTGGCCGCGGTGACCAGCGCGACCCGCCCCTTCAGTCCGAGGTCCACGACGGCGTACCGGGGGGCCCGGCGGTATATCTGCTCGGGGGCCCTAGTCCTCTCGCCACTTGAAGAACCGGACGGCCAGGACGAAGACGACCACGGAGAGGACAGCGAGGACCCCGAGGTCTATCAGCGCGCCCCCGTAGTTGCCGTAGAGCATCACGTTGTTCAGCCCGTCTATCACGTAGAAGAGGGGGAGCGCGTGCGCGACCGTCTGGAGGTACATGGGCATCGTCGCGACGGGGAAGAAGGTCCCCGAGAGGAACATCATGGGGAAGGTGACGAGGTTCCCCACCACGGCCGCAGACTCGACGCTCTTCGAGACGGTCCCCACCAGCATCCCGAGCGAGACGAAGAGGAACGGGCCGAGGAAGAGGAACGGGATTATGCCCAGCGAGTACGATATGTTCGCCCCCAGGAGGGCGACGCCGATGGTGCTCATGAGGACGAACGAGACGACGGTGAGGGCGACGTACCAGGTGATCTTGGAGAGGAGCCACTCGGTCTTCGTGAGCGGGGTGAGGGAGAGCTGCTTGAAGACCTTGTCGCGCTTGTACTGGGAGCTGATGTTCACCAGGGCGAACATCGGGCTTGTCAGCACGGAGAAGCCTATCAGCCCCGGTACCAGGTAGTCGATGTACTTGTAGGACTTGGAGACGACCGACTGCTGGGAGATCCCGAGTACCGCGGTCCCGTTGACCCTGTGGAGGTTGAAGGAGTTGACCACGGCGCTGGTCACCCCCTCCACGATCCCGGTCGTGCTCGAGGTGGGGTTACCGTAGACCGTCACGTTGACGGGGTTCCCGTCGATGAAGTCCGCCCCGAAGCCCTGCGGTATCACTATCCCCGCGGAGGCGGAGTGGTCGATGGCGTACTTTGTGATGTTCACCCCCGGCGAGACCAGCGTGATCTGCATCGCTTTCGTCGAGTTGAGGGCGGAGATGAAGCCGCCGCTCACCTGGAAGACCGGGCTCGAAGCGTCGTTGTTCTGGACGTAGACGGGTATCGGCCCCGAGTTGTTGCCCGAGAAGATCGCGCCGAACATCAGGATGAGGATGATCGGGAAGATGAGCGAGAAGAAGAGGCCGACCCTGCTCCTGAGGTACCCCCGACCGAAGACGCTCAGGTCCGCCCTTATCCTCCTGAGGCTGACCGCCACGCGCTACGCCCCCTCGGTGGCCGCCCTCGCCACCTCGTGCTTGGCGCCGACGGCCGCCTGCCCGTGGCCCTCGCCCCCGATGAGCTTGACGAAGACGTCCTCCAGGCTCTCCCTCGCTATGCTCAGGTCGTTCCAGGGCAGGTCGGACCGCTCTATCGCCTCGAGGGCGAAGAGAGAGTCCTCCTTCCGGCCGACGGAGATGGTGACCTCCCCGGAGTCGGCGTGGTAGTCCACGGGGACCGAGGGTATCGCCTTGCGTAGGTAGTCCGCGAGCTTCTGGTCCCCGCGCACGCGTATCCTTTCGCCCGAGCCGTGGCGGGCTATGATCTCGGCGGGGGTGCCCGCGGTGATTATCCTGCCGTGGTTCATGATGGCGACGGTGTCGGAGAGCTCCTCCGCCTCCTCGAGGTAGTGGGTGGTCAGGAGGACGCTCCTCCCCTCGCTCTTGAGGTTCCTGATCACCTCCCAGACCGCCCGCCTGGCCTGGGGGTCGAGGCCCGTCGTCGGCTCGTCGAGGAAGACCAGCTCAGGGTCGTTGACCAGCGCGAGGGCGAGCCCGACCTTCTGCTTCTGCCCTCCCGAGAGCTTCGAGAAGTAGACGTTCGCCGAGTCCTCCAGGATCACCCTCCTGAGGATCGCGTCGGCGTCGGCCTTCACCCCGAAGAGGGCGGCGTAGTACTTCACCGCCTCCCTGGGGGTGGCGTAGTCGACGAACTTGAAGCCCTGCGGGATGACCCCGATGCTGCGGTGGACCTCGTAGCCGTTCTTCCACGGGTCGAGCCCGAGGACCTTCACGTCGCCGCCGTCCCTCTCGCGGAGCCCCTCGAGTATCTCGATGGTGGTGGTCTTCCCGGCGCCGTTCGGCCCGAGGAGGGAGAAGACGTCGCCCTTGGCCACGCTGAACGAGATCGAGTCCACGGCGTTCAGGGCGCCGTAGGACTTGCGCAGGGATGCGACCTCGATGGCTGACAAGGCTTGCTCAGGCCGGGGCGGTTTCATTCATTAAGGTATTGTTACCCCGAAGGTCACCGGGACAAGTCCAAATACCGCGGCCCCCGCGAGCCGGAAGGATTGGAACAAGAGGTTAGGGTCTTCGCGGTGGCCTACGACGCCTCATGCGGGCCCTGTTCGGCTTTCAGGAGGGCGGTGGGGGCGCTCGACACGGGGCGGAGGCTCAGGTTCGTGTCCCTGGAGGAGGCGGAGGCCTCGGGGATGCTCGACTCGCTCGACGCGGGAGCCAGGTACTCCTCGTTCCACCTGGTCCGCCTCGCCCCGGGGGCGGCGCGCCCGGAGCAGGTCTGGAGCGGCGCCGACGCCCTCCTGCCCCTCGCCCGCCTCCTGTCGCCCCTCGGCGCGGCGGCCTGGGTCATGGGGCGGCTCCCCGCAGGGGCGCGCGCGGCCGCGTTCGCGTACTCCAGGCTCTCTGCCCTCCACAGAGGGTGCCCCGCCTAGCCGGGGGGAGCGCGTTGGAAGAGAGCCCCGCGGTGGCCTGGCTCCTCGAGCCCCAGGAGCCCTCGGTCAGGTACCTTGCGCTCACCCAGCTCCTCGGGGAGGGCGAGGGCCACCCGGACGTCAGGGCGGCCAAGGCCGAGATAGGGGCCAAGGGGTGGGCCGCCAGGATCCTCGCGAAGCAAAAGCCAGGGGGCTGGTGGCTCCGGGAGGAGAACCTCTACCGCCCCAAGTACCTCTCCACGAACTGGATGATGCTCGTCCTCTCCGACCTGGGGCTCACAAGGAGCGACCCCAGGGTGCGGCGGGCGGCGGAGCTCTGGAAGGAGAGGTTCGCCAAGCCGGACGGCGGGTTCGGCTCCGACGGCTCGAAGAAGAGCCACCTCTGCATCGTCGGGAACACCGCGAGGGCGCTGATCAGGCTGGGCTACGAGGACGACCCGCAGGTGAGGAGCGCCCTGGACTGGCTGGTGAAGGAACAGGCGGAGAACGGAGGCTGGTCGTGCTTCGGGTCGAGTGGGAACCTCGACTCGTGGGAGGGGATGAGCGCGTTCGCGGCGTACCCGCGCGAGCTCTGGACGAGGGGGATCAAGGCCTCGGTCGAGAAGGGGGCGGAGTTCTACCTGCACAGGTCGATGGACCAGCAGGGCGCCCGCTACGAGCCGTGGTACAGGTTCCACTATCCCGTCCACTACTACTACGACCTGCTCGTCGGGCTCGAGTTCATCACCGCCCTGGGGTACGGCGGGGACAGAAGGCTGGCGGGGGCGGTCGAGGTGCTGAAGCAGAAGAGGGGCGGCGACGGCAGGTGGCTGCTGGACGCGGCCCACCCCGACGTCGAGGGAGGGATGGCCGACTGGTACTCGAAGCACTCGGCCCAGGCGCCCACCCCGTTCTCGCTCGAGCGGGTGGGCAAGCCCAGCAAGATGGTCACCCTCAGGGCGCTGGTGGTCCTAAAGCGGCTCGGAGAGGCGCAGGGCTGAGCGCGCCCGCAGGGACGGCCGTCAGCACCCCTTGCAGGTCTCGGCGTGCTCCTTCAGCATGAAGAGGGCCACCATACCGTTCGGCTTTGCGCTCCCGAACTTCTCCTCGCTGAAGGCCATGTGGCTCTTCATCAGCGACTCGCCTTCGCTCATATTTGGAACGGCCCCCGCCGAGCCGCGCCCGTGCCTTTAAGCAGTTCGGAGGCGGGCCCCCGAGACCGGCGACGACAAGGCCATAAGTATCCCCGGGGCTCCGGGAGCCTGGCGAGGAGGAAACGAACAGGCTCTGGAAGTACTACCTGGCCTTCGGCCTCGTGGCGGAGGTCGCCGCCTACGCGGGGGCGGTCCTGACGGGGATGGGCGCCATCGAGGGCGGCGCGGCGGCCGCCTCCCCCTCGGCCGGCGACAGCTACCTGGAGGTCGGGTTGCTGCTGGCGGGGCTCCCGGCGGTGGCCTACATCGTCGCAAAGGGCTTCGTCCACTCGATGCTGGGGGGCGTGAGCGGCCCGGCGGCGCCTGCCAGTCCGCGCGCCCGGCCCCGGGCAGCCCCCGTGGAGGCGGCGATGATGCTGGGCGTCCTGGCGGGGGCCCTCGCGTTCGCGGCCACCCTGCTCTTTCTGCGCCTCCCGGTCTTGGACACCCTCCTTGCGGCCGCCCTCGTGGCGGTCGGGGTGTACAGGCTGGCCGCGGTCAGGCTCTCGGCTGGAAGAAGGACGCTTGACGAGCGTCAGCGCGCCTGACCCCGCGGGAAGGCTGGCGGGGGCACGGGCTGCGATAGGCCGGAGGAACGAGGTGTTGATGGCGGGCCCGGAGAGATTTGAACTCTCGACCCTCAGCTCCGCAGGCATACACACCGAGCGCGGTTTGATGCCCTGATCCGTACTAGGCTACGGGCCCCTTCGCCCCTAAAATAAGGCGCAGATATAAGTGATGCCAGATGGATACGAATTTCCAGCGCCGAATCTTGGAAGACGTCAAAGCCACCGTTCCAAATGCCAACACTAGGAGGAACCATGAGGGAAGGCTACGCAGATACTTCAGCACATACAAGGTCGAAGGGAAGGATCTCAATGAGCAGATGGCAAACTGGGTCGAATGGGCCAAGGTCAACGTCGAGCCGGCGGAGAACCAAAGCCTCGATTTCGTAGACCGAGAGAAGTTACGGCTGAACACAGGGGAGATTGGTTCCGCGAACACCATCGAGAAGTCCCTCCAAGCGTTGGAGAAGGTCTGTGGGTGTAGAGTAACCCAATCACTGTCCATGTTTGTATGCGGAATCATTGTCCATCCTTTTCGCTTGAGTTCTTGTCCTTGTTGAAGTATGTCCTATCGTTGTAGATTTCGGAAGGTGTCTTCCAACCGA
>JAJZNC010000058.1 GCA_021848045.1 archaeon
ACGAGCTGCACTACCTAAAGCCCGCGGGCACCCCGGCTACAAACTTCTGAACTCAGGCCCCACAAGGGCCCCCTCTCCATTTTATCAAGGCTCAGCGTGAGCTGAGAGCAGTAACCGGCCTCTCGCAGGACATGACCGGCCCCCCGACAGGCCGCGCGGCACGCCTGTGGCCTTCGTCTCCGAGTCGCAGGCTCGCTGCATCAATAGAAGGTAGGTGAGCATCGAGGGGCGGGTTAGGAGCTCACCCTTCTTCCCGGCCTGCAGCCCCAGGTCGAGGCATCGTGCGTTCCTGGCCAGAGGCAGCGAGGGCATGAGGAACCCGCCCCATGGACGGCCGGTCTCGCGTACACCAGGCCAGCTTGGGCAAAGCCGGGCCCTGGTCCGGCGAACTAAGGGCATACGAAGGGACCCTCTCAGGCAATCTCGAGCACAGGGCTCCGGTCTCGATGGCCTCAGGGGGCCTCGGCGTCCCTCGCACGTGGGGTGCGGACCACCCCACCACCCCAAAGCAGGGAGTCTACTTCTTCTTCGAGGTGAGCGCTTCTGCGATGACCGGCGCTACGCTCACGAAGCTTATCGGCCCCGCGAACGTGTCTGTGCCCACCACCCCTTCGATGTGGTTGCTATACATCAGCGGGAGCGCGTTGAGGCTGAGGACGGGGTGTGTGCACCCGACGTAGATCTTGCGGGCACCCTCCTTCCTGACGAGGTTGGCCGCCTCCACGATGGTGTTGCCCGTGCTGATGATGTCATCTATGATTATCGCGTCCCTTCCCTTTACGTTGACGCTCTCCCCGCCCTTGACCTTGACCTTCACCTCGGTGGATGAGAACCTCGTCTTGGAGAGGACCGCGTAGTCGGTCTTTATCTTGGCCGCCGCGACCTTGGCCCACTGCTCCGACTCGTCGTCTGGGCCCACCACGATCGGGTTCTTGGGCTGGTAGATCCTGTTGATGTACTCGGCGATGTAGGGGACCGCTGTAAGGTTCGTAGCAGGGATCTTGAAGACCTCCTTGAGGGACGGGACCCTCTGGAGGTGGACGTCGATCGTGAATATCCTGTCTATCCCCGCACCCTCGAGGAGCTTCGCGACCAGGTGGAAGCTCAGAGGCTCGCCGGGGTGGAACCGCGCGTCCTGCCGCGCATACGCCAGGTACGGGACGACGACGCTGATCGACTTTGGGCTCGCGCTCTTGAGCGCGTCGATGGTCAGTAGGTACTCCATGATGAGCTGGTCCGGGCGCCCCCCCAACGGGTGGATTAGCGCGACGTCCTGGCCCTTTATGTCCTCCTCGATCTTGAGGTACTGCTCCCCGTCCGGGAAGCTCTGCCTCTTGACCTTACCCAGCTTCATCCCCGTGAGAAGGGACGTCCTTACCGCTAGAGTTTCGCCTGCCGAGCCGCCGAAGATTATCATTTTTACTCGTTCTCCGCTTAACGGGTGCTTGGTCCTGCCTGGGCGCCCTCGGTGTACTGGTAGAGCTCCTTCATCAGCGTGAAGACTCCTGCGGGCGGCACTATCCCCTTCTCGGTCACGTAGAAGTCGATGTATTCAGGGGGAGTGACGTCGAAGACAGGGTTGCTGAACTTGACCTTCGGGTTGTGGGTCATCCACTCCTTCGAGGCAATCTCTGCGTAGTCGCGCTCTTCGATGTCTACCAATTCGCCATTCAAGGTCTTGAAGTCGAGCTTATAAGTTTCCGCGGCCACCATGAAGTTCACCCTTGCCTCATGGGCCATCGTGGCCACCTGCGAGGTGCCTATCTTGTTGACGAGCGCCCCGTTGACCGATATCGCGTCGCAGCCGACTATCGCCTTGTGAGCGTGGGCCATGTTGACTCTGCACGCAGAGTCGCAGATCAGCGTGGTGTCGATGCCGTACGCGGCCAGGGCGGCCGCGGTCTTGTGCCCCTGGAACTTGGGCCTGGTCTCGTCGCAGTAGACCTTGATCCCCTTGCCGAGGTCGTGCGCCTTTTTCATTATGCTCATCGCCGCTTCGCTGTTGCAGTGGGTGATTATCACGTCCCCGTTCTTGACGCGCCTCGCCCCTATCTCGCCGATGATCCTGACCGCGTCGATGCTCGAGGTGATGAAGTCGTTCGCCGCGTTCACTGTGGCGTTTCGGACCTCCTCCACGGTGGCGCCAGACTCGAAGCTCCTCCTTCCGCCGTAGAGCACGTAGTTGACCCCGTTGGGGAGGGAGACAGCGGTCGGCCTCGCGGACCTGAGCTTCTCCCCTGCCTTTAGGACGTTGCCCCAGTACTCGCGCGGGCTCTTGCCCTTCGCCTCCTTCGCGTAGTCCCTAAGAGCCTGCGCGGCGTACCTGGCTATCCTCCCCGCGCCGTGCACGTTCATCGCCTTTAGGCTGTCGTACGCCTCGTCCACGGTCACCTTCGGAAATTCCTCCTTTCCTTCCTTTAGGGCTTCCACGTGAATCGTCTCGCCTTCGAGGGAGCTTATATATGTATTATCCGAATATTCGGGTATTTCTCTGACCGCCCCGTTTTCGTCGGCGCGGTCCTCGCGAGCAGGGGAGCGGGCGACGATATGGATATTCGGATCGGAGCGGCATGTCGGGAGACAACCCCCAGAATCCCCTCTCTCCGATGACCTCCTGCGCCTCTACCTCGAAGGCAGCCGAGGATCACTGGCCGAGGCACGCCGGCTAGAAGACTGCGGAGGCAGAACGGGATCGGCCGAAGGGACCCGGCTGCACGCACCAGGAAGAGTCCCCGAAGCATGTCGCAGGGGGCTCGGTGATCCCGGCGACGGTCATCCTGCGCTCGGGCAGAAGGTGATCCGGGCTCCGAGACAGGGTCGAGGCCCGGATCAAGACGGTGACCAAGTACGAGAAGACGCCGTTCGAGGGGGGCGCGATGGAAAAGACCTTACCTTCCATGGTCCGCCCGCGGCGACCTGAATGCCAGGCGCAGGGGCGGGCGATCCGCGTCAGTACTCTGATTTGCGCATCGAGCTCAAGATGAGCTATTTGTCCGCCTCCACCGGCCAGTAATTCAGTCCCCAGTAGACGGGCGGGATGTCCGCCACGTGGATCCCCCTTAGCAGGTGGGGAAGGATCCGCATGTTCTTGAAGCTCCCAGTCCCTATCTTCACCCTGTAGGGCTTGGGGGTCCCGTCGCTGACCAGGAAGTAGCTCATCTCTCCGTGGGCGGCCTCGGTCCTCGCGTAGACCTCCCCGGGCGGGACCCTCGGCTGAGGGCCGAGCTTCAGCCTGACGGGACCAGGTGGAATGTTCTTGAAGGCCTGCCTCAGTATCCTAATGGACTGCCTCATCTCGTGGAGCGCCACGTAACCCCTCGCCCAGCAGTCACCCTCCTTGTACGAAGGGACGTCAAAGTCGAGCTCCGGATAGACGCTGTACGGCTCCGCCCTCCGTATGTCGTGGGGGACCCCGGACGCTCTGAGCACGTTACCCGTCGCCCCGAGCCTTATCGCGTCCTCCCTCGTCAGGACGCCGACGCCCTTCGAGCGCTCCTCCCAGAGCGGGTTCCTGAAGAATATCTTCTCGTACTCGTCCATGCGCTTCTCGAACCAGTCGAAGGTGTCGAACGCCTGGGCGGAGAGTCCCTCGGGCATGTCGTTCCTCACGCCGCCGGGTATCACGTAGGCGAAGGTCACCCGCGCGCCGGCTATCCTCGCTGCGAGGTCGATGAAGAGGTCCCTGTCCCCCATGCACCACGTGATCATGGTGGTCTGCCCGACGAAAAGGCCGAGGATCCCCAGGTAGTACTCGTGGGATATTATCCTGTTGAGCTCTGCCATGATGACGCGTAGGTACTCTGCGCGCTGGGGGATCTTGTGGTTCATCAGGGTGTCCACGGCGAGCGAGTAGGCGAAGAGTATCCCCGAGCTGTCGAGGATGACCGGCCTCTCGAGATGGGGGACGTTCTGCATGTAGTTCCTGTACTCGCACATCTTCTCCTCCCCCCTGTGGACGTATCCAGGGTCAGGGTCGGCCTTGACGACGATGTCGCCGTCGAGCCAGAGCCGGATCCGGAAGTGCCCGGCCCCAGGATGCTGGGGCCCCAGCGAGACGCTCATAATCTTGTCCGCGTCTGGTGAGTACTCGTACGCCGTGGTCATCTCTGTCTATCTCCCCGGAGAGACGTAGTCCTTCCTGAGGGGCGGTATGTCGCTCCAGTCCTCGGGCAGCAGGATGCGCCGGAGGTCTGGGTGCCCGTCGAAGGTTATCCCGAGCATCTCGAAGGTCTCCCTTTCGTGGTACTCCGCGGCCGTCCAGACCTCGACGAGGGAGGGGGCGGTGGGCGAGTCCTTCTTCACCCTCTCGGCGAGCTGGACGACGAGGTCCTCCTGCCCGGAGGCGACGGGCGAGCCCGCGAAGTAGATTACCTCGAACTCCCCCTGGGCAGGATAGTCTGTGCCTCCGACCACGTTGAGGTGGCCGAAGCCGAGCTGGTCGCGCACGAAGAGGGCCGCCGCCTTCATCTCTGCAGGAGGGAGGGTCACCTTGAGCCTCCTCTCCCTGATGTAGTCGACCTTTACGCTGGGGAAGGAGGCGGCGAGCCTGTCGGCGAGGGCCCTGACCCTGGAGGTGGCCGGTGCTGGCGGCGGCGGTGGGGGGGACGGAGGCGCCGGCGCGGCGGGAGAGGGCGCGGCGACAGGGGCTTGGGTGGGGGAGGCGGGCTGCACTTGGCTATCTCCTTGCGCGACTACCTGCCGCTCAGGCTGTTCGAGTG
>JAJZNC010000042.1 GCA_021848045.1 archaeon
TGGAGCAAGAACGGAAGGCGCGGAAACTAGATAGCGTGCCTGAGACCGTGCGAGCCGTGCTAGGGGAATACTTCAAAGTGAAAGAGGGCAAATGAGCGACGATTACGATCCGGGCGAGGACCCTGCGCTGGATGTCCTCATCAACAGATTGCCGCCTGAGACAGCAGAGAGAATGCGCCGTTGGGTCGCTGCGCGGAGAGCGGAGCAGAGGGAACAAGGGCGACTCTTCCATCAACAACTTACCCTCGTATTCGGAACTTTAGGGGCAATCGCATTCGCTGGTTTGGTCTTGGTCCTCCAAGACCCGAAACCTTTCAGGCTGAACGGGCCGAAGTGGCTTACCCCGCACCAGAACTTCGTGGTTCTAGTGATTATCTTGTCTATTGCGATTATGCTTGCCCTCTTCTCTTGTATCGCAACAACTTTTTCGGCGGCCGGCGCTACGAAGATGCTTGGACCGGTAGGCACATTTGGATACGTTGGAGGTTTACTCTCGGTTGTTGCTCTCTTGATATCAATGCTGCTAATGGTGCAAGATGTTTCTCCGCGCGGGTCGACCATAGCAACTATCGGAGCCGTTGTCATAGCTCTCGTGTTCATCGTCGCCATTGTCGCGGAGGTGGGGTCGTCGACAGCGCTCCATTGGTTCCGCATCAGACGCCAACCCCAATAGATAGCCATCAACAATAACCCGCATCCAACTGCGATGAGCAGAAGGTGAATGGTGGTCTCGTCCATTACATGACCAACTTTGTCATTTCAATCGAAATATCAATGGCGTTAACTCGCTGGAGATGAAAGAAGACAACCCTCCCGTCTCCTGAGGAGTTACCAGCACCGGGCCCGCCCCGACCCTCACCTTTTTATCGCCAGGGCCCTGGCACGGCCCAGCGTGCCCTCTGATTTCAAGTTCGTAGTAAAGGTCAAGGACGCGGCCGCCCCCAAGCGGGTCCCCAAGGAGGTCTCCGCGCAGCTGAAGGGCGTGGCGAGCGCCAAGTCGGTGGCCCGGATGAAGAAGGAGAGCGTCGACTGCCCCGTCCTGGACCGGGAGGTGGCGTTCCTGGTCTGCTTCGCGTGCCCCTCCTTCGTGAGGAGGGTAACCGGCGAGGTGAACTGCGCCGGCACGCAGGCCCCGCCGAAAGAGTGGCTCCTCTAGCCGGGCCGCCGCCCTACTTGTAGAACCCGACGGCCAGCCCTATCAGGAAGGTGATGGAGGAGTAGGGGAGGAACCCGGCCACCTCCTTGACCTTTGGGACCAGGGCCGGGCCCGACTTGAAGAGCCCGAGGACAGGCTGGATGACCTGCGACGGGGTGATTATCCCTGCAAATATCAGCAGCAGCGCGATTATCGCTATAGCCGCGCCTATCTTCAGCGCGGTCTTCACGACTATCCCGACGAGGAAGCCTATGACCAGGGGGACGACCACCGCCACCACGAAGGTGGTCGACGCCTCGGGCGGGAGTATGATTGCCAACCTGCCCTGTAGCGCGGCTCCGAGGTATAAGGGCATTGGATGAGCGGTCTACTGCGAGCGGGCGACCCTGGCTCCCGCGGCGTCCTCGACTATCTGGGTCGGGAAGAGGCTCCTCATGAAGCTCACCACCTTCTCGTCGTGCGCCCCGTAGGTCATGAGGAAGAGGGACGCGGTCGCCCCGTTGCCCACAGTCTCGCCCACCTGCTTGACGAACTTGTAGGTGGCCTCGAACCCGTTCGAGAGGATCATGTCAGAGAGGTTGTCGAAGACGAAGGCGACCTTGCCCGGGTCGACGGACGTTGTGATCGTCTTGTCGATCATGTCGAGAAGGACCGCCGAGTCGTTGGCGGGGACGAGGATCTCGGAGGGCTCTCCCTCTTCGGGCTTCGGGTAGGACACCTTCGTGGAGAGCATGTAGAACCTCACCCCCGCCGTCTTGCGGAGCGAGTTGTAGACCGGGCTCCCCTTGCGGGTGAAGACGTACGTGCCCAGCCCCTCCGATACCCCCTGGCTGGCGTAGTCGAGGATGAGCTGCTCGTAGGGGACCGAGGGGTCTGCCTCGAGCAGGATCGCCCTCCCGTCAATGTAGTGGTCGGGCATGCCGAGGCGCCGGGTGAACGGGGTCGCCCCTGCCGGGGCGGAGACCCCGAGCGTGGCCACCGGCTCGAAGAAGGACGTCAGCAGCGACGCCCTCCTGAAGACGAACGCCGTCACCCCGAACGCCACCGAGGCGATGAGGTAGCCGAAGGGCGTCGCATCGAGGTTGATCGAGAGGAAGTACCCGTTGAAGACGAGAAGGTCGACCCCCACGCCGCTCCACACCACGGGGAGGATCCTGAGCACGCGCTTGACGGCGACGTCCTTCGCCTTCCTGGAGGCGAGGAAGAGCAGGAGCGAAGGGTAGAGTATGAAGACGAGCTCCACGACGAGCAGGACCAGGAGGTACGACTTGCCAAGGCTGGTCTCCGGGACTATCACCCCCGTCACGCTCGGGATGTTGATTACCTCGAAGGGCTGCACCACCGCCAGGTAGACGATGGCGAACGCGATCAGCGCGGTGTAGGCGCCGAAGATCGCCACGTGGACCTTCCTGTCCCAGAGCAGCCTGATCATGCTCTTGTTCCCGATGCCCGTGGGCGCGAGGTAGACCGTCACCGCCAGGAGCGTCAGGACGACCACCGAGAGGAGTATCAGCCCGGTGGCCCCCACGGTGTAGACGGCCGCGAACCCGCTCGACGAGAAGTCGGCGGTCGAGAAGACCGTGGTCCTCAGGAACTCGAAGACCATCACCCCGGCGAACAGGACGTAGTCGGCGAGGAGGAGGCTCTTGGCGTAGGTGTAGGCCGTGAGCTTCTGCCTGTAGATGTAGTAGGCTGAGAGCCCGATGATCTCGAGGGTGGCTATCTGCACCAGGGGCGAGAGTAAGAGCGGGAGGGGCTGCAACGCCGCGGCCGCCAGCGCCTGTCCGACCAGGGCCAACGCTATCCTGCCCCACCTCTGCTGCCGGTCGTGCGCTTCGCGCGCTGACTGCGAACGCTCTTGCTGCTGACAATGGGCAAAATACTCGCCGCCCTTTCGTGGTTTTTCTAATCTACGGGGCTGCGGTTATAAGCAGAGTGGAGCAGAAATCCACCCTAGTACTTTGAGACGGTCATCCGCGGGAGGAAGGTGACCGTATGGTACCGCTTGCTGTTCTCCGTGCCCCTCATCTTGAGGATCATCATCCTGGTCTTGAACTGGTCCTTGTCCACCACGTTTTCGAGGAGGGTGACCGAGTCGGCGACGAACCCCTCTATCCCGAAGCCTGCCCCGGGGGTCTGGCTTATGGTCATGATGGTGGTGACCTCTGCCCCCTTCAGCGTCTTGTAGACGCTCTTCATGAACGCCCTCAGCTCGAACTTGGACTCGGTGGCGAGGAGGAGCGCGGTGAGCGAGTCGATTATCAGTATCGTGCTCTTGGTCTCCTTGACCGCCGAGATGAGCAGGGAGATGTTGCTCTCGAGCTCCTTGCCCTTTAGCGCGTCGAGGTCTATGACCTTCAGGTTCCCCGTCTTCTCGGCGGCCGCGAGGTCTATCCCGAGCTTCTTCATGTTCCGCTCCATGTACTCGGTGGACTCCTCGAAGGTCGCGTAGACCACCCTCTCGTGGAGCACCGTCACCGCGTTGTACGCGAACGTCGCGGCGAGGATAGTCTTACCCGTGCCCGGCGCTCCCGCGATGAGGTGCATGTCTCCCCGTATGAAGCCGCCCTCGCTCATGGCGTCGAGCCCCTCCACGCCCGTGGGGATCCTGGCCGGGCTACTCAAGTGGTTGGCCTCCCGCTCTCCGAATCCCTATTTCAACTAAACGCTCTCGCATTCCATCTTCTCACTCCTTTCGCACGTCCAGGCTCTTCGTCAGCTCCTCCAGGGCGTCCCTCGCGTAAGACCTCGGGAGGTCGCGGAGGATGCTCCTGCACCTGGCTATCTGAGCTTCGAGGAGGGCGGTCGCGTAGTCGAAGGAGCCGAGCTGCTTCAGTATCGAGAGCAACCTGTCCACCTCCAGGGAGGTGAACCACTTCTTGAAGAGGAGGGAGTTGATCGCGCTCTTCTGGAAGGCGTCGGCCTTCGAGAGCGCGTGGATGAGCAGGACGTTCCCGGCGTTGTTCTGGACGTCCTTGAAGAGCGGCTTGCCGGTGGTCTTGGTGTCTCCTTTTATGTCCAGGATGTCGTCGCCGATCTGGAAGGCCACCCCGAGCGAGAGCCCAAAGTCGTACATCCTCTCGACCAGCGCCCTGTCCGCCCTGGCGACCACCGCGCCGGAGGCCGCGGCGGCGGCGAAGAGCGCCCCGGTCTTCTGGCCAGCGATCTTTACGTATTCCTCCGTCGTTATCTCGCCCCTCCGGGAGAGGGCCACCTCGGTCATCTCGCCCTCGGCCGCCAGGCCGGCAGCCGTCCCCATGAACTCCAGGAGGCGGACGAGGCCATCCTTTGGGAGCTCTGTGGCCTGGTACCGCGCGAGGAGGGTGAATATCTCGAATATCATGCTGTCCGAGAGCATTATCGCCCTGGCGAGGCCGTATCTCGCGTGGGTAGTGGGCGAGGCGTGCCTGACGGTCGACTCGTCGATTAT
>JAJZNC010000013.1 GCA_021848045.1 archaeon
ATTCCGGCGCCCGCAGCTGAGCCGCAAGTGCAAGTCGAGGTGGTGGTCGAGGTACCCGTGGCGGCTGCCCAGGCCGAGGCACCCATCGCCCCAGACGCGACTGAGCCTGTTGAAACGGCCCCCGAGCCCGCCCCTGAGGTGAGGGAGATCCAGTCGCAGCTCGCCGAGCTCGGGTCCCAGGCGCAGGAGACCCGCGACACTGTGGCCGACGCAGGCGCAGCCGCGCCCGAACCGCAGGCCGAGGCGCCCAAGGCCGCAGCCGAGATTATCGTGACCCAGGAAGGTGCCGAGGGCTCCGCCTAGGCGGGCCCCGGCTTTAGATTTTCTCGAACAAGCCTTCAGAGAACCTGGCGGTCCAGCCGCCCGAGGACGGTGAAGTCCCCGTTCCTTGTAAACCTCTATCTTTCGCAGGACTCCCTAGCGATATCTCCGCGACCCTCCCACCTAGTCACCACCGCGACGGGTCACGAAGAGTCCGCCTCGCGTGCCCGCTCCGGCCTTGAGTCACCCCGTTCTACCAAGTGGTCACCGACATCGAGGTCTTCGTCCTAGTCCCATGGCGGCCGCCGCGGTTCACGTACGAGGTAGAGCCTAGGGCTCTTCGACCCCGCACCCAGCCCTTCGTTCACGTCACAGGCTTCCGGGGCGTTCGGGTAGCTCAACGGTTCAGCGAGGCCGACTGGTCGCTTCGTTGGCCAACGCCATCCTTCCGCACTCGCTAGACTGGTCGGGGCCGCTCTAGACGCCCCGCGGCAGCCTCCGGCTCGAGGTCCACCTCGCCGCGGTTCGACCTAGTTCTGCCCGCTGACCCGCCTCAGCCAGGATGCCACAGACGAGAGGACGGCAGACCTCATCGCCTTGTCGGTGAGGATGCCCATCAGGACGGCGGGAGCTGCACCGGCCCCCACCCCAACCCAGACATTCGGCCGGCTCGAGACGGCGTACCTCATGAGGGCCACGAAGTCTACATCACCCTCCGAGCTCATGTAGATGTAGGCGGCCAAGAGCTCGGCGAGCGCATCCCGGTCCAGGTTCTTGAGGAGCGCACCGGCGATGGCTTTGACGTAGGGGGAGCGCGAGAGCTCCCTGATCGCACGCTCGTCGGGGCCGGTGGGTCTCAAGGTGGTATCGACCTTAAAATGGGGGACGGGCTCCTAGAAAAGGAGCCCGCCTTTGGACGGAGGGCCTCCCTACTGGCTACCTTGAGATGCCGGCTCTCTTGGGGCGGATGCTAGCCTTGACGGCGATGTCGACAACGTAGCCGTCGCCCTCCTTCTCGACGGCGAACCTGTACGTCTCGACGTGCGCCTCGTGGTTGTCGAGGTACTGCTTCATCTCGCTCTCGTATGCGTTCAGCCGGCTCCTGAGCTGCTCAAGAGTCAGCGTCTTGCCACCGCCTTTCGTTTCGATTACTTTTTCGGTTGCCATGTCATGTCGGCGTCTTAGTAGGTGGCGCCCTATATACGGGAGGGAGGCGATTCCCAAGCGTGGGAACCGGAGTCTGGCCAGGCCCTTCCAGCAGGTCCCTGCCCGCACCTCGGCACGCTGCCGCGCGGAGCAGCTTGCCGGGGAAAAGCTCCGTTCCCTAAATTCCCCGTTCGGAGGAGTGTCTACCTATATATACTCAGGAACTGCGCCGCACCCCGTGCCTCAGACCAAAGCCATCATAAGCATCGAGAACGTCGTGGCCTCGGCCTCGATTAACCAGAAGGTCGACCTGAACCTGATTACCAAGAAGTTCGTCGACGTGGAGTACCACCCCGACCAGTTCCCAGGCCTCGTCTTCAGGCTCAAGGAGCCCAAGACCGCGACGCTTGTCTTCAGCTCTGGGAAGATGGTCTGCACGGGAGCCAAATCGGAGGAGCAGTCGAGGAAGGCGGTCAACGAGGTGGTGAGGCGCCTAAAGAAGGGAGGCATCCCAATCAAGAACGAGGCGGAGATAACCATCCAGAACATGGTCGCCTCCGCTAACCTCGGGGGGAAGGTCCACCTCGAGGAAGCGGCGAGGGTTCTCCCAAAGTCGATGTACGAGCCCGAGCAGTTCCCAGGCCTGATTCACAGGATGGCCGACCCAAAGACGGTGATACTGCTCTTCGCGTCAGGGAAGCTTGTCTGCACGGGAGCAAAGAAGGAAGCGGACGTGTACAGGAGCGTCAACAACCTCCACGTGATGCTCGAAGAGAAGGGCCTGATGGTGTACTGAGATGACAGAGTTGATCAGGGGGCTCTACGCCGTCTCCATCCACATACGCGACGCGAGAAAGGCGCGTGCCTTCTACGGCGACGTCCTGGGCCTCAAGGAGCTCCAGTACGACGAAAAGGCGAGCCGGGCGGTCTTCGCGCTCCCGGGGACCTCGGCCACCTTGGTGATGCATGTGATGAGGCCCGGCGAGGAGGGAAGGGAGCCCGGGACGGTCTCGGGCGTCATCTTCTCGAACCCTGACCCTGCTGCGGCGTGCGCTGAAATCAAGAAGCGCGGGGGGAAGGTCACCATGGAGCCGACCGTGGTCGAGATGCCAGGGGCGAGGTTCGTGAGGGCGGCCTTCGCCGACCCTGACGGCAACGAGTTCCTAATCACCGACCGCACCGGCTAGGTTCGCGTACTCTACTTCTGGTCGTCCTTCGAGGAGCCGTATTTGTGCTGGCGGTTCAGCTCGGCGAGCTTCTCCTTGTACTCCTTCTTCTTCTTCTTGTTTCCCTGAGCTCGCGCCTGGTCGTAGAGCTTCTTCAGCTTCTCCTCTTCGGCGGCGTAGTCTGCCAACTCTAGGATAGAGGGACCCCACGCGTAATTATGCCTTTCATGACTGGAAAGCTCCGGCGTTCTCTCCACTGGAACGGGCCGTTCTGTGGCCAAGCATTATCTAACCGCGCCACCCTGACTCCACCATGAGGTCATGGGTGGCGGCCGTGGTGGCGTTCGCCGTGGTCGCGACCGTCGCGACGTCTGCCCTGTTCTACCTCCCCACGGGTACATCCTCAAGCACGACGCTTGGACCATCGTCTACCGCCACCGGGTCGTCTAACGGGCTGCAGCTGCGCCTTTCGCTCAACGTTACGGGCATCAAAGAGGGGGGCACCTTGGGCATCTCGGTGAGCGAGTTCAACACCCAGGCGGCGACGAACAACGTGACCAGGGCCCAGAACTGGGCCTTGACAGGGCTTTCGCTGGGGGCCTGCGCCACCGAGGGATACTCGATCTATCCCTTCGGGGTCGCCGTATACCAGGGCGCATACGTGAGGTCCAACCTCTCGGAGGCAGCCCCCCTCAGAATCTATCCTACCGTCGCCTGCCCCATGCTCATAAGGCTGGTCACGGGCTACCTCTTCCAGCCACTCAACGATTCGGCTGTGATATTGCCAAGCGACGGCGCCTCACCCACACCGATGCGCGGCTCCGTGGCGGTCAAAGGGACTTACGGGTCCACGGAGGCCCCTCTGGGAGGGAGCCTCCTCCCGCTCGTCCCTGGGGTGTACACGGTAGCCGCGGGCGACGAATGGGGGGCTCTCGTGACGCTCCAGTTCACTGTCGGCGGCGGTCAGGCCTCCTCGACCTCGTCGTCGGCAGCCGACGGGGTCCTCTCGGCGCTTGTGACCATCGGCCCCATAGCCCCCGCGTGCTCCACCAACACCACCGCGGGAGCCGTACCGTCCGGCTACTCGTCGATAGAGGCGGTCGTCACGGCGCAGAGTGGGAGGAACCTCACACTCCCGGTCAACTGGACCTCGGACGGGTGCAACGTCTCAGGGAGGTTCCAGGCGTTCCTGGCCCCTGGGATCTACGAGCTTAGTCTTTCGCCCTGCACTTTCTTGGGGTGCAGGTCATCGCTCCCAGAGAGCTTCACGATCAACCCCGGGGAGCAGACGACCATCTCTGTCTCAGTAGACACTGGGATAAGGTAGCCATCCGTCGCCGGCTGGACACCGCGCCGCGGGAAGAGCGACCGACAGCTTGCGCGGCCGGTCATGAGGGCGTCCGCTGCACCGGAACCCGCGTCCTACCATCGGAAGGGCTCCAGATGGCGTCATGCCGCGTCCATGTGCGGAGGAGCCCTGGACGGACCAAGAAGCGTCGCTACCTGACCGGGACGCCGCAGCTACCGCAGAACCTCTGCCCGGCAGCGAGTGCCGTCCCGCATCTCGGGCACGCGCTCCCTGGATTGTCGTCACCCGCGATCACCTGCTCGCGGGGAGGGACGCCTGCGTATCCGGCAGAGAAGGGCGTCTGGAAGCCGACAAGGTTGTCTCTGATTATCCCGTATGCCTTTTGCGCCTGCGAGTTGGGCAGGGCGTCCAACGTCAGAGGGTCGCCTCCGAACCTAAGGGTGCACTGGATCGTCGAACGGAGGATCCCCTTCTTCAGGACCACGTTCGATATGTCTTGGTAGTTGAAGTCGGTATAGTCTTTCCTTAGGCCCATCGCGTGAGGGTGCCGCAGGATCAGCCTCTTGTTCGTTATCGCCACAGAGTCTATGTTAATCTTCGGATGGTAGAGCTTCTGTCTTATGCTGAGCTGGACTTGCTCGTTCGGGCCGAGTATGCGCGCAAGGTCGGCGGGAACGTTCTCACCCATGGTCTTGCCACCTCTAGCGGTCAGCCGCATTCGATTTCAACCAATGGATTTGAACGAAATTCCACAAGGGGTTCCAGAGCACCTTCTTGGAAGAATCGAGATTCCGTCGCGTCCGAAGTCGGACACCTAGAAGCGCAGTCCCCCTAGCCCCGAGCGCTTCCGTGGGTCAAAAGAAGGCGGAAGCCCTCACCCGGCGCGCGTGACGCCGTGAGTGAGGGCCTTCTTTGCGGCTATCAGTCCGGCCGCTCTGGCGGTGCTGCCTGAGCTGCCTTGCTGGCTGCCCTGGAGGTGCTGGGTCAGGACTTGATACGCGTGACTCCACGATGGTACGTGGGCCAGCGCGATCTTCAGTCCTGGCGGGAGCACGTTCGCCACGCCAGAGGCGTCGCCCGCCGCTGCGGCGGCTGCGGCGCTTGCTGCGGCTCCGAGTGCTGCTATGGCCAGTAATGGTGTCATTTTGTTTCTTCCTCGCCAACAGGTGGCGGACAGTCGAGATAATGCTACGTCTTTGAAAGGCCGTTCAATGGCATTCTTGATGTTCGACGCCAGTTCTAGGACTCGACTCAAGGGAGACACCCTGCGCGACCTGGACGAGCCGGTCTGTTTCGTGGGCGATCGGTGAAAGGGTCGGTGACGCACGCGGCTGGCGGGGCGAATCCATTCACTAGAACTAGAAATACCGCGAGCCGACCCAGCGCCCCGCATGAGCGCGAGGGTAGTCACGCAGGGGTTCGAGGTCAGGACGAGCCGGGAAGGGGAGGTCCTCGACCTTACAGAGCGGGTCGCGGAGGCGGTCGCGGGGAGCGGGCTCTCCGACGGGCTGGCCACGGTCTTCGTGATAGGCTCCACAGCGGCGGTCACCACAATGGAGTTCGAGCTCGGGCTGGTCGAGGACTTTCCGGCGATGCTCGAGCGCGCCGCGCCCAGAGCGGGAGTAGAGTACCGGCACGAGAAGAGATGGCACGACGGCAACGGGCACTCCCATGTCAGGGCGTCCTTGGTGGGCCCTAGCCTGTCGATACCCTTCGTGGGAGGGGCGCTGTCCCTAGGGGAGTGGCAGCAGGTGGTGCTCGTGGAGTTCGATGCAAGGCCACGAACCCGGAAGGTAGTGGTCCAGCTCCTCGGAGGCTAGCGGCCGCCGCTGCTGGCTTATATCACGACCCGGCAGGCTCGCATTCCGTGCCCGACGGCCTGAAGCGCGTCATCACACTCAGGTACGCCGTCGCGCTCTACGTCAGCTCGGTCCTCGGGGCGGGCGTCCTTGTCATCCCCGGGCTCGCCGCAAGGGCCGCTGGGCCGGGCTCCCTCGTCGCGTGGTGCCTGCTCTCCGTGGCGAGCTACCCCTTCGCCTACACCTTCTCTGGCCTCTCTGCCCGCAACCCCGAGTCGGGAGGCATCTACTCGTTCGCGAGGGAGGCCTTCGGAGTCAGGGCGGCGTCGCTCGTCGCCTGGCTCTTCGTGGCGTGGGTGGTGGCTGGCGCTCCGGCCATCAGCCTTGCTGCCGGCTACTACCTCGCGTCCTCCCTTCCCATGACGCGGCCCGAGACGTTCCTCTTCGCGGCGCTGCTGCTCCTGGCGGCGTTCCTGGTGAACTACAGGGGCATCAGGTTCAGCGGGAGAATCCAGCTGGCGACCGTCGCGGTGATAGTGCTCGTCCTCTCGTTCGCGGTAGCCGCCTCGAGCGCGAGCGTGAGGGCCTCGAACTTCGTCCCCTTCCTCCCGGAGGGCCCTGCCTCGGTGGGCGTGGCGGCCGCCCTGATAGTCTGGTCGTTCCTGGGATACGAGAACGTCTCCAATGTGGCGGGGGAGTTCAAGGACCCTAAACGGGACTTTCACCGGAGCGTCGCGATATCCGTCGTGCTGGTGAGCGCGCTCTACATCGCGGTCGCCGTGGTGATCGTGGGGACGGGGGCGTACAGGAGCGGCGGCGGGGTGACTCCCTTCTCCACTTTGATGTCCACGTTGCTCGGCGCCCCCGGAGGGGCTGTGATCTCTGCGCTCGCAGTCGTGATAATCTTCAGCACGGTCAACGCCTACACAGCGGGGATGGCGAGGATAATCTACGCGGCTGCGGGGGACGGGAGCTTCCCGAGGGCGCTCGCGAAGCTCGACCGGCAGACGGGCGTCCCTGGGCGTGCGTTGCTCTTCCTTATCGCGGTGACCCTCGGCAGCCTCCTGGTCTTCTACGCCCTCGACCTCGGCATCCAGTCAGCGTTCCTCACCACCAGCGGGGCCGCCATCCTCACCTACGTCGTGGGGTCGGCTGCCGGAGTGAGGCTCCTCGATGCGAAGGGAGCTAGGCGCCTGCTTCCGTGGGCGGCCCTGCTCGCCTCCGTGTCGATACTCCCGTTCATAGGGGTGCCCCTCGCGGTGAGCCTGGCGATCGGGCTCGCGGGCCTCGCATACAGCTGGTCTAGGGCAGGGCGCCGCGTAGGGCTTTAGGGGAAGCATGAAACCCGCCCGGGGGCGTCACAATAGCCCTATATTCGGCCGCGGCGAGTGCGTCCCGGTAGACCGTGCCATGAGCGCGGAGGCTCGCGACCCCCAATCGCCAAGGAAGAAGCTCAACGACGAGCTGGTCAAGATGGCTCGTGCCTTTGCAGAGTTCGGGCCCAGCGTCAACGAGGTCTCCCGCATCTGCTCCTCATTCAAGGAGACGGTGAGGTACAGGTACCACAAGTTTTACAGTGATAGAGGAATCAAGATCCAGGCGATGCCCAGCTACGCGAGGCTCGGGCTCAAGAGGCTCATACTCATCGCTAGGCTTGCGCCCTCCTGCGAATCGAACGCCAGGTCGATCTTCAACGCCCTGAGCGAGCTCTGCTACCTCCACAGCTTCACTAGGGTCGCACTCCGCGGAACGTATGTGATTCACGTGGCCGTCCCTGCTGAGTTCCAGGAGGCGTGCTCAGCCGTCTACCAGGACCTCAAGGGGGCAGGGCTCTTCACCGAACTGGAGGTCCTCGCCTTCGACGAGATGACGAACCCCCCGATGAAGCCCGAACACTACGACTTTGTGCGCGGAAGGTGGACGTTCGACTGGGGACGGGTCGGGGCGTCCGACAGCAGACTCCCCCTGAACATCAGGCCCAGGGTGGAGAAGTACGACAGGACAGACCTCCTCGTGATAAAGGAGCTGGAGATAGACGCCGGCCAGAGTCTCGTTAGGATGGCGGACACCCTCAAGGTGAACCTGAGTGGCCTTGAGTTCCACTACAGGGACCACGTGAAGGGCCGCGGGCTGGTCAAGGGCTACAGACTCGTCTGGCAGGGCACCCTCCGCGAGGAAGAGCCCGAGAAGACTGGCCAGAGGGAACCATACTTGGAGCTTACCCTACTCCTAAGGGGAGGGACCAGGGAGGAGGTGGCCGAGCTGATGAGGCTCCTCAACGCGCTCCCCTTCTTGTGGAGCGAGGCTTACGGCTCGGCCTACTGCGCTGAACTGTTTCTCCCGATGCAGATGTACGGGAGCCTGCTCCAGTACCTGGACGCCTTCGCCAACAAGGTCGGGAGAAAACTTGAGGTGTACACTATGGACCAGGCCAACGCGCTCAGGTTCGTGATATCATACCGGCTCTTCGACGGCGAGTCGAGGAGGTGGCGGCTCGACCCAGGCGCTGTCCTAGCGGCGCTCGGCCAGCTCGCGCCTGCAGCGTGACTCGGTTTCACATGGAACCTGGCAGGAACTGAGAAGGTAGTGTTATATTCGCAAGCTCGAAGAATCGGCAGCCGGGCTACGCATGGTCGCGGCAGAAGACGGAAGGTTGAAGGGGTCGGTCAGGTACGGGAGGGTCATTCCCCTTGGTGGGATGAGGACGCTTGTCGTGGAATGGTCGGAGGATTTCGATCTCGCCACAAGGACCGCGGAGGAGGTCACTTTCTCCCTCGAGGCGAGGATGAGGCGGGTGCTCCAGGAAGCGGGTCTCATCAGGTAGGGGCCCTACGCGAGGAGGGCGGCGAGCTCGCCCCCTGGTTGAGGAGGCTCAGGCCCTGCGAGACCAATGAGTTCACCTGGTCGGTCATGCCGGAGGACGAATGGGAAGCACTCGCCTTGGCGTACTTCGATGTTCCGTGATGGGTTGCCGGGCCTACGAATCCTTTCATATCACACCGCTGAGCATCCGGCTAGCCATGGAGATACTCAAGAACGGTTCTCGGCCATCGACCAAGGGAGATCCCAGGTGGTTCACAGGCAGCGTTCGGCTTGACCCGCTGTTCGACCCCCACGACCCTGCCCGTGCATGGGGTGCCGCTGTCACCTTTGAGCCTGGTGCTCGCACGGCATGGCACACCCACCCCCTGGGGCAGACGCTCATCGTCACCCTCGGCAGGGGCTTGGCCCAGCGAGAAGGAGGGCCCGTCGAGACCATCCAGCCGGGCGATGTCGTCTGGATCCCCCCTGGAGAGAGGCACTGGCACGGCGCAAGCCCCACGACCGCGATGACCCACATCGCAATCCAGGAGCAGAGGGACGGAAAAATCGTCGACTGGATGGAGAAGGTTAGCGACGAGCAATATCACGGTTAGCTCTTCGGAGACCTCTCTAAAGACCGAAGGCGGCTAGGGCGAACGCAGGAACCTGCGCCCTTTGCGGAACGAATCTACCATGATACACGGGGTGTGCCCTCTTTTGCACCGACCCTCAATCAAGGCCAGTAAGTCCAAGGGCGACGACACTAGGTGAAGGCTTGGACCTTCACAGACGCACAACCTTGGCTCGGGTCTCCGGCACCCTCAATTGCATGACGAAACAAAAGGGGTTCGTCGCCGGAGACCCAGGAGCCAAGCGCAAGTCCCGCACCGTCGAACGGTAGCCTTCACCCGCACTAGGCCGG
Source organism: archaeon (assembly GCA_021848045.1). Taxonomy (GTDB): domain Archaea; phylum Thermoproteota; class Nitrososphaeria; order Nitrososphaerales; family Gagatemarchaeaceae; genus Gagatemarchaeum. Next base: position 9,406 of record JAJZNC010000013.1, read on the forward strand.
ATGGAACCCATTGCTGACTTTCCAATCTCAAGGTCATTCCCCCGAGGAACGAACCGTCCCCGGTTCTGCCTCAGAAACTAGGAGGCGGGCTTCCTGCCGCGCATGGCAAGGTAGCCCGTTGCGATGATGAAGATCACGGCCACCGCCGCAATCCCATAGGTCACCGCGCCTACCCCTCCTGACGTTGAGGTGACTGTGTGGTTCACAGTTGTAGTGGACACCACTACTGAAGGAGACGCAACTGAGACCGAGACGGTCGTTGAAGTTGAAGTCACAGTCGTTGTCGATGTGCTTGCGGTAGATGGCGGGACGTTCTGGAGCGTGAGTGCGACAATGTCACCGGGCGTGCTGCCCGGACACGTCGAGATGGCCTCGAGGCTGCACGTGCCTATCGGGACGAGTATGAACTCCTGGCCGCTGATGGACGACCCGACAGAGACGCCGACATCCATCGGCGCGCCGATGTAATAGTCGCGGACGAGGCTACCATTCTGCGCGTTGAGTATCAGGATATCTCCCGCCGAGTCCGTCAAGTAGACGAGACCACCGCTCACATCGGTCTGGCCGCGGAATCCCTGGTCAGGGATAGTGTGGTACCACACCATCTGCCCTGTTGCAGCGTTGATGTCCCAGGTGGTAGCGTTGTTGGCGATGAACCCACAGGTGGGACATGGAAGGGTCACGATGCCCGGGTCGCTTGTGAAATACGTGGTGGAGTTCAGCGGCACATATCCGGTGTAGTATGGAACTACGTGAGAAGTCGCGTAGATTTGGTTGGTCGCTGGGTCAAATGCTTGCTCGCTTTCGAAGCCTGCAATCTCAGACGGCCACAGCAAAGCCGGGGGCTGCGGTCCCGTTATGCAGGCTGTCGTAAAGGTTGGCGCGCAGTTGGTCAGGGCAGTCGGGAAGTCGAAGTTCATCTGAGTCGCGTTGAGCGGGTTCCACATGTAGCAGACTGGACACCTGGTTGAGCCCGGTGTGACGACCCCACTCGGCGGATTCCATGACCAGATTAGGTTCCCGTTCACTGCGTTAATCTCGTATAGGTAGCCGTTCTTGCAGGTCTTGAGGATGACCTCGGTGTTGACGCCGTTGATGGTCTCGTTGGCCATGCCCTGAGACCAGGAGCAGTCGTAGTCCCAGATGTCGTGTGCGTTGGCCTGGAAGCCCCAGATAATCTGTCCTGTGCTCATATTGAGACCCAATACCGCGGCAGACCAGAGGTCCGGTCCAGGGTTGCAGGGGCTGTTGTATGGGTCCTTGTTGTTGGTGTTCACGAAGACCATCCCCGCGGTCTGGCCTGACCCCACGAGCCATTGGCCGCCCCATCCGGTGCCCGTCGAGCCGGTGGAACCGCCGCCGTCAATCGCGAGACATTGTTGGGTCTGGTAAGAGTATCCCCAGTCATTGTACAGGCTCGCGTTGAGCTGTGTCGAGGAGAGGCCCTTCCAGTTGACCACGATGTCGTTGTTGACGTTGTGGAGTACTCCGCCCGCGGTCTCCCACGGAGTGGTGTAGCCGTTCGTCGATCCGTTCTCGCCTGGATAGAAGGTCTCTGCCCCGGTCATGTTAGCGATGAGCTGCGTGTCGAAGTTCGGGTTCAGCGGGACGTTGCTTCCCGGCTGGGGAGGTGTGACAAAGGTAATCCACTTCATGGTGGGTGGATTGGCATTGAGGTCCCAGCCTGCAAAGAAGCCTCTCGCGCTGTCCGCGGAGGTGGCGGCGCCCATGCTGTTGACGAGGATACCAAGCTGTTGGTTGATGGCTATGTTTGAGACGCCGCCAGGGTTGTAGATGCTCGCCGGGTTATTCCCGGGAACCATGTTCAGGCCTGTGTAGTCGCTGAAGTTCAGCTCCTCCTGACCGCTGATTGCGTTGAGCGCATAGACTCTGTTGTTGCCGGCCTGGAACCAGAAAGTTGGCCCGTTCACCCCGCTCCCGAAGGAGGCGGTGGTGAACATCTCGGTGCCATCGTGTGCGTGGACCAAGACTGGCCCTGAGGCTTCCCCGAGAGTCTGATTCGGGGCCAGGGGCGAGGCGAATGTCCAGAGGATGTTGCCGTTGGCGAGGTTGAAAGCGAAGACCTCGTCGAACTGGGTCATCACGATTGCCGTACCGTTGATTATCAATGGGTCCACTCCGACACCGGTGGCGACGAAACTCGTAAGGGTGTCCAGGGAGCTTGGCTGTGAGGGGAGAGGGTATATCCAGTCCATGCCGAGATACTGTACGTTGGAACTGTTAATCTGATTCTGCGGATTGTAATCCTGACCGAAGGCATTGCCGTTCGGGAAGCCCCAGTTGGACTCGGCCTGCGAAAGTGGAGCGAGCGCCGACGGGGCCCCAACCGCCGTCGGCGCGGCCGTCTGAGGCGCCGCGTCAACCGGATTGATGAGGAGGGATGCGCCTACTCCGGATATGATGAACAGCAGGCTAAGCGAAAGCGCGCGGATTCTTGGGTTGCCCAAGATCTTCAGGTTCTTTCGGACATTCTTCCTCAGGCTCGGAGAGGCATCCTTCGTCAAGTCTCCATTGTGTTGCAGAACATCCCATTTAATATGAGTTTGAGTGAGACCGAACAATTCGGAAGTTGAATTTCCGATATGGCGTGTCAGAAAGAACAGAACAGAAGTCGGAATCCTGCGGTACCGTTCTAGGTGGTAGGAAGGCCTTCCACGGCTAGGGGCAACTATCAATGCTCGAGTCGGTGCCTGCGTTCGCCATCTGATGGACACTATTATGACGGTTCCAACACACAGCGAGAGCTACTGACCCAGTGCTACCGGCCCTCGCCCCCGCGAACCGACGAACCACATTCTCACTTTCCTCGGACAAATACACAGTCGCGTTCCTTATAAATCATGCAGAATCCATAGTCCGGGACCAATGTACCGGATGTTTGTTGCAGTACAAGATTCATCGAGCAGTCGAATATTGCCTGCCTTTTCGGGCGACGGCTTGTTAGAAATCCGCCCGATGGTCTTCTTTCCCAGATGAACCGGTTGAAATTTCCTCGTAGCTCTCGCGCCACTCAAGGCCATGCTGAGTGACCGAGTACATCGTGAATCTTCCTGAAAGATTAGTTTGTCAGCGAGGTCACGGCCTTCGCGCTCAGGCTCGGGTGCCAGAGGCCGAGTTGAGCCAGTCCGCGAGCTCTGCCTCGATCTCATCGAGGCGGTCGGCGGCCCTCCTGCGGCCCTTCTCGGTGCTCGGCTCTGGCTGTTCGACCCCTGCCCGGCGGAGCCAGAGTGCCTTCTGCTCGAGCTGGAGCATCGACCTCCTCATGGCGGCCGACACCTTGGGGGGCGCCTTGCGCGGCGTGCGCTGCACGGTCAGGCCAGCATGGAACCGCGTAGTATACCCGGAAGTCTAGCCTCATAGACCGGCGGGACCCCGGGATTTGACAAGGGAACGGGCGCGGCTATGGCGCGAGCCTTCTCCAGACTCTAAGCGTCTCGTACCACAGCACGACCGCCGAGCCGCCTGCGGTCGCCACGAGGAGGGGAACATAGCCAGCCGAGGAGAGGGCCTCAAAGGAGAAGTAGCATATCAGAATGGAGAACAGGATCGCGAAGAAGGCCAGCTGCGGCACGATCGTCGTTCCGACCTTGGAGTATCCTGCGAGCACCTCGCCCACCCCGTCCGCTGAGGCGACATACCGCTTGTACTCGTCCTGCCTCACGTAGCCTGCGTCGAGGAGCTTGCCGAGATGGTACGAGGCGAGAGACGGGGTAGACAGGCCGACCGCGCGCTGGACGTCCCTGAGCTCGCTCGGCCCGTGCCGCAGGACCTCCAGGTAGACCTTGAGGGTGTTCCCCCTGATCTCCTTGGGGGCCGCCTCCGGCGGGCCGGTCACCCGCTGGCTCTCTGAGGCGGTCAATGTTCCTGGGGCCGTTGGTCGGTCTGCCAATTAACGGTTTAGGCCTCCAAATCCATACGGCGGTTCAATCCGACCACCTGAAAGACAAAGAGGGAGCCGTGCAGTGCTGGTGCACGGGCTCTAGTCATTGTGCGGGTTGGCTAGGCTGCAGCTGGTCGCCGTCAGCGGCAGCGTGCAGTCCATCGTGGTCTGGGCGCTGTCCGACGCGATGACATGAAGGGTGTAGGTCTGGCCGGCGGCCGTGTTGGGGACGACCGCGACAGAGGACTGCAGGTGGTCGCCGGAACCGAAGGTCATGGCGCCCGTGAACGTCAGGGTGACGCACTCGCCGGGTGCGATTGTCAGCCCTGCCTGGTCCTGCGAACCCGCGTCCCCTCCCTGGCGAGGAAGAGTCAAGCCGACGCTCGTGCAGCCTAGGGCCGCAGAGGACGACGTGCTGGTGGTGGAAGAGGATGAAGACGACGCGCTGCTGGTGGACGACGAGGACGAGGTGGATGAGGCGCTGCTCGTGGATGTAGACGCGGTGGTTGTGTTCGCTTGGGCCGCTGGGACGAAGACCAGCTGGTTCCAGGCGTCACCGCTTCCGTAACTGCGCCCACAGCCGCTCCCCGCGCTTTGCTGGTCGCCAGCGCTGTTGCCACTCTTGTCGGCCGCGCCCATCGCCTGCAGCGCGTTGGAGCCGTCCTGCCTATTGTGGGTCGTGCTGCTGCTGTTAGACGAGGTGGAGCTGATGCTGCTGGTCGAAGTCGAGGTGGTCGTGCAGCTCGAAGGCGCGCCCTCCTGTGTGAAGTTCCCGTGGAGGCCGATCGCAACGAGCTGGAAGGGAGAGCTTCCCGTGTTGTTGACTTGGACTGTGATGGTCGTCATGTTCCCCGTCGAGGAGAGAGAGACCAAGGTGGCTGAGACATTCCCCGCAGCCCTGTTGAGCTCGGAGCTGTCCTGCTGGGTCAGCTGCTGCCTGGAGCCGACCTTCTCTTCGTTCGTCGATATCTGGGCGCTTCCCTTGACGATTGCGACCGCGGAGGGAATCATCTGGTATCCCGACGGCGTGTTCACGATCACAGGGTTGAGCTGGAGAAGCGCGGCCGTGGTCCCGCCGACCAGCGAGGGTTGTGCAAGCGCGACTTGGAAGGTGCTGCCGCCTGTCGCGAGGGTGACCGCAGAGTTAGTCCCGTTGACGTCTACGGATATGCTCGACACGGTGAAGCTGATTGAGTAGATGGTGGAATTGACCGGGAGGTTGGCCGTGGCTATCGTCTGGGACACGTTCTGCAGTTGGAGAAGGTCGACGGTCGCGGAGCCGCCCTGAGGTGTGACGGTCACGTTGCTCGTGGTCACCAGGTTGTTCTGGCCAGGCTCTGAGACTATGAAGTGGATCGCGGAGTAGGTCAGGTTGAGCGACAAAGTACCCGTGGGGACGACGGGAGGATCGGTCAGCTGGACGACGAGTAGCGCTTGCGAGGACGCTGCTGCGACTCCGGAGGCGGACGACTGTCCTGCCACCGTGCTGGTGGATATCACTTGCTGGGTCTGCGTCTGTCCCTGACCTGGTTGCAGGGTGGAGCTAGTTGCCGAAGACGTGTTGCCAAGTCCAGGATAGAGCATCGCCGCCCCGATTAGCGCCACTGCCACTACGACAGCGACACCCGCGTATGTTGCAGTCTTCCTTCCGAATGACATATAGATCGAATCAGGGTTGGAAGGCGGTGCGGTTAATGCTGCGCTATTGAAAGGGGTTCAAGGGTGTTGAACGCGCACATGTGTGAAAGTCTTGCAGGTCCGCGCGTCAGTTGCTGCGAGACTTGTAGGTGCGTGGCTCGTCGCATGGGCGGGTTGTTGCAACGGCGGAGCCCTCGGAGCACCACGCGCACCCTCGCGAGTATAAATAGCGTGGGGGCCAACACGGGTCGATTGGTGAAAGGCAGACCCGCACTCCTCCTCTCCGCCATGCTCGCTTTGCTCGCGCTGCAGGTCGGCACAGGTCTATCCCCGACGGTGGCCACCCCCCTGGCCCAGGCCCCCAGGACGGTTGCCGTCGACATCTACGTGGTGAACGTGGGGAACGTCAACCAGCAGGCTGGGTCGTACGAGGCGGACTTTTACCTCTCCTTCGCCTGGAACGGGACATGGTACGGGCCGGGGGAGAACCAGTCTGCGGCGTTCCCGGCGAACTTCGCGATACTGAACGGCCAGGTCTCCGAGCTCGAGCTTGTGAGCTCTGACGCGAACATCAACGGGACAGGCGAGAACTACCTCTCGTACCGCGTCTACGCCACGCTCTACGACCCTATGAGCTTCGCACGCTACCCTCTCGACCACCAGACCCTGAGCATAGAGGTAGAGAACAACGACTATGGCAACTCGTCCCTGCAGTTCGTTGGCGATGGCCAGAGCCAGCTCAACGCGGGGGTCGCCGTGCCAGGGTGGATCCTGGACCCAGGCTCGGAGAGGCTGACCGTCGGGAACGAGCTCTACAAGACAAGCTTCGGTTATCCTGGCAGCCCGACCGACAGCAGGTCGTACTACTCGGAGGCCGTCTTCTCGTTCTCCGTACACCGGCCCTTCGCCGCCACTGCGATGAACGTGCTACTCCCTCTCGGCGTCCTGGTTGCCTTGGCGATGGTCACATTCAGGGTAAGGGAGGAGGGGTTCGAGATAAGGCTCGAGGTAGGGGTGATCTCGGTCTTCACCGCTGTCGCCTTCCTCCTTGCCCTCAACAGCGGGATACCTGCCCAGGATTACCTCACCCTGGCCGACCAGCTGATGATAGTCGGGTTCGGGATGCTCATATACGCGATCGCGCTCACGATGGTCCTGCACTCGTACGGTGGAAGGGGGGTTCCAGGCTGGGCCAGGAGGCTCAACGCCGCGAGCTTCTATGCGGCTCCGCTCTTCGCCGTCCTCGCGGTGCTCGTGCTTTTCGCTGCCTGAGCGCCTCGCGGTCCAGCGATTTGAGTACCGACGTCCGCGAAGCGCGGCTCCCGCCATGTGGGCGCGCCGGGCTCACCGGTCCGGGGAGCTCGCCCTAGAAGATGAACCCAAGGTCCCAGCGCCCGGAGACCCGGGAGAACCTACGCGAGGAAGACTGCGGGTTGGGGAGCGCGACCCCTTCCAGCCCGAGCTGATCTCTGATGACGCGTCTCATCGCGTCCTGGGCACTCCTTAGGCACGAGGTGGCAGGACGAGACCATCCAGCCGTCAGAGCTGGCAAGGATATCTCCGCACCGAGAGCGCTTGTGCTGTCCCGCCCCGGACCCCGGCGTCGAGGCCCCGAGGTGCACGCGACCCGGCCCGCCTCCCGTCCTCCGCGATGAAGCCCTCGACGACCCTGCCGTTCGACGGCCTTCGGGCCCCTTGGGGCTCCCGCGAAGCGCCGGCCGGTGGTGAGGGGATCGGCCCTGCGGGTCTGATCGATCGCCTCCGCCTGGAAGCCCCTGGTCGACCCCGTTCCTTCGGACGAGCCGCCGTCGCTACTGGCCGACGCCCAGGGTGTTCCCTATCCCCGCGACGAGGACGCTCTCCCCCTCGTTCGTCCTGTCGCGGACTATGCGCTTGACCAGCTCGACCGCCCTGTCGGCGCCGTCGGCAATCTCCTTGTTCATGGTCGCCATCACGTCGAGGTCGCCCTGCTTCACGAGAACCGCGTACACCGGGATGTCGTGCTTTGTGGCGACCTCCTCTATCTCGAACTTCTCCACGCCCAGGCCGCCTATCGCAGCGCCGACTCCTTCCGCGACGTCGCCCGTCCCCTCTCCCTCCAGCTTGGCAGCCGCGTCCACCATCACTATCGCCTTTAGCGGGACCTTCATCTCCTCGACCACGCGCTGCATGGCGACGCCGGGCTGCCCGACGTAGCCCATCGGACCCTCCGCCTTCATCACGTAGAGGGTCCGACCCTCGAAGACTGTAGTGCCCACCACGGTGTCTTTAGCGACGACCTGTGTCGGCGCTCCAGCGAGGAGCCTGGAGGCGACCAGCGGGCCCACCCCGTCGCCTATTGGCGTCCCCGTCTGGAGGGAGTCCATCGCGCTTGACATCGCCTTGGCCTGCTGCATTATATGGGGCAGGCTCATCTGGAGCTGCATTATCGTCATCATCCCATTCCCCTTCTTCCCCACAAGGTAGTAGTGCCTCACGACCTTGTGGATCATGTTGAGCCCGGTCGCGAGCTCGAGCAGGTTCTGGGCTATCGAGGCCGAGACGGCATCAGCGCCTGCGAGCATGCCTCGGATCTCTCCGCGCGCCCTCTCGTCGCTCGTCTCTGCGATGTGACCTATCTTCTGGACGATGCCCTTTGGGTCGAGGTCGACGGGCATGATCGTGACGTAGTCGACCAGCCTGTCTACGCGCTCGCCAACGTTCGATGGCGCTCCCTTGGACTTAAAGTAGGCGACTACCCCGTCCCTCGCCTTGGTCTTCATCGACTCTAGGCGGCCTAGAGACCTGCCTATGCTGTTGAGCCAGAAGAATGACTGGACCCTTCCTCCGTAGAAGACGAAGACGAAGAAGAAAAGGTAGTAGGCGATGGTAAGGATGTTGTTGAGGCCGATCCCCGGCAGTGGGCTGGTCATCGTCCCTCCCTCCCGCACCCCCCGCTAGATGAACATGTGCCCAAAGACCGTCGCATCCTCAGGGCCTCGTGGGGTACTTGTTGATGGAGAATCGCCAATCTGGGTCACATCCTGGTGTTTTGGCGGGCGTACGGGAGGCGGGGCGGTTAATAGGGTTCTTGTGTGCTTCCGGGGCCTCGTCCCTGCGCCCGCCTCGGCTCCGCCTGATCCACCACGCGGCGACCACCGCCGCCGGGATCCCGAAGACCGCAGCTGCCCAGACGAGGATCGTCGCCTCCGAGCCCATTACGTAGTCCACCGTGAACGCCCGCCAGTGCCCGCGCGGGGCTCATCCCGCTTTCGTCTCGTCGATGGAGAAGAACGCCACCGCGAGTAGCACCTGGGCCACGAACAGCAGCAGGAACCCTACTAGGACGATAGTCGTCGCAGCTCCAACCAGGAAGAGGAGCCCTGCCGTCCTGAACATGTCGACGCCGAGCTTCGACGCAATCGCCCCGTAGCTCCTCCGGATGAAGATGGCGGATGCCAGGAGCGTCAGCCACACTATCGCGAGGCCCGCGAACGCGGAGCCAATCAACCCCATCCAATCTCCCCTCGGGATCGAGGACGCGTCGAACCCCTGACCAAAGTTGGCGAACGCCATGTTGTGCAGTCCCATGAAGCTCAGGAAGCTCCCCAGGAGGACGAGCGTGCCAGCTACGACCCCCGCGATGGCCAGGCCGACGGCGAGCAGCGCGTCGTTGAAGATAGAGCGGTCACCGACAGAGTCGGAGATTCCCTTCACAGCCACGAGGACCAGTATGAAACCGGCTATCCCAAGGAGCGAGCCCGCGGTCGGGACAGCGGAGAGGACCACCAGGATGGAGCCGACCCCTCCGATGGTCTTTGCCTGCGACACCGAAGTCAACGCCCTCGCCTGTCCGATGGGAGGGCAAGTCGCGATAAAAAGCAGGGAGCGGATTCTCAAGTCGTGAGAACCGCCGAAGGGCCTCTAGCGCAGCTTCTCGAGCTGCGCCCCGAGCCTCGGTCGACCCGAGAGGCGGGGGGGTTCGACATCAGACATGGCACGGTACGGATGTGCCGGATGCTTGACCTGTGTCGCGTCCTAGAGCGTTCGCCATGCGGCCGTCATCGCCGCCCGGAGAATCCGGCCCGGCTCCTTCTCCCCGGTGAGCCCCTGTACCCCGGTGCGCAGGAGCTCGAACTCCTTCATGACCTCCCTTACGAGCTTGTACTCGTAGACCGCCGCCCAGGCCTCGCCTCGCACCTCTCTGAGGGCGTCCATCAGCCTCTCCGGCCTGTCGACGATGTCGTCGACGTCGAGCGAGAGGCTCCAGAAGACGTAGTCCTTCATGATCGGCCCGGTCCCCACCGCCTCGAACGCCCTGTCCACACACACCAGCATACGGCCTGCGAAGACCTCTCGCCGCCCCCTCTTGCCGAGCGACGCCCCCTCGGAGCCCAACGCAGCCTCCATACTCCCGTCTGCCTCGCGGGAGAGGGAGGCACCGCGGCTAATAACGACCGAAGAACTCGGAACATGTATCCAGAATCCGTATTGCGGAGACGCGTTGTGGACGGACCCGCTCTAGAGAGGGTGACGGCCGGCGAGGGGCGTTCTAGACCGTGAGGATGAGGTACGCCGCCAGGATGAGGGCGATTGCGAACATGGCGACGGCAATCGTGGACTCGACCCCTCTGCTCGGGGTGTACGTCCTGGTCTTGATCCTCTCGATGTTCAAGGTGTACGCCCGGAGCGCCTGCAGCTGCATGAGCCCCCCGGCCAGCACCATGGCGACCCCCACCGCCGACGAGAGGCCCAGCGAGGTGGTCGGGGCGGAGGGGACGAGTGACTTTACAACTATCTCGAACTTGGCCACCACGAACCCCAGTCCCATCAGCGTGATGCTCGTGCGCACCCAGGCCAGGTAGGTCCTCTCGTTCGCCAGATAGTCTCGCGCGTCTGACCCCGCGCCGTCTCCGGGGGATCCCATTGGCAGGCCAACGGCGACTTGCGCCTCGGTTAAAGCCTCTGCTGGCTTCTCATCCCGGTGTGTGTCGCAGACGTGTAGGGCATAGCGTGGCCCTCAACGCCCCCGACCAATGCGTGCCGCTCGCCCCTTCCGGGGCAGGCCGGGGGACAGCCCGTCGCAAGGCGGGTCGCTGTGGTGGTCGAGCTCACGTCGCGAGGCGAAAACTGCGAATGGTGGCGACCGGCGGCCTGGATTTCTCCATGGGATATCCGCTGGCGAGAGTGCCTCGCGCCGGGCTCAGAAACCGATTAGAACCTGGAGGACGCCACGTCTGCAGCCTATGAGGACACAGACGGCCGCCTCCTATGCCGCCATCGCGGCGTGCGTCGTGATTGCCCTGTTAGTGCTTCCTGTCGTGCCTTCGTCGCCCCAGGACCTCCGGCTCTGCAGCGCACATAGCTGCCCCAATAGGACGCCTATGTCGGTCTCGGCCTCGGTCACATGGGCTGCCTTCCATGTGGGGACGGTCATCGTAGTGAGCCTCGGGACGTTCAATCAGTACTGCTGGGTGGAGGGGGCAGACATGGGCAGCTCGTGCGTCGCCTGGCAGAGCGCTCCCTTGCGCTAGCGAGCAGGACGGAGGCGAGGGCGAAGCTTTCCGCAAAGCTTACGCCGGAGGCCGGTGCGCCAGGCGCGTGCTCGTGAGAGTCCGTGTCACCCCCAACGCGAAGAGGCCGAGGGTGGTCAGGGCGAACGACGGGGGCTACGAGGTGAAGGTCGACGAGAAGGCCAAGGAAGGCAGGGCCAACAAGAGGCTTATCGAGATCCTCGCGGAGCACCTGGGGGTACCCAAGTCGCGCCTGAGGCTGGTGAGCGGGGCCAGGTCCAGGGACAAGCTCGTCGAGGTCGCTGGGGAGGCTGTCTAGCCCCGCCCGCACCAGGCGGGGCATCTGGAGGCGGTTCGAAGACGGTGCTGATGGAGACGATCGTCGCATCGCTCACTTGGTACCATGAGGACATGTGCACGGTCGGCGTGCGCACGTTCACGGAATGCTTCAGGCGAGGCCGGACGCTCGTAGCGGCCTCGAGGAGGGGAGCGTATCCCTACGCCAGGACCACTCGCTTCTTCTGCTCGAGATATCCGCCGCATACTTCGCAGGTACCAGAGATGATGAAACCACCCTCATCTGGTGTCGACTGGGGATAGAGCATCTCCCTCAGGGCTCGACAATGAGAACATCGTGCTTTCATGGAACACTATATGCGACCTGGTAGGATTATTTGCCTTACGTTAAGATAAGGAACCCCTTAAGCTAACAGCGCTTCCACTGCAAACTGAAAACGGAAGCAGAAAACGTGTGTCAGCGGCGTGCCGTCCCGCCTCCTGCGAGGACCCGAGGGGTTTCAGAGCACGACCGCTTCTGCAGGATCGCCGGACAAGGCGGGTCATCGGTTGAGGGGCGGGCGTGGGTCGAAGCTTCGCGTGTCCACCGCACCCGCACGCCGGGCTAAGCGCGTCCCTGAGGCGTCATGATTATAAAGGCGGTCGCTGGCTGGACCCTTACAGGCAAGTCTAGGTCGGCGGCTCGGGACGTTCCTAATCCTCTGGCGACGATTATCCTGTAGAAGCGAATAGAAAAGAATGAGCACGTTCGAGGAGATGAAGCTCGACCCCCTCATAATGAAGGGAGTCGAGAAGATGGGCTTCACAAAGCCTACGCCCATCCAGGAGAAGACCATCGGCCCCCTGCTGAAGGGCAGGGACGTGATAGGGCAAGCGAAGACGGGCTCAGGCAAGACTCTGGCGTTCTCGCTCCCCCTACTGCACGCCGTCGACCCGAAGAGCAGGCAGGTCCAGGCGATCGTCCTGGCGCCTACCAGGGAGCTGGCTGTCCAGATAGCGCAGGAGATGAGGAAGCTCGGCGCCCACACTGGGGTCAGGGTGGTCGCTATCTACGGCGGCCAGTCGATGGGCGGCCAGCGGGAGGAGCTCAGGCGGGGGGCCCACGTCGTAGTTGGGACCACGGGAAGGGTCATAGACCACGTGAAGCACAGGTCCCTCGACCTCAGGTCAGTCAAGTTCGTAGTCCTAGACGAGGCCGACACGATGCTCGACATGGGGTTCATCGCAGACGTCGACTACATCCTGGGCTGCGTCCAGGGGAAGAAGCAGGTCTGCATCTTCTCTGCGACGATGCCCCAGAGGATCATGGACCTCTCAAGGAAGTACATGATAGACCCGGAGAGGATAATGGTGAACTCGGACGAGCCCTCGGTGGAGACGCTCGACCAGTACTACGCTGTTGTCAAGCACGAAGAGAAGCTAGGGTTCCTCACCGACCTCCTCCAGAGGGAGCGCCCGCCGAGCGCGATAGTCTTCCGCAGGACCAAGCACGGGGCGGATAGGCTCGCGCGCGACCTCCACCAGAAGGGATACCAGGTGGTGCCTCTACACGGGAACCTCTCACAGAGCCAGAGGGACCGCTACATGGACGCGTTCAGGAACGGCCGCGCCGACGTACTCGTGGCCACGGACATCGCCAGCAGAGGGATTGACGTGTCCCAGGTCGCGCTGGTCGTAAACTATGACGTCCCGGTCGACCCCCTTATCTACTTCCACAGAGTGGGGAGGACTGCAAGGGCTGGACGGGACGGAAAGGCCTACTCGTTCGTCTCGAAGGAGGAATCGGGCGACTTTGGTCGGATACTCAAGATGACAAAGGCGCCCATACTGCCCATGAGACCCGAGGACAAGCTGCACACGTTCGTCCCGGGCACGTCAGTGCACGGGGGCGGCGGGCGCAGATACCGCAGCCAAGGCGGCGGGCGCCAGCACGGCCGCAACAGGTACCGCTGAGGTCGACCTCCGCACCCGCAGGAATCCCGACGCGGTCCGCTCGACCTTGGCTGGTCAGAGCGCCCGCAGCAGGAGCTCTTTCGCTTCGTTGATGTCCTTCATCTTCTCTTCAGACCCGCCCGGTCTGTCAGGATGCCAGACCATCGCCATCCTCTTGTATGCCTCCTTGATCTCATCCTCGGTAGCGCCGGCCCCGACACCCAGAATCTGCTTCGCCCTTGGGACCTCCCTGACTGCACTGGTGTCGAACGGATTGCGGCCGTCATCCTGCTCCTGCCTCCGCCGGTTGTTGTATGGGTCTCTTTCACGCTGCCTCCTGACCCGCTCCTCGTCGGCGCGCCAAAGCTCCTCGTAGATCACCCTACGGCGTTCCTCTGTGCGCGCCCACTCTTCGGCCTCCGTCTCTTGAGCTCGAGTGGGCATCGGGAAGGTCAGGACACGCCTCGGTATTTAAGCAGCCCAGCTGGCTTGCGCCTCCCGCGCCATCTCACTCGCGCGGCGGGCGGCCGGACCGGTAGCCGAAGGCTTCCTGCGTACACCCCGCGCCTTTGCGATCTTCGATGCGTAGTACCACTGTGGTGTGTAGGACTAATCAAGTCTTAAGTACTACGGAATAGGACATTCAGGTCTGATGAGCGACAACGAGGTCGTAGTGACAAGGAAGGGTCAGACGACGATTCCAGTGAGATTTAGGGCGAAGTATGGGATGCAGAAAGGCGCCCGCCTCGTCGTGGTCGACACTGGCGACGGCGTGGCATTCAAGAAAGCGGTCACGATCTCGGAACTCGCGGGGACCGGTGCGTCCCACGGCACGCCTGAGAAGATGAAGAGACTACTGGACAAGATGCGAGAGGAAGTATGACATCGGAGTCGGAGTCGCTCTACGACACCAGGTTCTTCTTCGAGCACTACTATTCCAAAGACGCCTCGGTGCTAAGGTGGACAAGGGACGAGCTGCGCTCGAGCCAGACCAAGTACGCTTCCGCGATAACCGCGCACGAACTCTACAAGATCTCCCTGGAGAACGGGGGGAGGCAGGTCGCCGAATTGAGGACTGTGCTTTTGGACAAGGAGTTCGAGGTGATAGACATGGGGTTAGAGCTCGCCAAGGAGTCAGCTGAGATAAGGAGCAAGTATCGCGTGCCAATGGCCGATAGCATCATCGCAGCCACGACCAAGCTCAACAGGCTGGAGTGCGTCAGCGACGACCCGCATCTAAGGGAGATCAGGGAGATCAAGACTCGCTGGTTCTGAGGGCGAACCCCGACGTTCCGCCGAGCCCAAAAGGCGCCCTTCGCTCGTGAAAGGGTTCGTCGCGCCTCGCGGGGGACGGGCTGAACCGGTCGCCGAAGAGGACCCCTCAAGCCCGATAGACAACGTCGTGGTGGAGAACCGCGTCCAAAGCTCAGCCACCTCCAACCCTGGTGCTCGACGAGACCGTGGATGGACAGTCGTTTGTCGCTGACTTTAGATCGACGCGGTCCCCTTTCTTGCACAGTGGGACTCCGCCTGGGCGATTGACGGTCGGCCTGCGATGTCAGGACCAGGCGGTTCAGGCCTGGCACGGGACGTTCATGGAGGACGCAGGATACTGCTCGTGATAGTTGGTGATGTTCCAGACCTCTGTCGAAACCAACCAAGCCCCAGCAACACGCGCATACGCGTCCTGGGCGGCGACGGTTCCTCCGAAGCCTCCAACCAGTGAGCTGTTACCTGCGAAATTGAACGTCGAGTCGACCATCCAGTACGGGCCTTCAGGATAGATCGTCTGACTCTCTTCTGAGACGAGCAGACCGCCCTGGTGATACTTGGCGAAGATGCTCATCAGCACGGTTATGTTCGCAATTCCAGTGTAGTTCCCAGCCAGCTGACAGCCTTCTAGGCCCGGGCCCCCACGCCATGTGACGGACGCGTTGCTCTCGAACGTCCTCGCGAGCGCCGAGCCGTTGTCCGAGCCGAGGAGGAGCAGCCGGTTCGCGTACGCGCTTGCAACTTGGTCATAGACCCCGAGAGAGGACGCGAGATCGGCCTTCGTTACCGTCACTGGTGGTGTCGAAGAGACGCCGTAGAGGTAGCCGGCGAGCCCTCCCACGAGTAGGGCGACCGCCCCAACCGCCGCCAGGGCCGTCCTTGGGTTCATCTTGGTTTCTTGTGCATCGGTTCCCAAAAGCCTCTTCGATGGAATGGTCCAGCTCCCCTAGCCAGTTGAAGACGCAGGCAATCGCCACGAATGATGGCTCATCGCGCCTCAGCCGGGGCATCTGAAGCAGAGCATCCAAAGCTTCAAGGGCATCCACCCCTAAACACAGCATGGGTTGAACACCAGAGCCGCGCTGCTGGGCCTTTTCGTGGTGCTGACGATTATCTTTGGCGCGACCACTGCTTACGAATCGACCCTTAGGACCGCGACATCAACGATGGTCACCACTGTGTCAACCATTCCCAGCGCCTACGATCAAGTCGCCACTGCTTACGAGAATCACCTTCTCAATCTGGTGGCCATCAACGCGAGCAACTTCCTGGGGGGTTACGAGGAAAACGCTACGGTTCAATGGAAGGGGTTTTCCGGCGGGTGCGATGGGAACTACACCGGGCTGTCAGAATTCGGCCCTCTGTTTGGGACGTTGACGAGCGACCAGCAATATGTTATTATCACAAACGAGACCCAATCGATTCGGCCAGCAGGCGACGATTGGGCCGTGAACTCCACAATCTATCTGGTCACGAACAGCACTGGGAGCAAGAGCATTGTCAGTCCCTTCGCGGGAGTCTCAGAGATGACGATAGCGGCGCAGGACTCGTATGTCAAGTTCGACGGCAGTTGGATGATTACGACCGAGACGTGGAACTTTCTACATTTCGATAATTCAATCGTAGAGCGCCCAGGCGCGACGACATGCCAAGGTTGAAGCGGGATGTCGCTTGTGAACCGCTGTGCAGACGAGAGTGCGAGGATTTCGCCGTGCATTGGGTTCGTTGCGCCTCCGCCGGGGACGGGCCGGACTGGTCGCCGCATGGTCTCATCCCGGGACCCCGCCCCATTGGCTTGCCCATCCTAGAGGTGTAGCCCGACCGACGGATATTTAGCCCCCGGCCTCGATCTCAGGACACGAAATGAGGACACGGAGGAGCGGAATCGCGAGGCAGACCGTCGCAGTCTCCGCCGTCGCGCTGGTCCTCGCCGCCGCTGCAGCCCTGGAGTATTCCCAGCTCCAGAGCATTGGCTCGCGTCCAGCCTCTACCACCACGGAGACCGAGACGGTCACAGTGACCTCGAGCGTCTCCCCGGCGGCCAGCGCCTTCCTGATCTTCCATCAGGAGGGGAGTCCCTGCGGGTTCATGCACTCTCCTTGGGGCGTGACCGTCCGGAACCAGACCTGGAACTCGACCGAAGTCCAGCCCCCGAACGGCCTACACGAGATTCAATCGATGATGCCGGGCGAGGGTGCCGGGACGATATACAACGCAAGCATGGCAGCGATCGTGTTCCTGCTGACCGCCGGCGTCTATGACTACACCATGATCCCGGCCGGAGTCGGTGGCTCCAACGCCTCCGGGACGGTCACGATGAGGGGCGTGGACGTCGCCATCCAGTTCCCGAGCGACTTTTGTCCTCCCTAATTGACTGCGAGACGTATTCTTGATGCGCGGATGCGCTAATAGCTCTCACTATGCTTGTAGAAGACGCGGGCAAGTCGCCGCGCATTGGATTCATTGCACCTCCGCCGTGGATTCTATCAATGCTCTTGCAGGCCACATTATCCTTTGGTGGATGTGGTTGACGAGCAGCCCATCGCCGTAATGAATGACCAGACTTGGACATCGATGCGGCTCCCATCGACTGTCACGTCGCCC
>JAJZNC010000031.1 GCA_021848045.1 archaeon
GGCTCGCCGACCCGCCGGCAGCGACCCCGCCTACGAAGGTCCTCGTGGACATCTACGTGGTGAACGTCGGGAGCATCGACCAGCAGAAGGGCTCGTCGCCGGTCGACTTTTACCTCTCCTTCGCCTGGAACGGGAGCTGGTACGGCCCCGGCGGGAACTCCTCCTCGCCCGCCCTGCCGCAGGACTTTGCCCTGATGGACGGGACGGTCAACCAGCTCCAGCTCATCAGCTCCCAGGGCGACATCAACGGGACCGGGGAGAACTACCTCTCGTTCAGGGTGGGGGCGACCCTCTTCGACCAGATGAACTTCGTGCGCTTCCCCCTCGACAGCCAGAGGCTCTCGATCCAGATCGAGAGCAACGACTTCACCAACGCTTCCCTCGTGTACGTCCCCGACACGGAGAGCCAGATAGGGCAGAACGTCTCCATCCCAGGGTGGATCGTAGACGGGGGGTCGGGGCTCTCGGTGGAGAACCAGCTCTACAGGACGTCCTTCGGGTATCCGGGGCTCCCCCCTGCCTATGCCGCCTACTACTCGGAGGCGATATTCACGATCAACATCCACCGGCCTGTCCAGACCGCGGCGCTCACGCTGGTCGTGCCCCTCGTCGTGCTGGTGGCGCTCGCCACCATCTCGTTCAGGATCAGGATGGACTCGTTCGGCCCCCGGCTGCAGCTGGGGGTGGTCAGCATCTTCACGGCGGTCGCATTCCTCCTCAACATGAACAACAGCGTCCCCGTCCAGGGGTACTTCACCCTCGGAGACGACACGCTGTTGGTGGCGTTCGGCGTCCTGATCTACTCGATCTGCGTGACCGTGGTGCTGCACTACTACGACCCGAGCAGCCCGCCAGGCTGGGCGAAGGCCCTCAACAGGTCGAGCTTCGTGGGCGTGCCCCTGGCAGCCGTCCTGTTGACGCTCCTCATCGTCGCCCTGTGAGGGGAGCCAATCCCGCTACGGGATCACCTCGCACCCGTTGGTGATGTCCGGGTACCCGAAGGCCGAGCGGCCGACCCTCCCGCTCTCTACGAGCGACCGGACGCGGGGGGCCGCCTCCTGGAGCTCGCTCACCAGGTGCCTCACCGTGGAGCAGATCATGGCGTAGCCTCCCTCGCGCAGGAGGGACTGCGAGTTGTTGACGAACAGGCACCTGCCGCCGCAGACCTGGAGGATGTCGCACGAAGCGCAGGGCTCGCCGAGGGCGACCTTGCCCCGGAGCCCCTCGGGCGTCCCTGACCGTATCGAGCCGGCGACGGAGAACTCAAAGTCGACCGAGACGGGGCACGCCGAGACCCTCCCGTCGGGCATCACCGTGAACGAGCCCGTCCCTGACTCGCACCGTAGGCCGGACGCCCTCCCTGAGAGCAGTGAGCCGGTCACCCCCAGGAACGGGACGACCCCGTGGACCCGCCCGGTCGAAGACATCTCCTCGACCCACCACCTGACCAGGGAGGTGACCCCCCTGTTGTACCCCGAGATCCATTCCGCCGTGCGCGGGGAGTTGTCCTGTCCCGCCTCCCAGAACATGCTGAAGCTGAGCTGCCAGTGGACGTGGTCGAAGAGGCCTGTCCCGAGCAGGTGCCTCACGTTCCCCTCGATGTCGGTCCCCTCCTCCACCGTCATCCTGGCCACCACGTCGCCCCTGTAGCCCCTTTCCCTGGCCAGGGAGACGTTCCTCATCACGCGGTCGTACACGCCCCTCCCTCTCTCCCTGTCCGTGACCTCCCTGGTCCCGTCCACGGAGACCAGGATGGCGTGCAGCCTCGATAGGTACTCGGGCTCGAGCCTGTCGAGGAGCTGCCCGTTCGTCTGGAGGACGAACCGCGCCCTTACCGTGTCCATCATCTCCTTCATGGTCTTGACCCTGAGCGTCGGCTCGCCCCCGTAGAAGCCGACCACGGGGTCAGGGTCGCGCGCGAGGAAGGAGGCCAGCTCGGAGACGGAGTACTGGACCTCGCGCGGATGGGTGTCGCTTCCTCCTCCGCAGTACGTGCAGAAGAGGTTGCACTCCTTCGTGAGTATCACGTGGTACTGCGTCGCGCCGTCACTCCGAGACGAAGCGTGCCTCGCGCCTTCGCGGCCGGGCGGGGCCGGGCGTGCGGGTGTCTCCGCCCCGCCGGGCGACCCCGCTCATAGCGAGGGGGCCTCCTGCTCGGGCCGGGAGCCTCTCTGGTCGCGGGGTCATAGTCCCACGGGCGTCATGTCCGCGTAGCGGTCCCCCGCGGCCGGGCCGAGCGAGTCGAGCCGCTCGAGCTGGTCCCTGGTGAGCTTCAGGTCGACCGCCTCCATGTCCTCCTCCAGGCGCTCCACGCTCTTCGTCCCGGGGATGGGGACGACGTCCTCCCCCCGCGAGAGGAGCCACGCGAGCGAGACCTGGGCCGCGGTGGCGCCCGACTCGCCCGCCACCGCCTCGACCTCGGAGACGACCTTCAGGTTCCTCTCGAGGTTCCCTCCGGTGAACCTCGGGCTGCTCCGGCGGTAGTCCGACGCGTCCAGGCCCTCCAGCGAGCGGATCTTCCCCGTCAGGAACCCGCGACCGAGGGGCGAGTACGCCACGAACCCGATCCCGAGCTCGCGGACAGCCTTGAGCGCCTCACTCTCCGGGTCGCGGGTCCACAGGGAGTACTCGGACTGGAGGGCGGCCACGGGGTGCACCGCGTTCGCCCTCCTCATCGTCGCGACCCCGGCCTCCGAGAGCCCGACGTGCCTGACCTTCCCCTCGCCGACGAGCTCCCTGAGCGCCCCCATCGTCGCCTCTATGGGCGTGGCCGGGTCGACCCGGTGCTGGTAGCAGAGGTCCACGTGGTCTGTCCCCAGCCGCCTCAGCGAACCCTCGACCGCGACCCTGACGTTCCGCGGCGAGCTGTCGACCTTCCGCTCGTCCGTCCTCCCGTGAGACATCAGGCCGAACTTGGTGGCCAGGACGACCTGGTCGCGGCGCCCCGATATCGCCTTCCCGACCAGCTCCTCGTTGGTGTAGGGGCCGTACATCTCGGCGGTGTCGATGAAGTTGACCCCCAGGTCAAGCGCCCTCCTGATCGTCTTCAGCGACCCCTCGTCGTCCTTCCCGGCGCCCGTGTAGAACGCGGACATCCCCATGCAACCGAGTCCGATCCTGGAGACCTTTGGGCCGCTCCTTCCGAGGGTCGTGTATCTCATCGCCTGTCGGACCCGAAACCCGGGGCACCCTTATTTTAGCAGAGCACCGTCCCGGGACGGGCATCCCCCGCCGCGCTCTCAGGCTGACCTGAAGCGCTCCTCGGGGAGCCTGCGCCGGGTCCTCCTCAGCGGCTCGTGGAGCACGCGAGCGCCCTCCGAGCCGAGGCGCCTGGCTGATGTTTAATTAGCGTCCAGAGCCTTCGGCGAGCCAACGAGGTACGCATGCCCGAAGCCGACCACAGGCACCAGGACGACGCGCTCCCGCGCTCCATCTTCGTCCCGAGGGAGGACCCCAGGAAGGATGCCCGGGAGACCGTCAACGTCCTCCTCTCCGACCGCTTCATGGCGTTCCTCTCGGTCATCCTGATCCCAATAATACTCCTGCCGCTCCTCGTGGACCTCTCCGCCTCCGTCCTGAGCTTCTTCGACATCTGCGACGTGACCGTGATCGTCGTCTTCGTGGTGGAGTACTTCTCCAAGCTCTACCTCGCCAAGAGCCGCTGGGAGTACTTCAGGTCGCCCTGGCACCTCGTGGACCTGGCTGTGGTTGTCCTCTCCTTCGTCTCCTACCTCCCCCTGATAGAGTTCGGGAGCAGGGGCTCCGCATCGCTGCTCCTCAGGCTCCTGAGGCTCCCCAGGGCACTCGCCGTCGGGGGGCGGACGGCGGGGAGCCGCATCAGGTCCCAGGAGGCGAACCTCGCCGGCCCCGAGGGCCCTCCCGAGACGGTCATCCGCCAGGTCGAGGCCGACCTGAAGACGGGAAACCCCGCGCTCACCTGGGAGGACGTCGAGATGCACCTGGCCACCGACAAGCAGGAGTGGATCGACGTCTCCAACATTGGCGAGCAGGGTGTGCTGCGCCTCGGGGCGATGCTACGTGTCCCCCCTGCGCACTTCAGGGCGAGGCAGGTGGACGACTTCTACCCTCACATCGACTACCTGCAGGAGATGTCCTTCATATTCCTCCAGTCGGGGGAGATAAGCTACCCCACGCGAGCAGACCAGCGGCTCACCATCGCGAGGCGGGGGCAGGTGGTGATCTGCAGGGGCGACAAGATAATCACCGCATCCCCTCACGGGACAGACGTCTTCACGAGGGCGCTCCCGGACGTCCAGTCCAGGCTCGAGGAGCACGGGTTCGCGGCCTCCGTCCTCTACGGGATACTCGACTCGACCCTGAGGGAGTACAGGTCGGTCTTCTCCGACGTGGAGGTCGAGGTCTCCAAGATAGGGAACACCCCGCGGTCCCGGCTGCCGAAGGACTTCCTCCAGAGGATGTACGAGCTGAACAAGGAGGTCGCTAGGCTCGTCTCCAACCTGGTGCACTTCAAGGACCTCCTGGGGGTGATCATCTCCAGGCGCGTCACCCTGACGGGCTTCGGGACCAGCGCAGAGGAGGACTTCAGCGTCCTCCAGGACGAGACCTCGTTCCTCACCGACATCGCGGACGACGTCCAGGACCGTCTCCACACCCTGATCCAGCTCTACATCAGCCAGTCGTCGTTCGAGACGAACAGGGTCCTTAAGATACTCGCCGTGATAACCGCGCTCTCGATCATACCCACGGCGATCGGGACGATGCTGGGCATGAACCTCGCCGACACGCCCTACCATCTCCAGCTGTGGCAGGTCTCCGTGGTCGTGGCGTTCAGCATGGCGTTCATCGCGTACTGCTTCGTCAAGCTGGGGTGGCTGAGGGCTTGAAGGGACGCCCCAGGGTCTACTACGTCCTCTCAAGCGAGCAGTTCCCCGTCGCCCACCTGATAGAGCAGGGGGTCGACGCGGAGCGGGCGGGGTTCGACGGCGTATGGGCGAGCGACCACTTCCAGCCCTGGCAGTCGAACGAGGGGCACTCGGGGTCCGCCTGGGTCGCGCTCTCCTGCCTCACCCAGAGGACCTCCCGGGTCGCGATGGGCACCGGGGTGACCTGCCCGTCGTTCAGGTACCGCCCCGCCGTGGTCGCCCAGGTCTGGGCCTCCCTGAGCGCCCTCGCCCCCGGCAGGGTCTTCCTGGGGCTGGGCTCGGGGGAGAACCTCAACGAGGGGGCTGCCGGAGGCGGGTGGGGGAAGTACCGGGAGAGGGCCTCCAGGCTCGTGGAGGCTGTCGGGCTGATCCGCGCGCTCTGGACCGGGAAGGAGGTCCACGCGGAGGGCGGGTTCTGGGACGTCCACGGGAGGCTCTACGACCCTCCGGCGTCGCGGATCCCGATCTACATCGCAGCCGGAGGGCCCAAGTCGGCCAGGCTGGCCGGCCTCCACGGGGACGGGCTTGTCACGGCCGCCTCGGTGCTAAGGAGCGAGCCTGGCGTGCTGTCGGCCTGGAGGGAGGCGGCCCGCGAGTCGGGGAGGAGGGCGAAGCCCGTGGTGGTGGAGCACTGGGCTGTCGCCGGCGGAGAGCGGGAGGCGGAGTACGGGGCGGAGAAGTGGCGGTTCCTCCCGAAGGCGTTCGCGAGGGGCTTCTTCGACAGCACCGACCCCTCGGAGATCCAGTCGAGGGCCGAGGCGGAGGTCCCTCTCGGGCGCGTCCTCGAAGACTGGACGGTGAGCGCCGAGCCGCGCGACCATGCCCGCGCGATCGAGGAGCTCGCGGACCTCGGGGCGACCCACGTCGTGGTGCACTCGCCCGTCGCCGACCAGCGCAGGGCCATGGCCTTCTTCGGGCGCCGGGTCCTCTCCGCGCTCCGCTAGCACCGAGCGCCCGCGGGCCTCAGATCTTCATCCAGAAGTTGTCCGGCTGGTCGAGCGTCGTGCTCTTGTTCTTGTGCGTCGTCCCGCAGCGCTTCAGGTGCCTGGAGTACCTCTGGGCGCTTATCATCTTGCCGCATTTCGGGCATGTAGGCAAATTCGACCCTCGTGCCTCAGCCGGGGTGCCTCGATAATAACCTATGGCTCTGGCCAGAGATGTCCGGTGGGCTGCGAGCCCGAGAGGAGGGGGAGCGTCCTCTGGACCGCCATGCCGATCTCTGATGCGACCCTGGACGAAGGGCTTCCGCCGCGCCTCGCGCCCGCGGACCCGGTGAAACAGCTTCTCGCGGGACAAGCCCCTTTCGGGCGGGACGCCGCTGATTTCGGCGTCAGTGGGGGGCGCAACCAATATAATCTGGAAGAGGCCGCAAAACTCCGGATCCTATATGGCAAGGCTCACCAGATTCCTGAGGGACGTGGCGGTTCTGCTGGTGACCGTGGGGGTCATCACGTACCTCGACAAGGCACTCCCCCGGTTCGGGGAGTTCTTCCTCTATGCCAACGCTGCGCTGATACTGGTCGGTGGCGTGTTCATCTCGCGGGAGCTCTCGACCTTCATCATGGTCGAGTTCAGGCCCGATTTCAAGAAGAACGCGCCGGTCGCAGCGAACGGGGTGAAGATCGCTGGGTACATCATCTCAGTCCTGGCCGTGGCCTCCTACCTCTCCTTCTCGCCGACCGCCCTCCTCGCGACGGCCGCCTTCAGCGGCCTCGTGCTCGGCCTCGCGCTCCAGCCGACCCTCGGAAGCTTCTTCGCCGGGATACTCGTTCTCCTGTCGGGGGCCGTCCGACCCGGCAACCACGTGAGGATCCTCACCTGGCACATCCCTTTCCAGTGGGCGAACTCCCCGGGCTACAAGTACTTCTCGCCCGACTCGATATACGCCGGCTACATGGGCGAGGCGACGGCGGTCGGGCTCTTCTTCACCAAGATCCTCACCGAGGAGGGGCAGATGATGAAGATCCCCAACTCCATCCTCGCCACCGACGCCGCCGTCCTCTCATACAGCGAGACGGACTACTTCTTCAACGTGAGGTACGAGTTCCCGAACAGGTTCGACCCCGAGGTGGTCCTCCTGAGGGTCCGGGAGGCCATCGGCAACTACCCGCTCGTCAACCTCTACGTCAACGAGCAGAGCGACAAGGAGTACTACATCGTCAAGGCGGTGCTCAACGCGAAGGAGAGGGACCACGCCGCGATAAAATCCGAGATACTCACCCGCATCATCCGGATACACTGGGACATGGAGCGGGCAGAGGCCAAGGCCGCCCTCCCGGGGGCCGCGGCGAGGAACAAGTAGCGGCCTGCGACTTGAAGATAGGCGCGATATTCTCCGACTACGACGGGACTCTCTCGCCCGCGGAGGTGCCCCTGTCGGAGTCCCGCGTCCCCAAGGACGTGGAGGAGGCGCTCCTCGAGATAGCAGCATCAGTACCCGTCGCGATAGTCACCTCGAAGGACGCGGGGTTCGTCCGGCCGCGGACGCGGTTCGCCAGCGCCTGGGCCTGCGCCTCTGGGCTGGACATCGTCCTCGCTGACGGGAGGGTCGGCCAGGCCCCCGAGATGAGCGCACGCCTGCCCGACGGGCTCGCCTACGCGAAAGGGCTGGTGAAGCCAGGCATGGCCATCGAGACGAAGCGCGACTCGGGGGGGCGGCTCCTGGGGTTCTCCCTCGACTGGAGGAGGTCGGCGCCGCCGTCGCGGGAGGCCGTCGCGTCCGCCAAGAGGACGCTCGCCGGGCTCGGCCTGGCGGTGGTCCACGACCCCGCGATGCCGTACCTGGACGTCTTCGGAGCGCGGCCCGACAAGGGGAGGGCGGTGGCCGCTCTGAAGCGCCTCCTGGGGGTGAGGCGCGGGGTGCTGTTCCTGGGAGACTCTCTGCACGACAACCCTGCCTTCGGGGAAGCCGACATAGGGCTGTGCGTCGACCACGGCCAGGGGCTCGAACGCCTGACGTGCGGGTACGTGGTCGAGAGCGGCGACCTCGGTAGACTCCTCCACCTGGTGGCCGGAAACGGGCTCGAGCTCGACCTCCGCACCCTGAAGAGGAGGCCTCCGGCCCGGGGGGCTCAGGAAATTTAGGATGCGTGTTAGATATGACCAATTATTGCATGCGGACTTTTATATGCATGCCGCGTTTGTTTTACTGCTCTCGCCATGGCGGTCTTATCGCCGGCGGAATCAAAGGAACGAAGGAACGGCGGAGCATATGAAAAATTTGCAAGTAATAGGTGGAGACTGAGACAATGAGAATCGGGGTCATCATGTACCAGACCAGCCTCACAAAGGGGCAGGAGCTGGTCGCGCAGAGGATGGTCAAGGAGTTCCGACGCCTGGGACACGACGCCTTCCTCATAACCAGCATCTACCAGGACTCCGAGCCCGCGGTCAGCGTGGACGAGATAAAGAGGAGGGGGGGCTACGTGCACGTCTTCGACAGGGCCCTCGGGATCCCCGTGATAAGGGTCAACAGCGACGACACCACGTGGCCCCCGAGGAGGGTCTCCTTCGTAGACTTCGTG
The DNA here is from genome assembly GCA_021848045.1 of archaeon. Taxonomy (GTDB): domain Archaea; phylum Thermoproteota; class Nitrososphaeria; order Nitrososphaerales; family Gagatemarchaeaceae; genus Gagatemarchaeum. The sequence continues at coordinate 8,429 of JAJZNC010000031.1, forward strand.
GCCGTCCTTACCGCCATAGTCGAAGACCTCAAGCTCAGCGTCCTCATCACCCACTCGACCCTCTGGAACGGCCCCGAGGAGGTCGTGAAGTTCGTCGCCTGGAGGAGGAAGATGGCGGAGGGGGGCGCCCCGCGGTCCCCGCTCATCTTCTGCCACATGAGCCACTTCCAGGAAGCTAGCGACGAGAGGTACGCCCTCGTTGAGAGGTCCTACAGGGAGGCGTGGAACAACGTGATCCTGCCGCAGGTACTCGCGCGCGCCAACCTGGTCCTCGTGACCACGCCCTTCGAGGCGGAGTTCATGAAGAAGATGGGCGCGAGGGACGACAGGCTCTTCCTGTTCCCGGGCGGGATAGACGACGAGGACATCATCTCGCTCGGCAGCGAAGGGGCGCTCAGGGCCAAGTACAACCTCCCGGCCAACGCCAAACTGATCTCGTCCCTCGGGACGGTCGAGGAGAGGAAGAACCCCCTGGGGGTCATCGAGGTCGCGAAGCTCCTCTCCAAGAGGGGCGACATCCACTTCGTCATCGCCGGGAGGGTGGAGGGGGACTACGGCGACCGGGTGAAGAAGGAGGCCGAGGCCCTCCCCAACGTCACCGTCCTCGGATCGATATCAGAACAGGAGAAGGCCGCCCTCATCAGGACCTCGACGGCCAACATCACCCTGAGCAGGTCCGAGGCCCTCGGCATCTCCCAGCTCGAGTTCATGTCGGCCGGCATCCCCGTGATAACCTCCGGGGTGGGAGGCCAGTCCTGGATAGTCAAGGACGGCTCGAACGGGCTGGTCGTTGACGGGCCCGACGACGTCAAGGGGGCAGCGGAGGCGGTGAGGAAGATGGCCGACAGGCCCCACCTCAGGAGGAGGCTGGGGAGGGCAGCCGAGCAGACCGGGTCTGCCTACTCGCTTACCAGGCTCGTGGACAGGCTCTCGAGGCGACTCCAGGACGAGATCAGGGCTCGCTCCGACGACATGCCTGCCGTCACGAGCATGTCCGGCGACGAGAGGGTGATCGAGGCGTGGTCCCACAACGGCCAGAGGGTGGCCGCTACGACCAGGCGCCTCATAGTCAGGTCCATCCCCAGCGGGAGGGAGATGATCTCCGTCCCCTACGACGACATATCCACGATACGGCCGCACGCAGAGGCCCCCTGGACTGCGCTCGGGGTGGGCGCCATAGCCACCGTGGCCCTCCTGGCCCAGAGGGTGGCCGGCTTCCAGGTGCTCCACCCCCTCGTCCCGGTGCTCTCCTCGCTCCTCTCCCCGCTCGCGGCCTCGGGCGCGGCTGCAACCGTGGTGACCCTCCTCCCGTTCGTGCCGCTCGCGGCCTCGGCGGCCGCCTTCCTCCTCGAGGTGAACAGGGGGTACGTGGTCGAGTACGGCTCGCGCACGCTCTTCCTTCCCAACAAGTTCGGCAAGGCCCTCCGCCTTGCCGACAAGCTCACCCCGAGGGAGCTCTTCGAGGTCGAGGGCGCCCCCGCGGAGGAGGCTGCCGGGGTCCCCGGCCCGGTCATCCAGGCTGCCACGGAGCGGCTGGAATAGGGCGAAAGGCCGCCCTGAACCTCCGGGTAGCCTGGTTGATCGGGGTCGGGAAGAGCAGCGTGTCCCTGCCCGGGGGCGGAGCTGGCTTCTTGGCCACCCGACGAGCCTGCTCCGCCTGGGCGGCGTGCCAATCCGCGTCTTGCCTTAGTGTCACAGGTGCGCTCGAATCCTTAATAGAGGACCAATCCGGCGAGGAGTCAGGTCAAGGTGAACATGGGTCGTGTTTCCGATGGACAACACCGACGGAAAGAAGTCCGTGCTGAGGAGCATCCGTGTCTCGAGCAGACTCGCCGCCAGCCTTGAGAGAGAGGCCCGCGAAGCGAAGATAAGCGTCAACAGCCTGGTCTCGTCGATACTGGAGCGGCACGACGAATGGGGGAAGCAGGCGGAGCGGTTCGGGTTCGTCCACATCTCGCGGGATCTGTTCGGGCAGTTCCTGGACGCCATCGACGACGACGACCTCGCCCTGATGGCGCGCGAGTTCGGACGCAGCATGTCGACCGACCTGATCGTCTTCTGGTTCAAGGAGGTGAGCCTCGAATCTGTCCTGCGCTACCTCTCGCTCCTCTCAGAGTACCAGAAGCTCTTCACGCTCGACCTCACAGAGCTCCACGGCAGCTACGTGATAATCGCGCACCACGCCTTCGGAGAGAAGGGCTCCGTGTGGTTCCTGAACTTCCTCAGGGAGGCCGTCGAGACGAACCTCGGCGTCACCACCTCCGCCAAGCACACCAAGACCTCGGTCAGGATCGAGATCCCTGTCAGGGGGCTCGAGAGGACGCTCACTGACGCGAGGGCTGGGGAGCTCCCCGCAGCGGCGCTGGCGCCTTTGCCTCGGACCCCCGGCCGCATGGATTCGCGCTAGTGTGTCACATTGTGTTTCAAAGGCACAGGCCCTGCGCTTACGGGCTCGCCTGTAACTGTCCTCGATATATCGCCGGCTCCCGCGATAGACCATGAAAACGCATGGAAAACATACTCAGTAAGAGATCAGTCAGAGTCATATCGATCAGCCTGCTCTTCTTCGTGGCCGGCATCGGAACCTCCGTCCTGATCAGCCCCGTGAGCGCCCTCCCCAGCACCGCCGCCGGCGGCCCTTCGGCTTCCGCCGGGGCTCCTGCGGCCGCCGCGACCCCGTTGTCGCAGGCCGAGGCAAACTGGGAGTACGCCAACGGCAACTCAATAGGCCAGGACTACAACCCGCAGATGCAGATCAACAGCTCGAACGCCCAGTACCTGCAGCTGGCCTGGATCTACCCGCTCCCGGCGGTGCCCTCGTCGCTGAGCAGCCTCAGCCTCTTCGGCGGCACTGTCAACATGAACCCGCTCATCGTGAACGGGACCGCCTACGCGATCACCGCGTTCGACGAGGTCTTCGCCTTCAACGTGGCCAACGGGAACCTCCTCTGGAACTTCGCCTCGCCCCTCGCTGTCAACCAGACGACCGGCGAGGCGACCGGGCCTGTCCCGCTCCACTCCCACAACGGGAACGAGTACTTCACCACCGCAACATTCGGCAGCGGGGTCAGCGGGCCCACGATCTGGTTCCAGGGTGAGAACAACAAAGTCTACGCGATAAACGCGCTCAACGGCCAGGAGGTGCTGAACTTCACCGACTTCACCGGCCTTAGCATGGTGCCCGGGAACAACCCCCAGAGCATCTACAACGGCATCGGCGCGTCCAACATAGCCATCAACCAGAACCTGGGAGTCCTTGTCTCTGGTCACGACGCTGAGCTCGACGCCGACAACGGCAGGGGCTTCTTCGCCGGCTGGAACCTGAACACCAACCCGCCGAACCTCATGTGGGTGACGCCTACCGTCCCCCCACAACCGGGTAGCGGCGTCCCCCTGAACCCGTACTTCGACCAGCAGCTGATCGGCAACATGTCCGCAGCATACACCTTCTATCCGGGCAAGAACGGCTCGACCAACGGCTACACCACGCCCACCGAGGTGGCGGGCGGTCTCCTCATGAACACCAACAACAACATCGTCGTCAACTGGAAGTCGATGTCCTCGGCCCAGCTCAACGCGACCCTCTACAATGACTGGGGTCAGTCGTCCCAGACAGCCCAGTGCCTCGCGATCGACGGCGGCGGCTCCACTGGCTCAACTGGCTCCGCATGGGGCGCAGAGTGGGTCGTGGGCACAGGACCGACCGCAGGGATGATCTTCCTCGGCACCAACAACAAGGACCCGTTCGTCGGGCCTTGCAACCCTGGTCCCAACCTCTGGTCGGCGTCCATCTTGGCGCTCAACATGACCACTGGGAACATCGTCTGGGGCTTCCAGACGACCACCCACGACGTCTGGGACTACGACTGCGCCTGGTGGCAGGCTCTGGCCAACGAGAACATCAACGGCGTCAACACCCAGGTCCTCCTCAAGACGTGCAAAGACGGGTACCTCTTCGAGCTCAACGCCCAGACCGGTAACCTGATCTGGGCATGGAGCCCGCCCAGCGGCGTGGTCACGCCCGGGGCGGCCAGGTGCCCCGTCTGCTACCCGATGAACCCCCTCAACGCATCACAGACCGGCATAGACTTCCCGTCAGCCCTCCTCAACTGCGCGCCCACCTACACCATAGCTTGCGAGAGAGGTCCTCAGCCTGACTACCTCGCGTGGCCTTCCGAACTGGCGGGCTTCGAGGACGAGCAGGCGTACGACCCAGCGACCAACCAGATCTACGCGACCTCCCACGTCGTGCCCGAATACATGGGCTACTCCGGGTTGAACGCGTCCTCCTACTTCACGTCGACGGGCGAAGCCATCGTCCCGTGCCCGACCTGCGGAACCCTCGCCAACAACGCCACGACCTGGGACATCAACGCAGCCACCGGTCAGGTGGTCTGGCACCACAACATCCCGTTGCAGGGATACCGCGGCCAGACCGACGTGACCGGTAACATGGTCTTGCTGTCGCTGTCATCGGGAGACATCCTGATGCTCAACGCGCAGACCGGCAAAGTCGTCCGCGACTACTACCTCGGCGCGCCGATGCAGGTAGGCATCTCGATCGGCTCGAGCGTCACCGGCCAGGAATACCTCCTGACGCCTGTGGGCACTTGCAGCCTCGAGGCCATCACCACCTGCCCAGGTACGACGCCCGGGGACATCATCGCGCTGACTTTGGAGAACCTCCCACAATCCGGAGTATCCGGGGTCACCTCGACCACGACGGTGACATCCACCTCAACGGCCACCTCCTTGTCAGTCTCCACCACCACGCTGCCGGGTCAGACTGTGACGTCCACCCTGGGCAACGGGACGGTGGTGACCAGGACTCTCTCCGGGTCCACCGTGGTGTCCACATACACACTGACCTCCTCCTCTGGAGGGGTCAGCTCAACCACACTCTATGGGGTCGCGGCTGTCGCCGTGATCTTCATCATCACAACGGGCTATCTTGCCTCAAAAGGCAGGAAGCCCGCCCCCTGACTTTTTTTCCAGGCGTCGGACGCACGATATCTTCATTTCATCCATCCAGCGGGCAGAGCAGCCGGCCAGCATCTAGGGGCACTCGCGACCCGTCGGCGGGGTGTGTTACGTTGTAATCGTCCTCGATATAACTCAGGGTGGGCCGTGAGCTGCCCGAGGGGACATTGATTTGACCTCGCCTTCTGCGACCAGCGACCTCCCCCGATGTGTGTCCTCCTGCGGCCCTGGCGAGCTTGGGTTGCGAGGTTCGCCGGAGCCGACGCCCGCGGACGGAGGGCGTGGCGGATGAGCGGCTACACCTCCCTGGCGATCGCCGCGATCGCCGTGATACTCGCAGTCGTCACGATCGTCTACCTGGCCTCCACCGCCGGGTCGCTCACCCCTCTCTACCAGTACATCCCCTGAGCTCGTGGACAGCCCAGGCGGCTGCCCGGGTCCGCGTCTTACAACCTCTGAAGGCCGCTCACGGGGCCGAGCCAGAAAAGTAAAGACGATGACCGGCCGGGTCTCGCCGTGCTCCCCTTCGCACAGACCTTCGTCGCGATCGCGGCCGCGATACTCTTCCCCTCGTTCGTCGGGCTCCTCCTCATCTCGGCGGCCGGGCGCAGCGCCAGGCCCGCGTATCTGGCCGCCTTCGCCTTCGGGATATACCTCTGGTTCTGGTCTGACACGGCGGGGGACGCGTCGTACCTCGACGTCAACCAGGGCTACGCGGGGGGCCTGACGCACGCCTATCTTGTGCTCCTCTTCGCGGCGGGAGTCCTCCTGATGGCGTGGGCTGACCGGGGGACGTTCTCCTCCAGGCCGGGGGTCGGCAGGATGGGATTCGCCGTGCCCGTCCTCGTCGCCTTCGCGGTGGGGTTCCACGGTTTCGGCGAAGGCGCCGCGTTCAGCGAGACCGCCGCCGTCACCGCGGGGACCGACCTGCTCTCCGTCTTCGGAGGCCTGTATTCCGCGGTCGGGTTCGTCCTCCACAAGGCACTGGAGCCGATGATCGCTGGCGCGGCCTACCTGATCTACGCCAAGGACCACGCGAGAGGGCCGTCCTCCTACCTGAGCGACATCCTGGTCCTCACCATCGTCTTCTCGCTCCCCGGCCTTGTGGGCGGCGCCACCGACTACTTCCTGGGCTACGACGCGACGTACTTCTTCGCCTTCGGGCTGGGGACTTCGACCTACGCCGTCGCGCGCATGGCGCGGCCGCTCTTCTGGGAGGGGGGAGGGTCGACGAACGACTCGCTCAAGGTGGCAGCCTTCATTCTCCTCGGACTGCTCGCGATCTATATGGCCGCCCTCTTCCACTCCACCGGGTGAGGCTAGATGAACCGGACCACGCTCTTCGTCGTCGGGACCCTCGTCGCATTCGCGGCGATAGCCGCGGCGGTGTTCGCTACTGGGATCGCCTCCCAGCTGCTCCCGGGCCCCGTCACGACCTCGACCAGCGCGCAGGCCGCCTTCCCGCCCTACACCGGCCTGCCCGCGGGCTGCGTCAAGCCTCCTGGCGGCTACCTTGTCATCGCCAACATCAACGGGTTCAACGACAGCATAGAGCACGGGGCCCCCGCGGCCTCGTGGCCCGTGATCAACGTGACGCAGGGGAGCGCAGTCGACATAACCGTCTGCAACGCCGACCACCAGGCGCACGGCTTCCAGGTGGCACACTACTTCGACAGCAACATCGAGACCGTCGACCCAGGCCAGGTCGTGCACGTCAGCTTCGTCGCCGACAGGGCGGGGACGTTCGACATCTACTGCTCGATACCCTGCTCGATCCACATCTACATGCAGAGCGGCAAGCTGAACGTCCTGCCTACGTAGCGGGGTGTCCGTTGACCGCGCGGTTGTAGGCCCTGTACATGCTCCCCAGGCCTATCACCCCCACCACCATCACTACCAGGAGGGTCGAGACCCCGACCGAGCTGATGTTCGGTATCGGGTTCCCCGTTCCCACCGCGAGCGAGTCAAGGAAGGGGAAGCCCAGGATGAGGGCGCCTATCACGAAGAAGGCCGCCCCTCCCAGATAGAGCGTGTTGCCGGCGGTGAACCTCCCCACGAACTTCAGCTGGTCCACGGTGAGGTGCTTCACGCGCATCAGGGTGGCGAAGATGGCCCCCATCACCACCTGCATGCACATCGTCCCGAGCCCGAAGGCGAGCCCTGGGAGCGGGGCGTAGATGATCGAGGGGAGCTGCGGGGCCAGCACGAACATGAGGATCACCGCGAAGCCCCCGACGCCCCACCCTGCGATCGTCCCGTGGGCCATCGCCATCTTCATGGAGACGGGCTTCATCTCAGTCTCGTGGAGCGGGAGCCTCTCGGCGCGGTCCGTGTGGTGCTCGCGGCCGAGCAGCCGGTCGATCGGGAGGTGCAGGTACCTTCCCTTCAGGATGTAGGACCCCGCGACGAACATCACGGCGCCCACTATCATGTATACCGGTCCGTCCAGGTCGTACGCCTTGTACACAGCCGCCAGCCCGACGAACGCGAGGGTCGTGAGGATGGCCCTCTGGATCGTGAACCCCGCTGAGAAGACAAAACCTGACTTCATCCCCCCTCTGGTGCTGAAGCTCCCCACCGCGTAGCTGAACGTTATCGGCCAGGTGTGCTCGTCGGGGGTGGCCCCGTGCAGGAGCCCGAGTATGAACCCTATCCCGACGATGGTCGTGACCGCGAGACCAGAAGGTGGGTTGAGCAGGAAACCGAGGGGCCCGAGCATGAGGTCAATCGCCGCAGGGTTTTCGGCGGCTTGGTGTATTAACCTTTTGTGATTTGTTAATATACCAGACCGAGACTGACCGCCCGCTTCGCGGGCGTCACCCGCCCCGGCGGGGAACGGGGTGCGGCGAACGTGATCAGGGTCGCCGCGAGCCAGGACGCCCCCGCGCTAGATGGTCCGCGCATCCCCCGGTGAGACGCGGCGCGCCGGCATTCCGACCATCCTGGGCTCCCCTCAGAGGGCGGCGGGCAGGAACGAGATGATCCCGATCGCGAGCTGGATGGCCAGGGCCTTCCGGACCGGGAGTCCGCTGCGGCTGACCATGGTCAGCGCCAGCAGGTTCGCGAACGAGGATATCGGGCCCATGTTCCCAGCCAACCCCGCGTCCACCGCGAGGATGGGCGCGGCGTGGGGCGTGACGGACGAGGTGCTGAGGACGAGCTGCGTCGCAGGGACGTTGCTTATCGAGGCCGAGACCAGCGCGAAGAACCAGGAGGTGTAGGGCTGACCCCCCGCGGCGGCGGGCGAGACGTATGGGACCAGTACCGGCTCGATCACCGCCGCCACCACGGCGACCGCCGCCACCAGGACGTACAGCGTGGCCAGGCTCCTCAGGTCGAACTCCCTCGCGACCCTCATCGGCCGCCTGAGGGTGAACGCGAAGCCGAGGGCGAACGCCAGGCCCAGGGAGACGACGCTCGACACTCCAAGGAAGTTGAGGAGGAAGACCAGGCCCGCCGATCCTGCGAGGTAGACCGCGGGACGCCAGGGGATGGCGGGAGCGTCCTCGAGCCTCGGGCTCCGCGCGCGCCTCCCGAAGACGGAGAGCAGCGCGACCGCGATCGCCCCCGACTCCGCCAGCGGGAGCCACGTACCCACCACGAACGCCCCGGCAGAGATGCCCGAGGCCTGCCAGAGGAGTATGTTCTGCGGGTTCCCGAACGGGGTGAGCGAGCTGGCGATGTTGGTGAACGTGACCTCGGCCACCACCAGCGGTGCGACGTCCGCGCCCGACTCCTTCGCGTAGGCCACGATGACCGGGGTGAGAATCAGCACGAGCACGTCGTTCAGCACGAAGGGCGAGAAGACCGCCGCGACCACCACGACCGCGTACATCACCCCGAGCCTCCCCTCCAGGGCTGAGACCAGCCCCCGCAGGAAGACGTAGCCGTCGGCAGCCCTGAACTGGGCGGTTATCCCGAAGAGGAGGGCCAGCGAGACGAAGATCGAGAGGTCGAATGCCACGATGTCAGCCCTCCGGAGGGAACCGTCCGCACCTCGCGGCCGCCTCGGACGGCGCCCGCCGCTTCCTGCCGAGGCGCCCGAGGGGGGCCGCACGCCGGCGCGCGAGCCTTTCGCGTGCGGTCTCTCGGTGGGTCAAGCGGGCGTCTGGCTGCCACTGGTTCGTATTTAGTTCCGCCCCGCCCGCCAAAAGTTTTCGGCGGAATCCAAACGCTTATGTAGCGAACGCAGAAAAAGCGCGAGAATTCATGCGCAAGATCCTGGTGACCGGGGCGGCCGGCCAGATCGGCTCGGAGCTCGTGGTCGAGCTCCGGAAGAGGTACGGCGAGGAGAACGTGGTAGCCACCGACCTCCATCTGAAGGCGGTGGAGAAGGTCCTCCCCTCGGGCCCGAACGAGCAGGTCGACGTCACGGACATCGGGAGGCTGCGCGAGGCCGTCGAGAGGTGGGATGTCACCACGATCTACCACCTGGCGGCGATCCTCTCGGCCGCCGGCGAGAAGGATCCCAAGCTGGCCTGGGACGTCAACATGAAGGGACTCCTCAACGTCCTCGACCTCTCCAAGGAGATAGGGGTGAAGGAGGTCTACTGGCCGAGCTCGATCGCGGTCTTCGGGCCGGGGATCCCGAGGGTCGGCACGCCGCAGGACGTCGCGCTCACCCCGACCACTATGTACGGGATCACGAAGGTGGCGGGGGAGCAGCTCTGCAACTACTACTTCGCGCACTACGGGCTGGACGTCCGGTCGATCAGGTACCCGGGGATAATCAGCAGCAAGGTGCCTCCTCAGGGGGGGACGACCGACTACGCGGTCGACATGTTCTACCAGGCCGTGCTCAAGGGGCGCTACACCTGCTTCGTGAGGGCGGACACCGTCCTCCCTATGATGTACATGCCTGACGCCATACGCGCCACCATCGCGCTGATGGAGGCCAGCCCGAAGAAGGTGACCTACCACATGGGCCACAACCTCTCGGGGATCAGCTTCTCGGCCGGCGAGCTCGCCGAGGAGATCAAGAAGCACGTGCCTGGGTTCAGGTGCGAGTTCGTCCCGGACTTCCGCCAGAAGATAGCCGACTCGTGGCCCGAGTCGGTCGACGACGGCAGGGCCCGCAATGACTGGGGGTGGAAGCCCAAGTACGACCTGGCCAGCATGACAGAGGACATGATCAAGGAGCTCGCAGCCCGCGCCAAGAGGGGAAGGCTCCTCCCCTGAGCCGCGCACCACCGTGAAAAGGAAAAAAAGGCGGAGCGCCGAGCAATCCGAGATGAGCAGAGACCCCACCTCCTTCCTCGGCGAGGAATACCGCGCGCTGGTGAGCAGCGACCTTGACTGGAAGATAAGGACGCTGCAGGGGCCCAGCTCCCCCTGGTGCCAGATCGACGGCAAGAAGGTCCTGATGCTCTGCTCGAACAACTACCTCGGGCTGACCAACCACCCCGCGCTGAAGAAGGCGGCGACCGCCGCCGTGGCCTCCCACGGGGCGGGCTCCGGCTCGGTGAGGGCGATCGCGGGGAACATGGACATACACGTCCGGCTCGAGGAGAGGCTCGCCCACTTCAAGAGGGCGGAGGCCTCCCTCGTGTACCAGACTGGATACGCCGTGAACAGCGGACTGATCCCCCAGCTCGTGGGGGAGCAGGACCTCGTGGTCAGCGACGAGCTCAACCATGGGAGCATAATCGACGGCGTGAGGCTCTCGCGCGCGGAGAGGGCAGTCTACAAGCACGCCGACACGGCAGACCTGGAGAGGGTCCTCGCCGAGGCCGAGAAGCGCTCCCCCGCGTACCGGCGGATCCTGGTGGTCACCGACGGGGTCTTCTCGATGGACGGAGACATCGCCCCCCTCGACAGGATCGCAAGGCTGGCGCAAGGCCACGGGGCCATGGTCTACGTGGACGACGCGCACGGCGAGGGCGTCCTCGGGGAGGGGGGGAGGGGCATCGTCTCGCACTTCAACCTCGACAGGAGGCAGGTCCAGGTGGAGATGGGGACCTTCTCGAAGGCCTTCGGGGTGGTGGGAGGGCACGTCTCCGGTTCCCGCGACCTCGTAGACTTCGCCTACAACAAGTCCAGGACCTGGCTCCTGAGCGGGTCGCACCCGCCCGCGGTGGCGGCGGCCTGCATCGCCGCGATCGACGTCCTCGAGAACGAGCCTGAGCGCGTCCAGACGCTGTGGAAGCACACCAGGCACTTCAAGAGGTCGATGAGCGACCTTGGCTTCGACATCGGCAAGAGCGAGACCCCGATAACCCCGGTGATGGTGGGGGAGGCAGAGGTGGCGAAGAAGCTGAGCTCCCGCCTCTACGAGGAGGGGGTCTTCGCGCTTCCGATAATCTTCCCCATGGTGGCGAAGGGAAAGGCGAGGATACGGACGATAATGAACGCCGCCCTGACCAAGGAGGACCTCGACTACGCCATCGGGGCGTTCGAGAAGATAGGGAAGGAGCTCTCGCTGGTCGCCGGGCGCTAGGCCCTAGACCATCGCCTGCGCCTGGATGAGCTCCTCGAGCTTCTCGAAGTAGAGCCGCGTGGCGAGGGGCATCGCAGGGAGGTTCGCCTCGATCGCCTCTATCACCTTGTCGACCGCCCTCCTCGACGTCCTGAACTCGAACTTCATGGTGAGGACGGGGTCCCTGATGACCTGGATGCTCTCCCTGAGGTCGGGGCGGGCCCTCGCCTTCGCGTCGAGCTCGACCTTCCCGTACCACGCCGCCAGGACGTCGGGGTCGAGGCCAAGCTTGAGCCTCTCTATCTCCTGGACGAGCCTCTGGATGAGCCTCACCTCGCTGCTGTCGGACATCGCTCTACACCTCAGCTGCAGCGCGACTGGAGTATCTCCGTCTTCTCGTACTCCGCCTCCCACACGTGCATGCTGTTCCTCGCCCTCCTCACCGTCACCAGGGAGTACCCCTCAGGGGCGTCTGAGAGCGACCTGCCGAGGATCTCCTTGACGCTCTCGTCGTCCTCGTCGAAGGTCTTGACTATGTGCTGCTTGTACTTCTCGACCTCCTTCATGTGGTCCTTCAGGCAAAGGTCCCTCCCCTGGAAGCGCGACGAGGTGAGCCGCTTCACCTCGCCGCCGCAGACGGCGCACTTGACCGTCCCCATGCCGCACGCCAGGCAGACCCTCCCCACGCCTATCACGGTGGGGAACGTGCCCGGGGTCGACTCTTCCCTCCCGCACAGGGCGCACTTCGCTGCCCTGCCAGCGGCGTGGTGCATTGCGTGGGCTGGGGCGGCTCCGCTGCTTAAGACGATTTCGCTCCGCCCGCGCGCCGAGCCGCCAACAGGGCGGGGACGGGGAGGGCTGCGGCGACGAGCAGCACCGGTATCGAGAGCGGGGCAGACCACGGGCCCAGCTCCCTCCACCACCAGGTGTCGACCCCGCCACGGAGGAAGAGCGGGAGGACCTCGTTCAGGAAGGGGAACTGCGAGGTCGCCTCGACCTGCGGGATCGCCGTCGTGACGGCTGATATCCCGTTGAACGCCACCCCGGCCAAGAAGAGGACGTACGCGAGCCAGGAGGCACGTCTGATCCCAGACTCGACCACGAATCCCATGGGGACGAGCAGGAGCGGTATCACCGGGATCAGGAACCGCTGCCCGAACCCCTCCCCTCCCGCGATGTTGTACCACATGGCGTAGGGGACGAGGGTCGTCACGAAGCAGGCCGCCAGGAAGACCCCCTCCGCCGCGAGCTCCCTCCGCCTGAGCATGAGGCAGGCTCCCGCGACCCCGAGGACGAGCAGCGGGCAGTAGAGGAATATCCCTCTCATCGGGGAGAGGAGGTCGACGTAGAGGCCGCTCAGGATCGGGAACGAGAAGCTGCTGAACAGCGACGAGGTGTGGTCGTACGCCTGCTCGGTGGTCATGAGGGGGCTCCCGAACGCCACCTGGTCGTAGAGCGCCATGACGGCCGCCCCGAGGGCCGACATCACGAGCAGCCCGCCGAGTCCCTTCGCCAGCGCGCCCAGCCTGGCCCTGAACGAGAACGCAAGGAAGAGCACCACGACGGGCACGAGCACCGCGTTGAGATAGTCGACGGTGAGCGCCGTCCCCAAGGCCGCCCCGCAAAGGAGCGACCTCTTCAGGTCGGCCGAACCCCTCCTGGCCATCAAGACCGCCAGGTAGACGGCGAGGAGGTCGAACATCGCGGAGACGTCGCTCTCGAAGAAGTACGTCGCGAACGGCCACGCTATGGTGGAGAACGCATAGGCGAATGCCACGAAGACCGCCGTCCTCTCTGAGAAGTACATCGAGCCCAGCTTGAAGACCAGGTACGCCGCCGCGGCGTTGCAGACCGCCACGAAGAGCTCCGAGAGGAACATGGCGTACCCGAACTGGTTGAAGCCGCCGTCCAGGACGAACCCCGGCCCCACGAACGGGAGCGCCAGGAACGACGCGCCCGGGGCGAGCGCGCTGTAGTAGCTCCCCTTGTACGCGAAGACGTCCACCGTGCCCGGCAGGTACTCCCCGACCCTCGCGAGGACCACCGAGTGGCTCGTCCAGAGGGCGTAGGACAGCTCGAGGAGCGCCGTGGGGTGGTCGGCCGCCCAGATCCCGTTGAGGCAGAACACGTAGACCACGAGCGCCGAGAGGAAGACGTGCATCCCGGACGTGAACACCCTCATGGGCTCCCGCACCGCCCGACCGTGCACTTAGGCCTATTCCCGGGCGGTCAGACGCTGTCGGCTATGTCGTCCACTCTCTCGACTATCGCGTCCGCGGCGGTCCTGGTCTCGCCCCTTGAGAAGACCCCCGTCTTGACGATTATCCCGGTGATGCCCATCTTCTTCGCGCCCACGATGTCGGTCTCCTCCTGGTCGCCCACCATCACCGCGTCCCTCGGACCGCAGCCGGCCTTCTCGAGGGCGAGCTCGAACATCAGGCGGGAGGGCTTGCCTATCGCGACCGCCCTCTTGCTCGAGGCGTACTCGATCGCCCTCACTATCGGCCCCACCGCCATCGCCACCCTGCTCTCGTACATGTAGAGCCTGGCCGAGTGGCACGCTACTATCGACGCCCCGTTCCTGGCGACCTCCTGCGCCCTGTCGAGCTTGTCGTATGTGAGCCACCTGTCCAGGCCCACGACCACGAAGTCTGCCTTTTTGCCGGTGGTCCTCCGCAGGCCCTCCCTCGCCAGCTCGGTCTCGAGGCCCTTCTCGCCGACGAGGAAGTACGTGGCCCCTGGGCGCCTCTTCGCGACGTACTGGGCGGTGAGCTTCGCGCTCGTGAGGATCTCCTCATGCCTCACGGGTATCTCGAACCTGGTGAGGCGCTCGTGGACGGTCTCGACGGTGTCCGTCGAGTCGTTGGTGACCACGAAGAACCTCTTGCCCCGCGCCCTGATCCTGTTGATCACCTCGGTCCCACCGAGCTTGACCGGGTTCTCCTTCCCCGAGGTGAGGACTCCGTCGAGGTCGAACAAGAATAGCTTCTTCCTTGAGAGGTCGAGCATCTTCGGCGCCGGCCCGTCCTCGCGTTTTTTTATCCGTTTCCGGTCGCCGGAGGGGACGATGCGCAAGGCCTAAATCGATTCCGATGGCCGGCAGGCGACAGGCGATTAGTTTGCGCACCCGAGCTGCGATCTGGGTGGCCGCCGTCGTCGTGCTCCTGTCGTCCTCCTCTCTAGCCGCGGTCCACGGCTCGGGCGGACCCGCGCCCGCTCCCCAGCCGCCATCGGACTGGATAGGGCCGGACGGCAACTTCCCCTTCAACTGGGACTACAGCCCGCAGACCGCGATAAACGGCTCCAACGTCGGCCACCTCGACTTGAAGTGGCTCTTCCCGCTCCCCAGCCCGCGCAACCCGAGCACCCTGGGGAGCAGCGTGATAATCACCCCGATAATAGCGCAGGGCGTGGTGTACTACATCACGAGCTCCGACACGGTGATGGCCCAGGACGCTGCGAACGGCCAGGTGCTCTGGTCCAAGGACCTCTCGCTCAACTACAACTACCCTGGGATAGGGGTCGCGCCCGAGGCGCCTAACCTGGAGGGCCACTACCACGCCATCTGGTACACCACCGTGGTGAGGGGAGAGCCGCTGATCTGGATCGCCGCCGACAACTACACCATCTTCGCCTTGAACGCCGCAAGCGGGGCGGAGGTCATGCGGCTCGACTACCTCCCCCAGGGGGTCTCGGGCAACTACGGGTTCTACGACCCGGGCGGGAAGCAGATGGTCATCGACCAGGCGAGGGGGATCCTGATGGTCACGGTCTCCGACTCCGAGGGGACGGACGCGGGCAGGGGCTTCTACGAGGGGTGGAACGTCACCGCGAGCCCGCCGACCCTGATGTGGAGGACCTTCGTGATGCCGCCCCAGGACGGGTCCGACCCGCTCTGGTCGCTCCACTCCGTCGAGAACGCGAGCTACGCCTGGGTGTTCAACGGGACCGCGCAGGTCAACCTCAAGACGCTCCCCAACTCCACGCTCTACGGAATGCTCTATGGCGACTGGGGCAACATGGGCTTCGACGGCGCGAACAGCTACGCGGGCACCGGCGGCGGATGGGGAGGCTCCGACGCGTTCGACCCGCAGACCGGGATAGCGTACGTGACCACCGCGCAGCCTTCGCCCGACTGGAACGCGACGACCCGGCCGGGGCTCGACCTGTGGAGCTCGTCAGTGATGGCGCTGAACGAGACCACTGGGCGGATGATATGGGCGTTCCAGACCTCCCCCCACGACCTGAGCGACTACGACTGCTCCTGGAGCGTGATGCTCGCCAACGCCACCGTGGACGGGCAGAACCAGAAGGTGGTGATGAAGGGCTGCAAGAACGGGTACTTCTACGCGCTGAGCGCGGCGACGGGCAAGATGCTCTGGTACTTCGACGCGCCCACCATCGCGAGGACGCCCGCCAGCCAGATCCTGGACCCGACCAACCGGACGGAGATGGTGAAGCCGTGGGCCAACTATCCCTCCACTGCCCCCTACATCCAGAACCCGTGCAACAGCGGGGGGATCGAGTCCGACCCTGCCTACGACCCGACCACCAACCTGGCGTTCGTGGCGACCTACAACTGCCCCACCTACGTGAGCGTCGTCCCCACCGTCGGCCCCGGGGTGCCCTACGGGAGCTTCGGGAGGAACCTCGAGTATCCGCCGGGGGGGCTCCCGTCCAACACCTCGATCTGGGCCATCGACGTGAGCACTGGCAAGCCTGTCTGGCAGTTCCCGATCCCTGACGTGGGCTTCCGCGGCGGCGTGGACGTGAGCGGAGGCCTCGTGCTCGTCCCTGCAGCCGACGGGTACCTGCGGGCGATAAGCGAGCAGACCGGCCAGCTGGTCTCGGAGAAGTACATCGGCTCCGGTCTCTGCACCCAGCCTGCCGTGGGGCAGGACATCCAGGGGCAGGAGCTGCTCGTCTTCCCCGTCTGCAACGGGAACGAGGTGAAGTCGCCGCTGCCGGTCAACAACGGCGTCATGATGGCCCTCGGGCTCGCCCCATTCCCCACCAACTCCACCCCAACTCTCACCGAGACGGTCACGTCGACCCTTACTTCCACGCTCGTCACCACGAGCTACGCCGCCGGCGTCCCCTCTGCCGAGTTCTTCACGACGTCCGCCCTGGCGGTGGCCTTCGCCGCGGCGACCGTGGCGCTCCTGGCGCTCCGGAAGAGGCGCCCGTGACCGCTCTCGGGGCGCCTGACACGTTTATCTAATCGCGGGACGGGTGAGCACGGTCTGAAGGGATGTCAGAAGCGTCAAACGGCGCTGACCTCCTGTTCACGGAACTGGCCGACGCGGTCAGGTATTCCCAGAACTGGGAGCGCTCCATCAAGGAGCAGGAGGAGAAGAGGGCCAGGGCCAAGCAGCAATTGGAAGAGCTCGACGACCTGTCTGCGCGGCTGTCGTCCGTCTTTCAGCACCTATCGCTCGACGCGGAGGACTCCGACGCGCTCTCAAGGAAGATAGGCGAGTTCGCCGACCTTGCCATCCAGCAGACCAAGGAGAGGGTCAACGCCAAGCTAAAGGCCGCGCTCGACGAGTCGTTCGCCGAGTCCAAGTCAGAGGAGCTAAAGGCGAAGAGGAGCCTCGAGTCGTACCTCGCCGCCACCCCGCTCCCGGTGATCGACGAGGGGGTCACCCTGGAGCTCCGGGACAGCTCGTATTCCGCCACCGCCGAGTACAGGTGCCCGAACGAGATAGAGTACGAGTTCCTGCTCAACACGGCTAGCTCCCCGCGCTTCCGCGGGGAGTTCACGTTCGCGGGTGTCAGGAAGGGAGTCAGGCTCCCGGTCCGGCTGGGCAAGACGTGGCTCAAGAAGGAGCCCGTCCCGGACTTTGAGAAGCTCGACGACTACGCGCTCTCAAAGGCCAGGGCTTCCAAGAACCACCTCGAGGCGACGTTCATCAACCGCGAGACCGGGAGCCAGATCTCCCTCGTGTTCTCAAGGTCGGGGACCGACTCTTTCGCGACCATAGAGTACTCCGACGACAAGGAGAAGGTCGACGTGACCGGCGAGGCCGCCCTGAGCAAGCACTTCGACCTCGCCATGATGAAGGGCGCGGCGGGCCGGCTTCTCGACGCGATCCTCGACCTCAGGAAGGAGAAGCTCCAGCTCGGCAAGCTGGAGGTCGAAGGCGTCGACGTGCTCTCGACCCTGGACCTCCTGGGATTCATGCAGCGGGTCGTGGTGGTCCTCGCCAAGTCCAAGGAGGCGATGGAGGCGATGAGGAAGGTCGATCCGAAGCTGGCCATAGAAAGGCTCAGGCTGCTCGGACCAGGGGGGACGAAGATAATCGAGGCGCTCGGCCTGGCCCCCGCCCGCAGCAGCTAAGGCCGCCTGGCCGCCCTGAGCAGCGAGGCGTCGACCGCAGCGCTCAGCAGCAGAAGGAGAGGCGCGATGACGAGCATCCCGAGGAATATCTCGTACGTAACCGACCGCGTGAACGGCAGTAGAGACATCACCGCCCCGCTGGGATGGGGTGAGTGCGGGAAGATCTCGAGCAGGGCAAGGCACGCGAGGCTCAGGACAGAGAGGAAGAGCTGCACCCCGACCTGGCCCAGCTCTATGATGTCGAAGGCCAGGTAGGCGAAGAGTATTGCCAGCGTCCCGAAGACGACGACCGAGGA
>JAJZNC010000012.1 GCA_021848045.1 archaeon
AAGAGGGTCAGGGACGACAAGGGCCCCTCCGAGGTCGACACCCTGGAGAGGGTGGAGGCCATCTTCAAGTCGCAGAGGGTAAGGGCTGACGGGCCGCGGCTCAAGCGGGGCCAGGCCTGGAGTAAAAGCCCCTGAGCTCCACGGCCAGCGACCCATAGTCTGCCACCCCCCTCCCGACCAGGGACTCTAGGAAGGAGGTCCTCCGCTCGAGCTCCGCGGATATCCTCTTCGCCGAGTAGCCGAACCCCGCCCCCCGCCTCCCCAGGCTCGCCGAACCCTCGCCCTTCGCCTCGCCTCCCCTGGAGAAGAGGCACCTCCACCCCCGGGGGTCGGTCTCGAGCGGCTCGAAGACGCTCTGGACGAAGCGCGCGCCCCCCTGCTCCCTCACCATGAAGACGGCCGCGTCGATGAGGCCAAGCGAGCTCCGGGCGACCGAGAGGGGCGGCTGGGTGAGCCGCGCTTCGAGGCCCTCGGGGTTCGAGGCGTGGAAGGTGGTGAGGCAGCCGGTCCCCGCCGCCGCGGCCTGGAAGAGCGCCTGGACCTCCTCGCCCCTCGACTCGCCGAGTATCACAAAGTCCGGCCTCTCCCTGAGCGAGAGCTTCACGAGGTCGAAGAGGGTCACGTCGGCGGCGGCCCCGCGGTTGGAGTACCTCGTGTGGAGGGGCTTCCACCCTCCCTGGGGGAGGGTGATCTCCCTCGTGTCCTCTATGGAGATGACCTTCCAGCTCGGGTTGAGGACCGTAGCGAGGGCGTTGAGGAGGGTGGTCTTCCCGGAGGCGGTCACCCCGGCTATCACCACCAGCCCCTTCAGCTCGAGGAGCAGCCACAGGTGGGCCGCGAGGGCGGCGTCCATCGTCCCCGCCCGGACCAGCTCGGAGATGGTGTAGGGGGACGCCCTCAGCTTCCTTATGCTGAACGAGCTCCCCAGCGACGTGACCTCCTTCCCCCACGTGGCGGCGAGCCTGTACCCCTCGGGGAGGACGCAGTCCACCACCGGGGAGGAGACGGAGACGGAGCGGCCGGAGCGCTGTACGAGCCTCGCGACTCCGGCGTCGAGCTGGTCCGTGCCGAGGACCACGTTGGACTCGAGCCAGCCGTGGGAGTTGTGGCGCTTGTGCCAGACCTTCACCGGGCGGCCAGGTCCCTCGCAGGAGACGTCCTCGAGCTGCGGGTCCCTCAGGAGGGGGTCGACCAGCGAGTACCCCAGCATCTCTCTCATCAGGTAGTGCGTCACCGCCTTTGCCTCCTCCTTCTGGTCGGGGGCGCCGTCCTCGAGGTACCCGGCCCGCCGGAGCTCGGCGAAGAGGTAGCCCAGGGGGTCGACCGAGATCACGGGGGAGGGGGCGAGCCACGTGGAGAGGGACTCGATCCCCTCCGAGACGGTCGCGGCGACTTCAGGCCGGAGGTAGGGCTCCTTCACGAGGTAGAGCCCCCTGCCCCGGTCGTCGTAGACGTAGACCGCGAAGCTCGACCGGTAGGGCGCTCCGCCCGCCGACCTCAGCTCGTACTCGACCACGTAGTTCTCGACCAGGCGCCCCCCGTGCGGGGGCTCGAAGGGGATGGGCTGGAGACCCCTCCCCTCGGGGAAGCGCGCGGCGCCCCTCCCCCGGGAGAGCCGGGCGAGGGCGCTAAGCCTGGAAGTCCAGGGTCTTGGCTCCAAAGACGAGGCTCACCTCTCCCTGCTCCGCCGCCGGGACGGAGAACGCGCAGGCCCGGCCGGGCTCCACCGCACCCCCGCAGCTCGAGGACCACTTCACGAGCCCCCCGTCGAGGTAGGCCGCCGAGACCGTGCCGGCGACCCACCCGTAGTCGTAGACCCAGGCGAAGGTCCCGCTCGAGTTCGCCTGGACCGAGACGAGGGCCAGGAGGACGCCGTCCTCCCTCGCCGCGCCCTGGGAGCTGGACGAGAGGAGGCTCCCTGACCCTCGGATGGAGGAGAAGGCCACGGCACCCACCGCGCCGAGAAGGGCCACGGTGATCATCAGGACGGCCAGCGAGGAGACTATCTCGCTGACCCCGCGCCGGCGGGGGTCATATCTCGACGCGGGCGAAGCCTCCGTCGGTGGCGATAAGGACGGCGTGGGCGCCGTCCCCCGTAGGGATGAAGAATGTGAAGCCGGTCCCCGAGAGCGGGCCCTCGACGGGGACGGACGAGAGCGGCCCAGGCTGTGCGGTCCACCTTCCCTGGACGGTGGCGCCCCCGGGCAGGGAGAGCGAGCAGGTCGCCGCGTCCTGGATCATCACCTCGTTCCAGCCGGGGGAGACGTGGACGGCGGAGCCCCACGTCCCCGAGACCCAGGAGAGGCCGTCGCTCGAGACCTCGAGCGTCCCCGCCTCGGGGGCGAGGACCGAGAAGAAGGTGGTCACGTTCGCCCCGCAGAGCGGCGCGGCGGCCGCATACCCCCCGACCCCCAGCTCGAGGATCCCCGAGCCCGATGCGGCGGAGTCGACGCTCAGAGAGGAGACGGTGGTGGCGGACGAGGAGTTCAGGACCACCCGCTCGATCCCTGGCGCACCGCCGATCAGGGTGACCTGCTCGACGAAGACGGGCTCGGGGCTCGTCCTCGAGAGCCCCCTCATCCCCTGGTAGACCACCGAGGCGAGAGCGAGGGAGACGACCACCAGCACCACGGTCGCCTCGTACTGGGCTATCGCCCCGCGGCCCGCTCCTCTCGTCATGCCTGGATGTTGAAGGCCTTGGCCACCTGGTCGCTCACCACGGTGACCGTGAAGGTCGAGAAGACCGGCACCTCGAATGTGGTCTTGACCTGGGCCGTGAGCGAGTCCCCGGGCTGGAGCGTCGTGCTCCCGGAGGAGGTCGAGACGAGGGTGATGTTCGAGCCTGTCGCGGCCTCCCTGAACACGTCCGAGGCCGAGCCGTAGCTCACGTCGATTGCCTGGAGGGTGAGTGGGACGTTCCCGTCGTTCTTGATGTCGAGGGTCATCGTCTCGCCGTCGGGGGCGACGTTCGAGTCGAGGAGGGTCACTGAAGGGTCCTTCACCTCCGCCACGACCATCTGCCTGAAGGTCGTGTAGAGTATCCCGCCTATCATGAGGGTTATCACGACGAGGATCACCGTGGCGAGGAAGGGGCTTATCCCCCGCCGCCCCCTTGTGCTGGTTGGCTTCATCCCCAATGAAGTCCCGTGCGCTATTTATCCGCCCCTGACCTGCGGCGACGAGGCGTCGCCCCGGAGGGAGGAGGCACGCGGTCGAGCCGCTGGTCGCGGTGGCCTAGGCCGGGCCTGCGGCGTGCGCGGCCGGCGTTCCTGCTACTGCGAAGACCAGGAAGGAGGAGGCGAGAAGGAGGAAGATTACGAGGATGGAAGAAGGCTTCCTCGCTCTGAGCTTGTTCAACATCCCATCCCTTCCCTAAGCCCCTCTGATGCAATGCTACCTAACAACGCACGCGTCCCACGCGGCTGGGGGATAAAATGAAGCGCGAAGGGTCACAGTTCTGGAGTGAAACCGCATTTCGACCCATCCTTGAGCGTGGCAGGGAACGATCTCCGGACGGGAGCCGCGACCAGCCAATAACGAACTTCAGGGAGGTCGTCTTGGACAGAAGGTTCACCCGCGGGGGATTGAGTTCGCCCCGCCCCCTCGAGGGAGGCGATCCCACCTCAGCCCCTTGGGGACGGCCTCCGCCACGCCAGCCTCGCCACCAGCCTCTCGTAGGCGAGGATCGCCGATACGAGCCCGTGCAGGACGGGAAGGCCCTCGAGAGACCTGCCCACGAGGTCGAAGTCCTCGATGGTCATGGCCCTCGATAGCGGAGCCAGCGTGAGGTAGCCCGCGGAGAAGACGCCGACCTTGAGGGCGAGGGTGACCGCGAGCGAGTGAGAGGAGAGCCCGGCGCACGCGGCGTACGAGGCGGCGCCCGAGGCGAGGGTGGCGACCGCCGCCCGGAGGTCGATGCCCGCCGCGAACCTCGCCCTCAGGAGGACCAGCCCGGCGACGGTGGAGACCACGTTCGAGAGTAGGAGCGAGTAGATGACGCCGTCCACGCCCATGTCGAGGCCGATGGCGAGGAGGGGGGCCCCCACGAAGAGGACGAGCGCTCCGAGGCCCACCGTCGCCAGCGTCAGCCCAGGCCTCCCCACCCCGTTGAAGAAGACCGGGAGGACGGTGAGCCCCACGAGGATGGGGCTGGTCGCGACGGCGAAGAGCGAAAGGTAGTGGGAGCCCGGGACGAAAGAGGCGCCGAAGAACAGCCCGAGGAGCTGGGGCGCGGTGGCGGCGAGCAGGAAGACCACGGGCATCGCCACGTAACCCACGTACCTTACTGCCAGCCTGACGGCCCGCGCCGCGTCGCCTCCCCCGCCCTGGATCGCCGCGAAGGCCGCGAAGAGGGCCGAGCTGGTCGCCGAGGCGACGAGGGTCACAGCCACCGTGAAGTTGTACGCCGCCTGGTAGTACCCGATGGTCACGTTGGTCACC
>JAJZNC010000050.1 GCA_021848045.1 archaeon
GCGGAGGGAGCGGAGGTCGACCTCTCGCCCGCTCCGAGGGGGCCATATGTCGTGGCCGCCCAGACCCCGCCGGCGACGAGGACGGCGACCGCCACTGCCAAGACCGCTACGCCGCGCATCCCGAGCTCCTCGTTGGAGAGGCGGGGCGCCGGTATATTTGGCCCCCTGTCTCCCGCCCTCCCGCCGAGGCTACTCGACCCCCCTCTCGGAGAGGCCGGCCCTGGCAGGCGGGCGTGGCGCCTCGGCCTGGTCGAGCACGGCGAGGACCCCGGCGCCGTCCCTGCTGAGCCTTACCGACTTGCTGAGGAACCGGCCGAGGGTGAGGCCGCCCACCCCGACGTCCACGCTCACCCCGTCCCGCGTCACCGACGCGACCCTGTTGGTGAGGAGGACGACCCTCCTCCTCAGGTAGGCGTCTATCGAGACGCTGTTCAGGTAGACGGCGAGGGCCCCCTGCCTCTTCCCGACCCTCTCGGCTCCCGGGAACTCGAGGGTGAAATTCTTGGTGACCGTGTCGACGACCACCAGCTTCGCCGGGCTCACGCGGGGGTCCTCCTTGATCCTGCTGACCACACGGACCTGGGCATCGACGTCGTCCGCCCTGACGCTGAAGACCCGCGCCAGCGCGTCCTGCGGGTCGAGACCCCTTCGCTCGGCGATCTGCGCCAGCCTCTCCGGCCTGAAGGTCGACTCCGTGTCGACGTAGACCGAGGTCCACCCTCTCGCCGCGGCCATCACGGTGGCCTGGATGGCGAGCTGGGTCTTCCCGGAGTTGCTCGGGCCGTGGACCTCCGTGAGCTTCCCCTCCTCGTATCCGCCCCCCAGCATCGAGTCCAGGCCGGTGCACCCTGTACCCAGCGTGCCCAGCGTCCGCCCTGCCTCGAGCGCCTCCTCGAACGTGAAAGACCTGAGGCCAGAGGGCGCCGCCTGACCCTGTTCCAAGGGTCCGTCGCGGCGGGTCGTCGCGTTTAGAGTTTACTAGAAGCGCCGCCGGGAGGTCGCGGGGAGGCGAGCCGTTCGACGGTAAGGACGAAGAGCATCTACGAGCCCGCCGCCCCCGAGGACGGGTGGAGGGTCCTTGTGACCAGGCACTACCCGAGGGGTGTGAGGAGGGATCGGTTCGACGAATGGTGTAGGGCGCTGTCGCCCAGCCGGGAGCTCCTCCGCAGCTACCGCTCCGGCGCGACCCCGTGGGCGGGGTTCGAGGAGGCCTTCCTCGCCGAGCTCGGCGCATCGTGCGGGGCACGGGACGCGCTCCTCGCGCTCCGTGCGAGGGCGGCGTCAGGCGAGGTGACCCTCCTGTGCTACGAGAAGGAGGGGCTGCCGTGCCACCGGCACGTGGTCAAGGCGGTGCTAGACCGGAATATTCTATTAGCCTGAGGAATCCGGAAGATACGTTTTTATTCACGACGGGAGTCGGGCGACAAAAGTGAACTCCCCTCAACAGGCACAGAAGAGGCCACTCGCAGTCCTGCAGAAGGCGATAACAAAGAAGGCGACCGTACGCCTAAAGACGGACGTGGAGTACCGCGGGCGCGTCTCCAACGTCGACGCTTTCATGAACCTCATCCTCGAAGACGCGGAGGAGTTCGAGGGCGGGAGGCTCTCCGCCAACTACGGGAGGGTCATCGTCAGGGGAGACAACGTCCTCTACGTGAAGCTCGAGAGCTCCCTGTGAGAGTGGCGCCTTGAGGACCGTACACTCCGAGCAGCTCCCACAGTCTGTTTCCGACCTCGAGGTCGAGATCGTAGAGAGGAAGGGCCTGGGGCACCCCGACAGCATAATCGACGGCGCATGCGAGGCGGTCTCGATCGCGCTGTCAAAGTACTATCTCGACAACTTCGACGTGATATTCCACCACAACGTGGACAAGGGCCTCCTCGTTGGCGGCAAGTCAGAGGCAAGCTTCGGTGGCGGCAAGGTCACGGAGCCGATATTCATACTGGTGGCGGGCAGGGCGACCGACGTCGTGCCGTTCCACGGCAAGGACGAGCAGGTCCCCGTCGCGACCCTCGCCAAGGGCGCGATAGCGGGCTACATCGAGGGTACGATGAGGTTCCTCGACCCGAAGAAGCACACGCGCGTCGACACGATGATCAGGCCGGGCTCGCGCGACCTCGTCGACGTCTTCCTGAGGAAGCAGGCGATGCCCATCGCGAACGACACCTCGATCGGGGTCGGCTTCGCGCCGCTCTCCCCGACGGAGAACGTCGTCTTCGAGGTCGAGCAGCTCCTGAACTCTGCCAAGTTCAAGACCAGATACCCCGCCGTGGGAGAGGACGTGAAGGTCATGGGGATGCGGGTGGGCAAGAAGCTCAACGTCACCGTCGCAGCCGCGATGGTCGGGGGCAAGGTCAAGGACGCCAGCGAGTACAAGAGCATCATCGACGACGTCAGGTCGGAGGTCGACGACCTCGTGGCCAAGTCCCCCCTCGACGTGAACGTACGGCTGAACCAGGCGGACGACGCGAAGCACGGGAGCTACTACCTCACGGTCACCGGGACCTCCGCGGAGCAGGGCGACGACGGCAACACGGGGCGGGGGAACCGGGTCAACGGGCTGATCTCTCCGATGCGCCAGTACTCCATGGAGGCGACCGCGGGGAAGAACCCGGTCAACCACACCGGCAAGCTCTACAACGCGGTTGCGCTCCAGGCGGCGGAGAAGATAGCCGGCGAGGTCAAGGGCGTGAGGGAGGCCTACGTGAGGATACTCAGCAGGATCGGGAGCCCGATCGACCAGCCCCAGATAGCGAGCGCGGCGGTGGTCCTGGAGAAGGGGACGAAGCTCTCCGCTGTAAAGTCGGAGGTCGAGGGGATAATCGACGACCAGCTCGCCGACATCCGCAAGATCACCAAGCTGATACTCGAGAAGCGGATCATCCTGTTCTGAGCTGCGGGAACGGCCCCGTCCCGGCGACGAACCGGACGAGCTCGTCCCGGTCGGCGGCGACCCCGTAGCCCCTGGCGAAGAACCGCGCGACCGCCCCCAGGTCGCGCGCCATGAGCTCCCTCGCGTTGGGGTGGTCCCTCCCCACCCACTGCGGCCAGTCGATGAGCCAGACCCTCTCCCCGTCGGTGAGAATGTTGTACTCGCTGAGGTCCCCGTTTATCATCCCCTGCCCCTGGTAGACGTCGCGCACCGTCTCCACGACCCGCCTGAGTACGTCCTCGGCGTCGACCAGCTCCGGCCTGGTGGCGAGCCTGACCCCGGGCAGCTCCTCAAGGAGGACGGTGTGCCTGTTGGTGGCCACCGCCACCGGTACGTTCTTGGTGGCCTCCCTGAGCCTCGTCAGGGCGTTGAACTCCCGCCGCGCGGCCTCGTAGTTGACGTCCAGCCACGTGTTGAGCTGCCGGGGGGAGGCGTGGCGCTTGCGGGCGACGTCCCTGAAGCTCGTCCTCCCGAGCCTGAAGAGCTTGAGCGCGTAGAGGTCGCCCTTCCCCGAGAGGACCTCGTAGACGTCGGACTCCTTTCCCTTCGCGATCAGCTTGCCCAGGGCGTGGGCGTAGTCCTTGTCCGCGTAGAACTTGAGCGCTAGGAGGTCGACCGCAGGGCCGTACATCTCGTAGGTCCTCCCCGAACCGACGAGCCTCCTCTTGTTGAGCTCCGAGAGTCCGAAGACCACCCTGTCGAGCGGCTGCCCCGAGACCTTCGCGATGGACTCGGCAGAGGTGGTGGCCTTGCCGAGGGTGCACCTCTCGAGGGCCCTTAGGGCCTGCCACTCCTCCGGCTTCAGGTGCATGATCAGGGACGCCGCCACTTCGGTCGAGGACAGGGTAGACGCGCTCGGGCGGAGGGCGGGCATCCGGCTCTTGAACCTTTCAAGCCGCCGCCGCGAGGCGCCTTCCGTCCAGCGAGCCCGTCGAGCCCCGGTGTCGTCCCGATGGGCGGCGATCCTCAGCGCCCGCGAAGCGGCACTCTCGCCGCGCGCGAGTACGCTTCCCAGTATCGGTCGGGCGCGGGGGCGTGGCGCCTGGGCCTCGAGCCGCGC
Organism: archaeon; assembly: GCA_021848045.1. Taxonomy (GTDB): domain Archaea; phylum Thermoproteota; class Nitrososphaeria; order Nitrososphaerales; family Gagatemarchaeaceae; genus Gagatemarchaeum. Next base: position 3,994 of record JAJZNC010000050.1, read on the forward strand.
TTGGAGAGCCATAGGCCCTCCCCCTCCTCCCTCGCGCCTACCCTCCCCACCTCGCACGACGATATCCCCGCGCCCGCGAGCGCACCGCGGAGGTCTTCGACCGAACCCGGCTTGCAGGTCACCAGGAGCGTCCCCTCGCTCAGCGTTGTCAGGGGGTCGAGCCCGAACGCACCGCAGACCGCCGCGCACTCCTCGGGGACGTCTACCCTCTCCGCCTCGACGAAGACGGGCAGCCCGCACGCGGAGGAGAGCTCCGAGGCGGCGCCCAGGACCCCGCCCTCGGTGGCGTCGTGCATGGAGGTGACCCGCTCGCGGAGCCCGACGCCCGAGGCCGCCGCCGCGTCCGCCACGGTGGAGCAGTCCCGGAGCCGCCTCCTCGCCTCCCTCAGGACACCCGGCCCCGCCCTGGACTTGACCGC
>JAJZNC010000028.1 GCA_021848045.1 archaeon
CTCTGCGCGACGGGATATCCCAACTTCCGCGAGGAGTACCTGGTGTACTCCCTGCTCAGGGATTCGGGCTTCGTGGTGGGGCCGGGGATAAAGTTCGGGTCGGATTTTGCCGTCTACGAGCACGGCCCCGGGATAGACCACGCGCCGTACCTCGTGCAGGTCGAGAAGGACGGGGCCCGGGTCACGGCCACGGCGATGGTGAGGTCGGGGAGGCTGGCGACCACCGTGAGGAAGCAGTTCATAATCGCGGTGGCCAACGAGGAGTCCAGGAAGGTGGACTTTCTCGGCTTTGACTGGTGGAGAGCCTAGCTCAGGCGCCCGAGCCGCCGTCGACGAGCTCCGCGGTCGCGAAGCTCGGCCTAATCTCCTTGATCCTGATCTTGGCCTGGGTCCCCTGCTTGGTGTTGGGGATGAATATCACGAACCCCTGGACCCTCGCGACGCCGTCGCCCCGCCTGCTCACCTCGGATATCGTGACGTCGAGCTCCTCGCCCACCTTCACGGGCTTTTCCTTCGAGCTGTCCAAGAAACGCCCCTGGCCCGTCCCCTGCTCTGTGCCGCTGCTCATGTCTGTCTGGACTTTTGGCGCGGGAACCAATATAAACGTTAGCGGGAGCGGCGCCCGGAACACAGATGCCCAAGATAGAAGCCGACTCGTTCATCCTCGTCTACAGGGACAAGAGGAGGAAGTGGCTGGTCAGGGTCTCGGAGACGCCCAAGCTCCACACCCACCTGGGGATACTCGACTGCACCTCCCTCGTGGGCAAGGACTACGGCACAAGGGTGCTGACCACGCTCAACGACGAGCTTGTGATCCTCAAGCCCACCCTCGAGGACATCGTCATGAAGTTCGCGAGGAAGACCCAGGTGATCTACCCCAAGGACATCGGGATGATAATCGTAAAGTGCGGGATCCACTCTGGGAGCCGGGTCTTCGAGGCGGGGACGGGGAGCGGCGCGGCGACCGCGGCCATGGCCTACGCGGCAGCCCCGGAAGGGCAGGTCTACAGCTACGACCTCAGCGCCGAGTTCCAGGCGGGCGCGAGGAGGAACCTCGAGCGGTTCGGGCTGGCCAAGAACGTGACCCTCAAGAACCAGGACGCAAAGGCCGGGATCGAGGAGAGGGACCTCGACGCCGCCCTCATAGACATGGGAGACCCGTGGGAGCTGGTGAAGCCCGTCAGGGAGGCGCTGGCCCCCTCGGCTATGCTCGCGGCCATCTGCCCGACGATGAACCAGGCGGAGAGGCTCGTCCAAACGCTGCACGACGAGGGCTTCGTCGCCACCGAGACGCTGGAGCTCATAGCCAGGAACATCGAGGCGAGGCCCGGGATGACCAGGCCGTCGATGTTCATGGTCGCTCACACCGCGTACCTGGTCTTCGGAAGAAAGCTCCTGTAAGAGAAGAGTTTTAACCCCGTGTTGGACGCGCGGTGAGCGTACTTGAGCGAGAAGGTAGAAGGGAGGAACGGCGACGTCGCCCTGTTCCTCTACGCCGCCCCGTTCATCATAAACTTCGTCTACGCGCTGTACGTCTGGGCCGGGGTAGGCTTCTCGTCCGTACTCCCGCAGCTGGTCTACATCGAGGTGAGCCAGAACAACTACATCTTCCTCCTCGGGTTCGCCGCGGTCGTCTGCGCGGCGCTCCTGGATTTCACCTCCGAGCCCGCGGCCTCGCGCAGGTCGAGCACGTTCTCCCTCAGCAAGAGGCTCCAGGCCCTCGCCATGGTCGCGCTCGTCCTGTCTTTCCTCGCGGCGTGGTACTCCGCGAGCGGCAACCTCTCCACCGCGGTCTACAACGTGATGGACGGGAGGTACGCGCTGGTCTTCCCCGCGGTCATCCTCCTCTTCAGCTACATCATCCTCCCACCTGTCAAGCTCCAGGGCGCCAACCTCAGGAACATCCTGGTCATCGTGCTGCTCTTCCTCTCTCCGGCGGCCCTCTACGAGCTGGGCAAGCGCAACACGGCGGCAGGCCTGGGGTCTGCCCTCATACTGGTCCTACTCGCGGCGTACATACTATTACGAGACAGCGACTAGGGCCTGGCTGCGCCCCGTGACACGAGGCGTCCCAGCTCGACAAAGTCCCTCCTAGACACCTCCTCGAGGGACCGGTTGTAGATCATCGCGGCCGGATGGTACGTCGGGAAGAGGGAGAGCCCCCCCGCCTCCAGCAGCCTCCCGTGGGAGGTGGCGAGCCCCTCGTCCGGGAGGAAGCGCTTGAGGGCGCTGTCCCCCAGTAGGACGACCACCCTGGGCCTGACGAGCGCGAGCTGCCTCCTGAGGTACCCCTGGCAGGCGTCAGCCTCGCCCCTCGCGGGGCGGCGGTTCTCCGGAGGGCGGCACTTCACTATGTTGGTGATGAAGACGCGCCCCCTCTCGAGGCCGGCCGCGCCCAGGAGACCGTCGAGCTGCCTCCCCGCAGCCCCCACGAAGGGCCTCCCCTGCGCGTCCTCGTTCCTCCCCGGCCCCTCCCCCACCACGAAGACCTCGGCGTCCGTGGGACCCTCCCCGGGGACCGCCCGCGTCCTGGTCTTCGAGAGCGGGCAGAGCTCGCACGCCGACACCTCCTCGGAGACCCTCGAGAGGGAGTCCTCGTCGGGGGTCAGGGGCGGTCCGCCCTCGACCGCGGATACGACCCCAGGACCTTCAAGAACGCTGCCCTGGCCTCTAGCTCTGAGAGGACCCCCGCGACCTTCGGGTCCTTCGCATCCCCCTGGATGTCCACGAAGAAGTAGTACTCCCAAGGCCTCTCCTTGGTGGGGCGCGACTCGATCTTCGTGAGGTTGATCCCCGCCCTCGCGAAGGCCTCGAGCGCGTTGTAGAGCGAGCCCGGCCTGTGCTTCACCGCGAATATGAGCGAGGTCTTGCTCCTCCGGCCCGGAGCCCCTCCCGCGACCGCCTCGCTCGCGCGCCGTATCACGAGGAACCTCGTCGAGTTGGTGGCGTAGTCCTCTATCCCCTTCTTGAGGACCTTCAGGCCGTATATCTCGGCCGCCCTCTGCCCCGCGATCGCCGCCGCTCCCTCGAGCCGCTTCTCTTTGATCATCTTGACGCTCCCCGCCGTGTCGTAGGTCACGATGGGCTCGAGCCCCGTCGAGGTGACGAAGTTGCGGCACTGGGCGAGCGCCTGCGGGTGCGAATAGACCACTCTTATCCCGGAGAGCCTGGCCGTGGGTAGCGCTATGAGGCAGTGCACCACCCTCAGGACTATCTCCCCCACCACCCTGACGGTCGACGAGAGGAGCATGTCGTAGGTCTCGTTGATGCTCCCCTCGACCGAGTTCTCCACCGGGACCACGCCCAGGTCGACCTTGCCCGCCTCGGTGAGCTGGAAGACCTCCCTGATGCTGGCCGCCGGGTGGGTCCCTACCCGCCTCCCGAACTCCTTGAAGATCGCCTCTTCGCTGTACGCTCCGTGCTCCCCCTGGAACCCTATGGTGGGCCCTGCCATCTGGTATCTCGCGCTCGCGGGTGTCCGGGGCAGATATCACTCTTCCTCGTCCCCCTGGAAAGGCTTTACGCGGACGGCGCGACTGGCGTCCCCGTGCCGCGCGCCCGCCCCGGAGTGCAGGTCTGAGTGACCCAGCCAGCCCTCCTCGCCGCCCTCGTCACCACGGTCGGGACGATCTTCGTCGCCGAGCTGACCGACAAGGACGCGCTCTTCCTCCTGGCGCTGAGCACCAAGACCAAGCCGGCGGTCGTCTTCGCGGCAGGGTCCGTGGCCTTCGTCATGACCTCCGCGGTGATAGTTGCCGCCGGGTCGCTGCTCATCAGGCTCGTGCCGGTCTTCGCCATCAGGCTGGCAGGGGGCGCCATAATGCTGGCGTACGCGGGGCTGGAGCTCTCGCGCCTCTCCAGGGACGCCCGGGACGCCGACGAGAGGGAGGAGAGGCTCCTCCGGCGCCCGGCGCCGAGCCCGTGGTCGGTCTTCGCGCCCGCCGTGCTCACCCTGGTCCTGCTCGACCTCTCGGGCGACGCCACGGAGGTGCTCACGGTGGTGCTCCTCGCGAGGTTCCAGGACGCCCTGCTCGTCTTCGCGGGGGCGGTCGTCGGGCTGGTGGCGGCGGTGGGCGTCGAGACCGCCCTGGGGAACAGGCTGGCCAGGGTCCTCTCCCCGAGGCGCTTGAGGGCCCTCTCGGTGGTGGTCTTCCTTGCGATCGGCTCCGCGGTGATAGCCACGACCCTCGGGGCCTGAGCCAGGGCCCGGAGCGACGAACCCTTAAATCTCGTGGCCCGGGCGGGCGCGACGTAAGTTTTGGCAAAAGCCCCCCTCCCCGACAAGTACAAGCAGTTCGGCGAGTGGTACGACCTGGTCTCCGAGAAGGCGGAGCTAGCCGACGTCAGGTACGGGGTGAAGGGGTTCGTAGTCTTCCGCCCCAACCTC
>JAJZNC010000033.1 GCA_021848045.1 archaeon
GGGACGGACAGGCCGTACTCCTTGAAGAGCTCCTTGGCCTGATATTCGAAGAGGCGCACGACGGGCGCGCCCCGACCATCGGGGTTAAACTTAGCGCCAGATTTTGCCTTGGGTCTTGAAAGTCGCCGTCGTGCGGGTCAATGCAGCCGCTCGGAGAAGCGAACGAAACCCCTGCCGGCCGACGCGAGGCTTGGACGGTTCTCTACGACGGGTTTCGTGTCGAAAAGAGTCGCTTGGCCAGCGCGAGGAGACATGTTGCGGCGATTTTACGCGCCTCTCCACTGGAGAGGCGATCCCTCGGAACCATTGCCGACGATGGGGCAGCAGTCGGACGGGGTGAGACGGGGAGCTGATGCGCAGCGCTTAATTAGACCCCGACGCCTCGGATGGCACAATGGCCAACCAACCAGAACACGAAGAAGCGCAACCACGCGAACCAAACACGGTCTATGTGGGCAAAAAGCCGACAAATGGACTGAAGTTAACACTTCGTCCAGTCTAGTGAATTACGTGCTTGCTGTGCTCACACAGATCAACAACGGGTCGAACACGGTCACCGTGAAGGCTCGAGGACGAGCCATCTCGCGGGCGGTCGATGTCGCCCAGGTGCTGACGAAGCGGTTCGCCACAGACGTCCGGGTGCAGGGCATCTCCATCAACACGGAGCAGGTCAAGAGCACCATCACCGGCGGCATGAGCAACGTCTCTTCCATAGAGATCAAACTCGGGAAGTAACACCCCGAGAGACGGCTCAAAAGGCGACGCAGGAGCGCCATACAAGCGTAAGCTGGGGAGAAGAGGGAGCCAGGAAGCCGCCCCTTCCCCGACCGTCTGCCCCTTCTCCCGCCGAACATTTTTTATGCGTGTGCAGGGGTGCTTTTCTTCGATGCAGCCGAAGCTCCCCATCTGCTTCTTCGACGCGAAGACGGGGATGCTCTGCGGCAACTGCGAAGCGCGGCTCGCGCGCGGCGAGGTCACGCAGGCCGACGTGGAGGCTTCGAGGGCCGTGGCCCAGCTCTCCGACAGGGTCGTGGAGCTGCAGAAGGCCACCCTGAAGAAGGCGTCCGAGGTGAACGGGAGCTACGTGCTCGAGTTCGACCGGTCGGACATGCCGGCCCTGCGAGGCAATCCTCTCCTGGTGGAGGAGCTCGAGAACGCGCTGAAGGGGAGGGTGTGGGTGGTCGGCGCGGGCGGGAACGACAGGAAGTTCCTCGAGGACGTGTTCTTCCCCGCGAAGGTCCTTACCGTCAACACGGTCTACCTCCCGGACGGGGAGAAGAAGACGAAGGTCATCGTACCGGCGAGGAGGAGCGAGCGGCGGGTAGGGGACTTCGACAAGCTGAGGGCGGCGGTCAAGGGCGCCAGGGGGATAGACCTCCTGATGGAGACGGAACGGGAAGTGGCCGCAAGCCTCTATTCCTAGAGCCTGACCGAAAGGACGGAGGGCACCGGGACCTGACGTCGCAAACTACAACGGCTAAATACGGTGCCAGATCGGCTCAGCTTCGTTGCGTTTTAGCGGCAGTGGGGTCCGCCTTCTTTCAATCGCGGTCCTTCTCGTATTCGCCCTTTCGGCCTTGACGGCTCCGGCGTCCTTCGCCTTCAGCGCGAGCCAGTCCCCGAGCGTGGTACTCAACCACAGCAACTACTCGCTGACGTTCGACTCGCACGGCGACCTCTGGGTGTCTGACGGCCCGGCGGACACCATCCTGGAGTATGTGGCGCCCGTGACAAGCTCCAGCGTCCCCTCCTTCACCCTGAACCTCGCGTTCTCCCCGAACGGCATCGCGTTCGACTCGTCGGGGAACCTGCTGGTCGCAGACTACGCAGGGAGCAAAGTCTACGGGTTCACCCCGCCGTTCAGCTCTTCCGAATCCCCGTCGAGCAGCTTCGCGCTTAACTCGGCCAACGGCCTGAACTTCGGCCCCGCAGGGATCCTCTACATATCGAGCACGTTGGTGGACCAGCTGGTGGGCATATCGAACCCGATGACCTCCCCGGCCGTGACTCTGCTGAGGTCGGTGAGCGCGAGTCCCACCGACGTCGCCTTCGACAGCAGCGGGAACATGTGGGTGAGCCTCTATTCCGCCAACTCGATACAGGAGTTCGCTTACCCCTACACGGGCGCGCCCGTCAGGACAATCACAGGAGTCTCCACGCCGAACTCCCTCGCCTTCGACCCCAGCGGCAACCTCTGGGTCGTCGAGAACGCCGCGGGCGCGGTGGCAGAGATCGCACCCCCCTACACAAGGGTGACCTTGTCCCTGACCAACGGCGTCGGCAGCGACGTCACCGGGGTGGCCGTCGACGGCAGCGGGAACGTCTGGGTCGCTGACAGGGGGACCGCTCAGGTCTTGGAGTACATATCGCCGGCCAGCACCGGCACCGCGGTGTCCTGCTCGCCCTCGACTGTCTCGCTCGGGTCGGGCGTGTCCTGCAAGGCGACAGTATCCGGCTCGTCCCCGACGGGGACGGTCACATTTTCGACGAAAGGGGGCGGGACGTTCGCACCCTCCAGCGGGTGCACGCTCTCGTCAGGGAGCTGCTCCGTGGCCTACATGCCCTCGTCCGTCGGGACCCAGACGATAACCGCCTCCTATAGCGGCGATGCGTACAACCAGGCGAGCTCCGGGAGCGCCATCCTGACGGTGGAGGTGCCGGTGACCGGCGTGGACCTGACCCTGTCGAGCCTCACAGCCCAGGCGGGGACGGTAGGCGGGGCAGGGAACGGCTACGTGGCCGGCATGGGACACCGGGTGTGCATCGGACAGTGTCCCTTCACCGAGTTCTACGTCCCTGTGGTCCTCTATGACGGGACCGGGAACGTCGTCACGGGCTCCGAGACATCCCAGACGGTCCTCTCCTTGCTGGACGTCGTGTCGTCCACCCCAGGGGTGGTGGGCGCGTGCGAGTATATCCCACAGCTCGCGACGCCGGCGGCGTACTGCAGCGTGTGGGTGTATGCGCCCTTCACCGGCACGGCGACCTTCTTCGTCCAGATCCCCGGAGGGGTGGAGTCGAACAACGTCACCCTCACCGTGACGGGCGCCGGCTGAGCGCGCCCCCGAAGGTTCTGAGGAGACCATCGCCTGACGGGGCCCTCGCGGCGGGTCCCCCGTCCCTACGGCTGCAGCCTCTCCGGGTCTCTGGGGAAGAGGACCGCTTCCTTGACGTTCTCTATCCCCAGGAGCCTTGCGGTGAACCGCTCTATGCCGAAGGAGAACCCGCCGTGGGGCGGGACGCCGTAGCGGAAGGGCTCCGTGAACCAGGCGAGCGACTTCGCGTCCATCCCCTTCTCCTTGATCTGGGCCATGATCTTCTCGTGCCTGTGCTCGCGCTGCCCCCCCGAGGACAGCTCGAGGCTCCCGAAGAAGAAGTCCGTCGACCTGGCAAACTCCGGGTCGTCGTCGTACCTCATGATGTAGAATGGCTTCGGCTTCGATGGGAACCGGTTCACGAAGAAGAAGTCGGTCCCGAACTTCTCCCTGGCGTAGGCGGCGAGGAGGTCCTTCGACTCCTCGTCGAGGTCCTCGCCTCTGGGGAGCTCCTTTCCCTTCGACTGCAGTATGCCGTAGACCTCCGGGAAGTCGATCTCCGGAAAGGGCGTCTTCGGCAGCGGGAGCTCGCGCTTGAGGACGGCCAGCTCGTTCGGGCACCTCTTGGACGCCTTCTCGATCCCGTGGACCAGCATCTCCTCTTCGACGCGCATCACGTCCCTCTCGTCGGCGATGAAGCCGATCTCCGGGGCTATGGTCCTGTGCTCGCTGAGGTGGCGCGGGGTGTGCGAGAGCTCGGCCCTCCAGTTGGTGCCGAGGTCGTAGATCCGGTCGAACCCGCCTGCGATTGTCAGCTGCCGGTGGAGCTGGGGGTCCTGCCTGAGGAACGCCTCCCTTCCATAGTAGTCGATCTTGAAGACCTCCGAACCGCCCTCGGACACCCCGCCGATTATGCTCGGCGTGAAAGCCCTGATGAACCCCGACCCCTGGAGGTACTCTTCGAACCCCTGGACGAGGGCGTTCTCGATGTTGAACACCGCCGTGGTCTCTGGGCGCCTGAGCTCCAGCGACCTCCACTCGAGTCGCGTGTCGAGAGCCGCCGGGGTCACCCCCCTGGGGTCCAGGGGGAGCGGGGCCGCGGACCTGGCGATCACCTCCACCGACCTGGGGACGACCTCGAACCCCTGGCGGGCGGCCTTGCTCTCCTTGACCTCTCCCACGCATGAAATCACGTCCTCCTGTCGGAGCCCCGACACCGTGGCGTAGACCTCAGGGTTCACCGTCTTCCTGGGGACCGCGAGCTGCACGATC